>JAPPOR010000138.1 GCA_028817905.1 Myxococcales bacterium
CGGCCTCCCGTTCGTCTTAGGCGCCCTCGTCGTCTTCTGCCCCCTCTTCGTCTTAGGCCCCCTCTTCGCCCTCGGCGGCTTCTTCGTCCTCGGCCTCCTCTTCGTCTTCGGCCCCCTCTCCGTCTTCGGCCTCCTCTTCGTCAGCTTGGTCGCTGCCGGTGCCACCGTCGGCTGCCGTTTCCGCGCTACGAAGTCCACCGTCTCCGGGGGATGCCTCCTCGGTTCCGCTGTCCTCGTCGTCCTCGTCGTCCTCGCCTACACCAGCATCCAGGCCGGCACTGGAGGGGTCGTCGTCAGCTGCTGAGCTCCCCCTGCGGGCTGTGGTGGTTTCCACCTCGTCGCCGCATCCCCCCATCGCCGCAAGCACGAGTAGCACTGCCCAAGTCATCTGCCTGTCCATTTTCACCCCATCCTGCAAATCAGTGCGCCCACCCGCGCTTCCCGTTCGTGTCGAGACCGGCTCGTTCCCTGGCCACATGACCTGGCGTCGCCCAGGCCATCGGGGCCCCCCGCATCGTCTGCCTAGCAGACACGCGCCATACCGAGTGGCTGGCGAGTCTCGTCTAGCACCGGCCTGCCCGCGTGCGATACCCCATATGTAGGGCACGCGAATGGGTGAAACATGTGGGCAAGCGAGTACGGCAACTCGGCCTGTGGCTGGGCGGCAACGAGGGGCGCACCCTAATGGAGCAGGCCGACGAAACGATGAGGCGGCAGGGGGTGCTCAGGCCCGACCTCATCGCAGCCATGGTCGCCCTTACCCTACCGCCCCTAACATCGACCGACAGGTCACTCACCCAAACAGAGGCGGTCATGGTGCGCGACGATGGGTGATCAGGGACCGAGCGACAAGAGGGCCCCGGGGCAGGACGACGCCGATGTGCGCCGCGCCTTCGACGCCGGTGACTACGAGACCGCCGCAACCCTCTTCATCGAACGCCACGGCAACGAAATCATCGGCTTTCTCGGTAGCCGCCTGCGCAACCCCGCCGATGCGGCCGAGGTCTTCTCGGTGTTCGCCGAGGATTTCTGGCGCGGCCTTCTGCGAGCTTCACCCCGGAAGAGCGCGGCCCCGGCCGTCCTCCTTCCCACAGGACGCGGATCACAACGCGACTGTGGGCCTGGGACAGCGCTACATTTCCTATCAGAAGCGCGAGTCCACATACAGCAACCTATGGCAACGCCGTCGAGCCCGTACAAGACGCGGGCCAAGTCTACGATCGGCGGATGCAGCGGGTCATCTCGATCTGCGGGTCCGCCTCGCATCGACCGGCAACCGATCTGGATCAGATGCGGGAGGCGCTGGCGCGGCGCACGAGAGCAACCGTTGAAGTCTATCCATTCATGGACCTGGCCCGGTTGGGCCGAAACTAGCGAGCGGGTCAAACCCGTCCATGGGTGTTCCTCGATCTCACCCGCCCGCTCGACGTCCCTGGGGCTGACGCCTACGGCTGCAGCCCCGACACGCCGAACTCGAACTCCGCGTCCCGACCACAGAGCTGGCAGTCGCTGCCGGCGAAAACCGCCTTGGCGCTTTCCTCGCCCTTGAGCGTCAAGTCCCACCAGGCCACCGTGGCCTCCACCACCCGTTCCGGCTGGGTCATCAGGGTCAGGTGTCCGCTCACGCGGCCCGTCTCGGGGATCATGTGGTACCAGAGAAACGCGGCGGGCGAGACGCTGGCATTCTGGACCGCGCGCTGGAAGCCACTGATACGGCCAGCGATATCGGCGTCGCCGCTTACGGCCAGGAAGGGCTTGCTCGCCGAGGTGCCCCCGTTGAAGAGGATCACGCTCGTGACGCGCGCATCGTTTGCGAAGGAAACCGTGGCGCCTCCCCCCTGGGAGTGACCCATCCCGCCCACCAGGTCCTTGTTGACCAGCCCATGGTAGGGGCTTTCCGGGTCGTCATTGGCCGCGAACATGAAGTCCACCGCCTTCACCATGGGGGCCCGGTAGCCCGTGTAGCGGGAGTTGGGCGCCACCACCACGTAGCCGTGGGAGGCCACGTAACGCAGCAGGGCACCATAGCCCTCCGGCGCCGCACAGGTGCCGTTGCCCCACACGACCAGCGGGAACGTCTCCCCCTCCGCCCTCGCCGCTGGGCGGTACACCGTGTACAGGGATAGATCCAGATCGCCGATGTCCAGCACCCTGGACGTCGAGTCGCCGGGCTCTCCAAACGAGGCTGCCACGGCTGCACAGCCCGACGCGGTGTCGTTTGGGCTCACCTGGGCCTCGTAACCCTGTCCGACGTTCACCTCCATGATCGCGCCATGGGGACCAAACTCCAGTTCGGTGCCGCTGGAGTGGGTGAACGAGCCGCAGGGCCCCGTGTCGCCGCTCACACAGGCTTCGAACATGGTCGCGGGTTCCATGTCGGTGCCTGTGCCCGGATCCGGATCGGCATCGGCCATCGTATCAGCGCCCTGGTCCGGGTCGGCATTCGCCCCGTCATCGGTCGCGGGGTCGGTATCGGAGCCCGGTGTGGGGTTGCCTGCGCCGCCCGCGTTGCCCGCACCGCCCGGATTGGTTCCCGGTCCAGCTGCGCCGCCCGCACTGCCGGAGGCACCCGGTGCCGCACCCGGTGCGGCTGCGCCGCCGGCGTTGCCTGGGGTGCCGGGGGTGGCCGCGCCACCCGAGGTCGTAGCCGGACCCATGTCGGTGGTTGTGACGCCGGTGTCTCCGTCGACAATCGGGTTCTGCGCCCCACTCGCCTGCTCGTTCGTCGGATCACCACCCGAGTTTCCCGCTAGCGGCTGTGGGATGGGCGCCTGCTGCTGTGCCGCGTCCGACGAGTCACATGCGACGGTACACACCACGAGTCCGAGCAGCCACGGCCGGCATCGGGAACTGAGTGTCGTTCGATTTATTTCCATCTTCCCCTTGCTCCGCTGTCGCCGATCGTCACGACGATACGTCCCATCTGCGCGAACGGCCGAGGCTCGGCCAGGCGTCGATGTCCCGCCGTGTCGCGCGGTCCACAGCCCGCGACCGCCAGCAATATCGCCGACGCAGTTGTTCCGCTGAATAGAACTTCATTCTGCTGCACCAAATCTCGAACGAAAGGCCACCCGTGTCAACACCGTGTTTGGGGGTGGCTCGTAGGGGGCCTTTTGGGTTGGCTCGGAAATGGGCCGAAGCGGTGGATGAGCCCGAACATTGTGACCTTCCCGAGCCGCCGGAATCGACGACCAAGTGCTTCCCCTGCACGCCTAGTGTCTAGCCCGACGCTTCACTCGCGCGCATCGCCACCCGATCGTGGGAGTGCTCTGACCGCAGAGCTCCGCACACGAAGAGCGCCATCGCACAGATGTACTGCACGTCGACGTGACCGACCGCGCCCGCGAAGGCATGGCGGGCCTCCGCGATCGCCTTGCTGGTGAAGCGGTCAGCCACGTCGCGGGCGTATTCGAGGCTGCGATGCTTGAGCATCAATGCGCGCACACGTAGGATCCGCTCGGCCGCGGGTTCTGCTGCGTTCGGGTCTGACAGCCGCAGCACCTCGTCCCGTTCTGCAGCGGAACCGTTGCGCAGCAAGTGCAGCATTGGGATCGTGCGCTTGCCCTCTACAATGTCGCCACCAACGTCTTTTCCGTAGCCCGCCGCACCGGGCGCAAGATTGTCGATGTCGTCACGAATCTGGAATGCAACCCCGAGATAGAAGCCGAAAGGGACTATGCTATCCAGTTTTACCGAGCCGCCCGAGCCGATCAGTGCGCCGAGCCGGCACGGGTGGATGGTGGAGTACCAGCAGGTCTTGCCGAGTACCATTCGGAAGTAGTCCGCCTCGCTGATGTCGAAGTTACCGTCCGCGATCCAACCCAACTCCCAAGCCTGGCCTTCGACCGTGCGCCGAAACAGGTGCGCGATCTCGCCGACCAGTGCCGCCGCCACCTCGGGTGGCTGGCGGGCAGCGCTTCGCGCAAGCGAGGACAGTGCCAGCGCACACAGGCCGTCACCCGCGTTGAGGGCGAGTGCGACCCCGTGAGATCGATGCAGTGCTGCCGCACCTCGCCGCTGGGTTGCCCCGTCCTCGATGTCGTCGTGGACAAGAAAAGCGCTGTGAAGCAGCTCGAGCGCAACCGCTGCGTCGAGCGCCTGTTCGTCGCTTCCGCCGAAGGCGCGGCAGCTTGCAAGGCACAGGGATGCGCGAAAGCCCTTGCCAGGACGTTGAAGCAGGTCGTCGATCAATTCATACAAGTGGCGCTGCGGCTCCTCACGGGGCACCGTCGCCGCTATTGCTGCAGACACGCGCCGCTGGTCAGCGGCTAGTGTCCGCTCCACGAGCTCCCGAGCAGTGGTCATGAGGCATGCGGCTTGGCTGAAGGCAACACGCGTACTGCCACATTCTGCGCGGCCAGCAGTTTGCTGTGCTCGGTTCGCACTCTTAGCTCCAGCACGTACTCCCCCTCCGCCAGGGCGGGCAGCTGGATCTGAACCTGTCGTCGCTCGCCGCAATGCAGGCGTGTTTTTTCAGGGCGAAGCTTCAGCGCGCCAGGTGCTCCGTCGGACCCGCTGAGTGCGGCCGAGAGGACCAAGCAGGGCTCGTCTTCGCCCCCGTTGGCGAGCAGAAATGTGTAGTCGGAAGTGCTGCCTTCCGGCACCGTCATGCTCGCGAACCGGTTGGCGCTGCGCAGCGTCACCTGCGGCCTGCCTCGGCGCACGACTTCGTATTGTGCGAGCTCGGTCATCAGGGCACCGGCCTTGCCGATCAGTTGCAAGGCCTGGGTCGATAGTGTACGCGCGTCGGGATGGCTGCCGACGCTGGCCGTCGTTGACATTGGTGGCGCCCCTGCTCCTTGTGCTGCGGCTGGTCCACCCAACTCTCGCAGTACGGTCTCTAGCTGCTCGCTCGCGAAGCTTGCGAGCTTGGAGCCCACGCGCGAGACGTCCTCAAGGACGTTTCCTGTGCTCTTGTTTTCGGTCATGACTCCTCCTCACTACTCTTCAGGCTCACCCCACACACTCAGCGAGCGGTCAGGCCGCAGCACTCGCGCTGCCAACATCCCGGAAATAACGGCTCTTCGTGAGAACTGGGGAAGGTGATTTCACGCGGCGATCGGGGTCGCGGGC
>JAPPOR010001067.1 GCA_028817905.1 Myxococcales bacterium
GACTGAAGCGATGGCGCTGCGGAGTCGAACAGTTGTGCGAGGGCACGTGATTTGGTGATGGGCGTGGGCTAGTCCGAAGCTGCCACGGCCCGTCTGAAATCGGGTAGGTGCGAGCTGCACCAGCCCGCACTTGTTGGGGGCCCGGTGTCCGCCCGCGGTGTTGAATCCGCGATCGGACTGGAATGGTCCCCGAAGCTTTGCAGCGAGGGTTCGCGGAAGATTACGCCTGGCGCGTCCTTCGCTCGATCTTCCAAGGAATGCCACCGTTCGGCGGTTGCAACGAGGCCTACGACGACTAGGGTCCCGGCGCTTTGCAGCAGGGAGTAAGGAATGACGTACACGTTGCGGACAGCGGCTCTGATCCCATGGGCGGTCGGATGGATGGCGGGACCATGGGCTGGCTTGACGGCGGTTGCGAACGCGCAGCAACCCTCCGCCGACGCCCCCCTCGATGCGCCACAGTCCCTCGGACTTTTTGAGACGACTCTCAGCCCGATTGCCGATGCTTGGGTCCGTTCCGGCGTCGCGTCCAGCGATAACTTCGGCGCGGACGCGATGTTGGAGGTCCGTAGGACGGGCGATCCAAGTGGGCGGCGCGAGACCTATCTGAAGTTCGACCTGGCCGGGGTGCCAACCGGGGTTGTCTCCGCAACCCTGAGGGTGCACGGCCACTATACGAGCGATGAAACCGTGGTCGGAATGGTCATGCTCGGCTCGGACAACTCATGGACCGAAGACACGATCACGTGGGACAACCGGCCGGCCGCCACGGAGCGGGCCCAGACCACCACGACTTGGAGTACGGTCCCGGCCTGGCATACGTTCGACGTCACGTCGCTAGTTCGGGAAAGACAAGGCGCACGCCTCACGCTGGTGCTGAAGAACCGTACTCCTTCGCCCTTCAAAGTTGACCTGCATGCGCACGGTACCCCCGAGGCACCCGAGCTCGTGATCAGCCACGAATCGCCCGCCTTGGAGAGCTTCGGTACGGGTGGTCGTTCGCCGGTCTCCCCGTCCCAAGCACTCCGGCCCCAGGAAAGTCAGGAGATGCCACAGGAGCCGGAGGAAAGCCTGCGCAGCCCGCTCCAGACGCCTCAGGGCGAGGACAGCGGCCGGCAAGAACCTGCCAACATCCCGCCCACCGAGACCGTTGGCACCCAGCACACTGACGAATTCCCGCAAGACGATCTGGGAGCGGTCCGCGGCGGGCCGCTGGTCAACGTGACGGACGGGATGGGCGTCGCGATCGGCGTCAATCCCGGCGATGTCAGCCAATACGCCGATCAGATTCAGGCCGCCGGCTTCAAGTGGGTGCGTACGCGCCTGCTTTGGTCCGCCATCGAGCGCCCCGCGGGCGTCTTCAACTGGCGGGTGGCCCCCAACTACGACCGAATCGTGGATGAGTTCAACCGGCGCGGCATCGGCGTACTGTATGCCATCACGCTCTCGAACGGTATCTATCCGGGACTTGCTGGCAAGCCCCCGTACAACGCGGCAGGGCGACGAAACCTCGCCAACTTCGCACGGGCGGCAGCATCCCACTACAGGGGACGGAAGGTCATCTTCGAACTCGGCAATGAGCCGAACATCAGAAACTTCTGGCCCGTCGACTCCAATGGGGACAACGCAGTCTCTCGCAACGAGTTTATAGAAGCTGCCCAGGCGTACAGCGACCTCGCACAGGTCGTGGTCCCCGCAATGCGCGCGACCGGGGGCGACCCGGACGCATTTGTGATCGGACCGTCGCTTGCGGGTCGAGGTGGACGCCGATTTGACGGGCAACTGGCCGCCCACCTCTATATGGGCAAGCTCCGCGACGAGGGCTCCCTCGAGCCCCTCTTCAATCGCGTGGCTGTCCACCTATACACAGCAGAAGGCACCCATCCAAGGCCCGACATGCCCAGAGGCTCGACTCCGGAAGACGCCGATATCGACCTCTATCGGGAGATCATCGAGGACCCGACTGCCAACATGTTCAACACCGAGCAGGGCTGGAGAACAGATGGCAGCGCGCTGGAGAACCAACTGCAGGCGAGCTTCAACGTGCGCGACTTTCTGTTTGGTCTGTCGCGAGGTATTCGCTTTCGCATCTGGTTCCTGTGGGACGGGTCGCCGGGTATGACGCGCTGGGTCATCAGGGGCAAGCCCGCCGCCAGGGCGACCGCGGTGCTCGACCAGGAGCTGGGAGCGTTCCGATACGTGCGGCGTGTGCCGACCGGCAACCGGGACCAATATGTTTTCGAATACGAAAACTCCGCGGGTGAAAAGCGCTTGGCGGCCTGGAAAGCCAGGACCACGGCAGCAAGCACCTACCTTCACCCCACCAGCCGTGACGCGACGGTCGTAGACCTGCTCGGGGACGAATCGACCGCGAGGTCGAACGGCTCCACGATCACCCTCGACCTCGATATTCACCCCATCTACGTTCGGCTCCGCTGAAGGCTCGGCGCAGCCGGGGCAAGGGGCTGAAGCAAGTCCCATGGTCCGGTGCGGAGGGAACCTGGCGGTGCCGTGGTTGTCGAACCCGTGCGCAGACCTGGCTGCTTCGACTCGTTCACGGAGACCCTGATGACCCCTTACGACCACGCCCGACCGGGCGCTGTCCCCAACACGGTACCTTTCTTCACGTTGGCCTTCGCCATCACCTGGGGAATGCAGGTTCCGGCGCTCGCTGCACGCAACGGGTTGCTTCCGGGCCCCACGGAAGCCTACCTGCCCTTCGCCATGCTTGGCGTGCTCGGACCGATGATCGCGGCGACCTGGCTGGTGGCCCGATCCGGTGGTCGGCGAGCCGTATCCGGCCTGTTTTCGGGCATGCGGCTGTGGCGCGCATCACCGCTTCAGTGGGCCATGGCCCTGGCGATTCCGGGAACCCTGCTGAGCGGCGCCCTGGTCCTGTCTCGTGCCATCGGATACTCCGGTCCCGTTGTTCTGCTGCCAGAACCCGAACGCCTGGTCGCTGGCGCGGTGATCGCGGTGGCTGAAGAGATCGCGTGGCGCGGCTACGCGCTTCCGCGGTTGCAGGCGCGATATGGCGCCTTTGCCGCTAGCGGTATGCTCGGCGCCCTGTGGACGGTTTGGCACATACCTATGTTCATGGGCCTGGGCGTGCCTCTGACCGTCCTGCCGTGGATGTTCCTGTTCTTCATCGGTGGCAGCTTGCTCTTTACATGGCTCTTCAACCGCAGCGGCGGCAGCTTGATGCTCGTGACGGTTGCGCACTACGCTGCCAATCTGAACAACTCACACGCCGCGCTACCGGACAATGTGGTCCCGCTTATCTATCACAGCTTGATCTACGCCGCCCTGGGCCTAGGCATCGCACTCTGTGATCGCTACACCTTTCCGGAGCTTCGGAAGCGTCGCCACCGCACTAACGGATGGCGGCAGCAAACGAGTGTCTCGTAAGTGCGCACGGGTGCGGCGCGGCCGACTCCGAGGCGGACAGGGCAAGATGCAGTCTTCGACGGATCCTAGCTTAGCTAGGCGACGACCTTGACGGGTCGACGTTTGTCGGTTCCCACAGCGCTCTTGTACGCGAGCAGGGCGCGGAACAGCAGCAGGTGCCCCATCAGGGCGCCGGACACGCAAATGGGTAGGATCCAGGTATAGGGTGCGTGAAACATCAACAGAACCGGCGGGTCGTTCATGTACACGCGGGCGGGCCAAGGGCTCGACAGCAGGGCGATTTGCATCACCCTGACCAGCAGACCGCAGCCGATCAGGTTGAATACCCAGGCGGCCCGCAGCCCCAACCAGCCCTGCCGCATGCCCAGACCTATCGCAAGGCCGAGGATCCCAGTCGCAATATCGAAGTTATCGCCCTCGAAAGTCATCTGAACCGGCAGGGCCCCAGCCTCGTACCAGGCGTGCAAGACCAGCTCCAGCGGCAACCGAAAGCCCTGGAAGGCAACCAGTGCCCAGATCGGCACCGCGGTGGCAACGCGGCGCCCCAGACTGGAAAGCGCGATGACGATGACGAGCCCGTTGACGAACGCTGGATAGGCGGCCAGGCCGCGGGTGCCCGCGGCGAGTGCAAACACTCCGCTCTCCGCAAGGGTCGCGCTCGTGGCCAACAGCAGCGCCAGCGCTGCGATCGCGATCCCCGTGGCGCGGGTGGGCAGTGCTCTTTCGACCACGGCCCGCCGGACGGCACCCACAGCGCACGCGAGCACAATCGCGACCACACCGAGAAAGCCGGCGGTAGAGCCGGGCCCGGGGAAAGTCAAGGTGAGCGTTTCCATCACGTGGTCTCCTCTCGTCAGCAGCCGCGATGCGTACGTTGCTACCATCGTGGCTTGCCAAACCGCGCGCATCCACTATTAAAAACAATAGTGCATAGCTACAAACAGTTCTGCGGTGTTGCGCTGGCCCTGGATGTCTTGGGGGAGCGATGGACGCTCCTCATCGTGCGAGACCTGATGTTGGGGCCTCGGCGCTACTCGGACCTGCATCGGAGCCTGGCCGGGATCACCACCAACCTGCTGGCAGCGCGTCTCAAGATGATGGAGGCCGAGGGCCTGGTCGAAAAGCGTAGCCTCGAAACTGGGCATGGCCACGTCTACGCCCTCACCCGTGAGGGGCGGTCGCTGGAAACGCTGGTACTCGCACTCGGTGCGTTCGGGTCGCGCTACATGACGTCTCCCCGTCCCGACGACGCGATGGACCCCCGCTGGGCGATGCTATCGCTCAAACGGCGCTATCGCGGCAGCCCGTCACAGGGCACGGTCGGGCTCACCGTGGGCACGCAGCCTTTCTGTGTGACCTTCGGCGGTCCACGCATCGACGTGCGCGATGGCCACCTCAACCGACCCCAGGCCAGCCTATCTGGCGACCCAGGGAATTGGTTTCAGTTGCTCACGGGAACCACAAGTCTCGCAAGCCTGATCGATGACGGCAAGCTGGCACCTGGAGGCAGCCGGCGTACGCTCAACGCGTTCTGCCGCGCGATCGGCACGCGGGTCCGATGAGTGGCAGCCAAGCGGGTCCATCCCACGGTGATCTGGGCCTTCTTGTGGCCTAGCCCGGATTATTCATGAACTCTGCTTCGGATCGCGCAGGGATTCGGCTTC
>JAPPOR010000678.1 GCA_028817905.1 Myxococcales bacterium
CGACGGGGGAAAGAGCACGTGCCCTTTTCTGGATGAGAACTAGCTACAGGTCGTCGATCGTCAGCTCGTCGTCAGTGCGCACAAAGGGCTCAGCCAGTACGTCCGTGGGCACCGCTCCCACAGTGGGCAGGGATGCTCCAATGCCCTCGTCTCGACCCAGAAACACGAACGCGATCCAGGCGACCTCATCACGTTTGAGGGCTGTGCCATCACTCACCACAATGCCCAGCAGGTCGACCCAGACCCCGGCCTCCCAGTCGGTCATACCGAACAAGCCAGGACTGCGGTTGGCTTCCTCGGCTGCCACCTCCTCCAGCAGCATGATCCTGCGCTCGGTGATGCGCAGCTTCAGAATGTAAGAGTCGTCGGGGCCCAGATCGCTTACCTCATAGAGCGCCTCCAATCTCTGAACCCAGAGCGGTACGCTGCAATCGGCGAGATACGCGATCATGTCCAGCCGGATCGTGTCGGCTTCCATGGTGTACACGTACTGAAAGCCCGGCTCATCGTCGCTCGCGCCCTCGAGGCACTCCGTGGCCCAGCGACCGCGCACGCGCGCCCCGGCCTGGGCGATCATCCGTTCCCTTGGTGAGAGATCGCCGTCGCCATCGCCATCCCCGTCACCATCCCCGCCAGTCTCTTCGGAGGGGACGAAGTTGTAGTCGTCGACGCTGACCGAGCAGGCCGACAAGAGCACCACCAAGGTCAGCGCCAACCGGCGGCCGGCTTCCGCAGTCATGATCCATCGCCTATGCAAGTCGCTCAAAACCGCCCCCAGACATTCACCGCCGCCGCCTCGGACGCGAGGCCAACACCCGCCTGAACCGCGGGCTGTTCGTCGTCGCCCTCGACCAATATCAGCGTCACGCCAAGCGCCGCCAGGACGGCGCCGCCGATCCACAAGACGTTGGTGGCCGTCGCCAGACCATTGGCCGTGTCGGCCTTGTCCTGATGGGTGTCTGGGCACGCGTTGCGCATCATGCCACAGGCGTCCTCCAGGTCACCCTCGGCGCCCTTTGCCATCAGGCCGGTGACGACACCGGTTCCCACCATGGCGCCCCCGGCCACCACCAATACCAGTGGTAGGATGGAGCTCCCTTCATCGACCTGCCCGGTCGCGCCTGCGCTAGCCTGCCCGACCGTGGACGGCGGCTGCGTTGCAACCGGCACGGGCACCGGTGGCGGTGCCGGCTGGGGCGATGTGGAAGGACGCTCGAAGACCAGCGTCCCCTGCTCCCCACCGCGCACGTCCACGATCCTGGCCACCTCGACCCCATCCGCAAACCGGATCCCAAGCCGACGTTTGCCCGTATTGAGCAATAGCTTCCCACCGCTGTCATAGGCAGCCGGCTGCGTGTCGACGGCGATCGTGGTCCCCTCCGGCGCCTCGATGTCATACACGCCGACAAACGAGCGTGCCCGCTCCAACAGGCCCTCCGTCTTGACCCGCAACTCGGGTGTGAGTGGATTCACCTGGGATTCCATCGCGGCCTGTAGCATTTGCAGCGACTCTACGTAGTTGCGTAGCTCAAACGCGGCCATGCCCAGACCGCGCAAGGTGCGCGCATTTGGGTTGAGCCGATGGGCCTCGGTGAATAGGGACCTTGCCTCTTCCCAGCGGCCAGCTGAGAATTCGGCCACAGCTTCGCCGATCGCCTGCTGGTAGGCTTCGGGTTCCTCTGCCGCTTGCGCCCCAGCGAGATTTGGATGAGCTCCGAGCGTCAGCGACACGGCCAACGACGAGCAAGCGAGAATAAGCCTCTTCACGATGCAACCCCTGTAGAAAGCATACGCAAGTGGAACACGTTATCTTCAACGATGACGGTAGCCGATATCAGCATGGGTGTCATGGTGCGCAGGAACGCACTGACCTAGGGGTTCCCCACAACCTGCGCGCCTGCACCACCTGAACCCCGTATCGTAGCTAGCTAGTGTCCATCCCGAAGATGGACTTCTCGACGCTGCGGGCTACAGCCGGAGCGGAGCGACTCGTGGAAAGGGGGACACGGGTGGGTGTACATAGGGCGGCTTTGCCGCGACGGGGGAAAGGGCGCGTGCCCTTTCCTGGATGAGAACTAGCTAGCTAAGGCAACCTTTGGGGGTGCACGAGCCGAGGTCAGGAAGCGTGCGCGACTGTGCGCCCGCCGCGACGGGCGCTCGGGGTTGCCCGCGGTGCGTCGGCCGCCCCCCAAATCACAGCAGTGGCCCCATGGCGCGGCGCGCTCGGTCCGCGTACCGCCCCTTGGGCGCCCGCGCCAGATAGGCATGGTAGGCATCGCTGGCCGCGCTCGTCCGCCGACCGGCCAGCGCCTCCCCGAGCCAGAAGAAGGCCTCCGCCGGCGGCTGGGGCAACGCGACCGCCTTGGCGAGCACCCGTCGCGCGCGGTTCCGATCGCTGGCCGCTGCGCGTTGCAGGAAGGCGTGCCCAAGTGCGGTGTACAAACGGCCCTGGAGCCACTGGGAACGCCTGGAAATCCCGACCCGTGCCCGGCCGAGCAGCTCGATGGCATCGCTGGGGCGTCTCGCGCGTACATGGATTTCGGCACGGCCCACAAGGGCCCCTGTATGATCGGGCAGCACGGCGAGCACAAGCTCGTAGGCACCCGCTGCCACGTTTACACGCCCGGTTGCGTGCAACACGTCGCCGATCACGAACAGTTGGTCCGGTGTACGGTCAGGCGCCTTCCGAACCGGGGTAATGGCACGCAGCGCCGCGCGCCGCTTGCCTTCGGATAGTAGCAGGCGCGCATGCATCGTGCGCCCGTCGGCACTCTCGCGTACCGAACGCGGTAGCTGATCGAAGGCTGCCCGGGCCGCTTCGAGGTCGAACGCGTCGTAGCGGGCGGCCACGGGTGCGATAGCCGAAACCGGATCAACCCACGCCGCCGCCGCCTCGACAGCGCCCACCGGCTCAGGCCGGCCCTGCGCTGGTGACGCGACCGCTTCGTCGTCCCCGGCGACGGTGGCCCGCTGCGGCAAGTTGCCCGCCGCCACGGCGACAGCCTCATCCCGCGCAAGGGCCCGCTTGGCTGGCCCGTCCGAAAGACCCGCCACGCTGATTTCGGCGCTTGCGTCCCCCACTGGCGACAGAAACGAGATGGCGCGGCGATACAAGTTGCGCGCTGCGGGCCCGTTCGCCTGCTGCACCACGACGTAGCCCAAGGCGGCACACAGGCCAGCCGTCATCAAGGTCACCCCCGTACTGCGCAACGAGCGGACGCCGGCCGGCAGCGCCCTAAGCGTGTCCACATCGTCCCGGTCCCCGTCCGGCGCGTGGGCAGCGCCGGCCTGCCCACGGGACGACTCCTCAGTAGCCCGGTCGGACCCTGCGGCAGCGGCATCGGTCCCGCCGCCAGCCGCGAACTCGACGCAGGTTTCGGCTGCGCGCGGGTCGATCCGCAACTGCGCGAGGTCCATTCCAACGACGGATCCGACCTCGATGTCGAGCGAGAGTCCGGCCTCGCCCTCATCTTCGTCGTGCGGGTCGATGGCCTCGGGGTCGCGCGCGTAGGCCGATGAGCAGAAGGCTCCGCGCACCGCTCCCTGCGGCGGGTCGGCAGGCCGTGGGGCCGCGTTGCCAAATACCCCTCCGGGGGCCGGGGCCGCAACCGGGGCCGCCGTAGACGCGTCGAGATCGGCGGACTCGCCTTGCTCGGTGGCCCCCATCTCCGCCGATCCATCGGGCGTGGCCGTCTCGTGATCGTCCGGGTCGGCAACTGCGGCTTCCTCGCATCGCCCGGTGGCCAACTCGCTCGAGCCATCGTCGTCACGGGCGCCATCGCGGGCCCCGGCTTCGTTGGCGTTGGGCAGTGCGTTCTCCCCTACGACAGGGTCATCGCTTGCTTCAACCTGGCTTGCCTTAGCCCCCTCGTCATGGGCTGCCCCCGATACCTGGACCGATGCCCGCTCCCCCTCCAACAGCTCCGCTGGCCTTGGCGCTCCGGCAGTAGCGGGCCCGGCGTCGTCGAGCGCCGCCGCTTCACCGGCCGGGGGCTCGCCCTCCTCAGCCAATCGCTCGCTCCCGGTGGGATCCGGGGCCGAGACCTCGCGGACTTCGCTCTCGGAGCTGTCCCCCTCAGCGCACGCACCGGCATCGAGCTCGCGGGTATCGGACGCACCGGTGTCGGACGCACCGGCGTCGGAGGCACCGGTATCGGACGCACCAGTATCGGCCGTATCGAGATCGACGACGTCAGGCGCAGCCAAGTCACCACTGGAAGTCATCATCTCGTAGGCGACCGCCTCAGCCCGCGCCACCTGCACATCCAGCCCCACCGGTTCGGAAGCTGGCTCGTCAGGAGCCATCGTAGGCGCCTCGATCGTTCCGGCCGAGGAGGCTTCAGCCACCGGAAAGGGTGCATCCACCGAGCCAGACGACGACGTACAGGCATCCTCCGAAAGGTGACCCACCGCGCCCAGGCCTGCGAGGGTCGGCTGGTGAGGTTCAGAGGTGGGCCACGAGCCCGTGCCCGGCACCTGAGCCCGCGCCGCTTCAGCCCGCTCTTCGGCCTCGACTTCGTCGATGCGAGCACATGCCTGATGGAGCAGGACCTTGGCCTCGTCCAGGTTCGGGTCGACCGAAAGACAACGCTCCAACGCGCCAGCAGCCCGCACCGGATCATCCCAGGAAAGCAACGCCCGTCCCATCCAGAGATAGGTTTCCGCGAACTCGGGGTCTAGCTTGGCGGCGCGCACAAGGGTAGCCACCGCGCGCGCGTGTTGACCATCGAGGAACCACGCCTGCCCCTCCAGCAACAGGAAGCGAGCATCGGGTCCATCGTCGTCCTGGGCGCTGACGGCGACCCCGCGCGCGTCGCCATACCGGGCTGCGGCGATCAGATCGGCGGTCAGAACGTAGGGGTCCTCGGCCTCAGGCTGCGACCGGAACCGCAGAAGCCGAGCGTTGAGCTGGTGTTCGATCGGTTGTACCTGGTCCACAGAACGCACTTACAGCGTCCGGCCGGAGGTTGTGAAATTTTGCGCAAGCGCCGTCGCGGTGTTGATGAACGATCCGGGCTAGGGCGGCGAAAGTCGTGTGCAGTCGAAGGACAAGCGGAGCGACGCTTGGACT
>JAPPOR010000246.1 GCA_028817905.1 Myxococcales bacterium
CGGCCCGTCAAGTCACCTCCGAACTCGCCGTTTCACCGGCTCCGTTCTAGCCCGGATGATTCATGAACTCTGCATCGCCTCGCTTGTTCTTCGACTTCACACGCCTTTCGTCGCCCTCGCAAATACAGGCAGTATGTGGGTCGGTCGCCGAAAAGCCGTGTGAAGCCGAATCCCTGCGCGATCCGACGCAGAGTTCATGAATCATCCGGGCTAGGCCGACGAAAGTGTCGTTGAGCCGAAGGGCAAGCAAGGTGGCGTCGAAGTCATGGATGCTGCGGGGCCAAGCCGGCTGGGCCGGCACAAGGTAATTCATAGACCGGGAGCCAACCTCGCATCCACCACTGGGCACGGCGCTGTCGTATCCTCAGCGCTCGATCTCATACCCGCTGAGTTTTCATCCGCCCCGCCGACCTGCGCGCGGCCCCTGTGCGCTCAAGGATCCCGGTGCGCGGCTACCGGGACACTACTGTGGGGGTTCGTCCGATGCCGAAGCCGGGTCGTCGGTGTCTGGTAGCGCATCCACCTGGATATTCGTATGCGCAGTATCCACAGCGGGGGCCATCCCCAGGCGGCTGAGCTCGACCACGATCGGGCCGGGGTGAACGAAGTCGTCGCCCGGCGGAGACGCGACGACAGCTACTCCTGTGATCGCGAACGCGCTGAGATCTCGGTGACCCAGCAGGACCGTGTTGAAACTCACGCCGCTGGGGCTTTGCCAGATCGGCCCGCCGGGCCCGACCGGTGCTGTCATCGTCACAGGTGGCGGTCATGTCGCTGCCTTCCCCGAGCTCCGCTGCCATGAGGTCGTCGACCAGCTCGGCCAGCTGGGGTGGCGCCGGATAGCCACCGATCGTGGCGGCGAGGGTTGCCGTGCCATCGACAGGCACGTAGACGAAGACACTCTCGGCCTTGCAACAGCGCGCGATCAGTTGGCCTGCCACGTGGGCCCGCTGCTCCAGTCCCGTGCAGTCCTTGAACGCCGTGTGGATGAAGGTCTTGGCCGCCCCTGTCTGCCAGGTGGCGGCGTCTCCGAAGTCGAACTCGTGACCGGGGCTGCGGTGTGCCTTGCGCGCCTCCCGCATCAAGCGGCGGTACTTGGACGAAAGGGCTTGACTCGTGCTGTGCTCAAATACCTGTGCGCACTGGCCAGCGGCTTCCTGGAAGCCCTCGCTGTCCTCGTCGGCGAGGCAGATGCGAGCGAGGTTGTGAAAAGCTAGGCCCACCAGAACGCCCGTGCTGTTGAAGTGCGAGAGCATCTCGATGATGTGCTCTGCCAGCTGTCTTGCTTCATCGACCTCACCAGCGGCGCACAGGGCGAGGGAAAGCGGCATCTCCACGTACAGAAGAGGGAAGTCGACGCCGTGCGCGGTCGCATCCGTTCGATAGCGGCGCCCCAGCGAGATGGCGTCCTGCGCTCGGCCAAGCCCGAGCAAACATTCCAGTTCGGCACCGGCCAGCGGGGCCCAAAGCTGGTGGTGGCCCGCAGAGACACGTGACAGCCCCTCGCGTGTCGCTTCTAGCGCGTCTTCGAAGTTGCCGCCCATGCGGCGTTGCTGGCCCCATGCGTAGCACAACATGGGCGTCCAGGAGGCCTCCATGGCGGCCCAACGTTCGATCATGGGCATCAGCCGGCGCAGTCGGCTCAGGTCATCGCACATGGACAGGAGACACAGCTCGGTGAAGACCAAGCAGCCCTCGTAGGGGACCGCCGAGTTGCTCTGCACCAGTCGCAGCTCGAACTCCTTGCGCTGGCGGTCAGCCCCCTCGCCGTCCCCCTGAGATAGGCAATGGAGCATGCGAAGGAGCGGTGTTCCCAAGGTCGCACCCGACCAGCTGGACTCGATCTCCTCAGCGGTTTCGAGGACCGCTTCGGCGCCCATCAGTGTGTCCACGAGGGCTCGTGAGAGTTTGATGCTGGCAAGCGTGCCCTCGTGGTAGGACTCGGGCAAGCCTGCACGGTCGGGCTGCTCGAGGCGCTCGATCGCGACCGAATACCCAGCACGCGCCTCGACAAAGTGACCCTGGAGACGCTTGCCGAGTGCGCGCCGCACCTCGTCGAGGACCTCGAACGTGGGTGCTAGGGGAGTGAGTGCTGATAGGTCTGGAAGCTGCTTCCACAGCCCGACGTCGTAGTGATTGGAGCAGATCCCCAGGGTCTCGATCGTGACCGACGCCAGGGGCCTGGGCGCCGCCAGTGGCGCGAAGACGCGTCGCTGCGCGGGTAGCGCGTCATGGCGGGCTTGGGCAGCCTCGAACATGCGTTTGAGCCGGTCCTGTGCCGGGAGCTGCGGGTCGTAGAGATCGAGCCCGGCGTCCTTGCGGCACTGTGCCAGGACGGCTTCGACCAGGTGGCGACTGCTCCGACCGTACACGTTATAGACCGACGACATCCGAGTGCGAAGCGCGAAGGAGTTGGCTTCGGGGCGCTCCAGCTGCGCGCAAAGCGCCAGCGCCGCTTCGCAAACCTCCGGGTAGTTCGGGGGTAAGGCCCGCACGAAGCGGTACCAGGCGACAGGGTCGTTGTCGGTGAGCGCCTTGGATTCCACCGCATGCTTGACGAGGATCTCGAGTCCAGCTGCGCCCTGCCCGGCAAGCAACAGGTGCTGACCGTGTCGGAACTCGTCGCCCTCGTGCGCGAACAGGATCGCGATCCGCGCGTGCAAACGTGGCTTGTCCTCGGGGGCCAAGGTGTCCAGTAGCGGCCCGATCCAGCCAGCCTGGCCCAGCTTGTAGCGCCCCCCCTCGGTGCGCAGCACGTCGGTTCGGGCCAACTGGTCCAGGGCGGCCATCACTGCGCGACGGCTATGTCCAGAGAGCGAGACACATTGCTCCATACTGAAGCTGGAGTCGGGGCAAAGTGCGTGGGCTTGGGCGAGCTCGAGGGCTAGCGGGTCGAAGTCCTCGACCTGACGGCTCAGAGCCCGGGCCAGGCTGTCCGGCAGGTCGGCGGTATCGATGCGACTGGGCAGCTCCCAGCTGCCGCCCCGACAGGCGACCACCCCGCGGTCGATCAGATGACGGGCCAAGTGCATCAGGTCGCGCGGGTTTCCGTCCGCGACCTCGTGTAGCCGACCGGCCACGAAGTCCAGGTGCGAGACCTCGCCAAACATCGAGCCAAGCATCTGTCGGGCGCTCTTGCGGCCAATCTTGTCGAGAGTGATGCGTGTGCTCAGCCGGGCGAGCACTTCGAGCGTCACCGAACCGCCCGTGTCGACGCGCGCGGCTGTGCTGGCTAGGATGGCGATCGGGTGGTTGGCCGTCTCGTCGGCCAGAAGCGAGAGCAGGGCAATCGAAGGTTCGTCAAGGCGTTCCACATCGTCGGCCACGATGAGGAGCGGATGGCGATCGCTCACGTCGAGGATCCAGCTGCGGAGCGCCAACTGCAAGGCGCGCCCACCTGCCTCCGGGTGACCGTCGGTCGACGTCGACTCGTCTGGGCCCAACTCGGCGAGCAGCTGCCCCAGCGACTCGCGGTAGGGCATGGCTCGTGCGCGACCGGTCTCCGGGTGCGCCTGCAGCAGTTGGCGACCGAGCACATGGGCCGCTGCGTAGTCCTTGCTGTTTCCGTCAGGGCAAAGCGCCCGCACCACGGTCATGCCTGTCAGCTTCGCTTCGATCGAACAGGCTTCGAGAAAGCGCGTTCGGCCGAGCCCACCTGCGGCCTCGACCAGGATGGTGGTACCGTTACCCTGTTGTGCGGCCTTTGTCATCCGCCGTACGCGTGCGATCTTCCGGTCGCGACCGACGAGCGTAGGCGTGCTCAGATACGCCTCCGGGACAATCAGCGTCTCGTCCAGGGAAAGGCCCGCGATTGCGCTCAGCCGCTCGATCACGACCGCCGCGTTGTCCGGGCGGTTCGCTGGGTCGAGCTGGATCAGCTCCATGACCAGGTCGTCGAGGGCCTTGGGTACGTCGACCCCCAGCTGGGATGGCGACGGTGGCGCGTCATTCCACATGTGACGCAGCTGCTTGAAGTCGCGGGCCGGATACGCATGGTGTCCGGTGAGGGCGTAGTACAGGGTCCCTCCCAGGGCATAGAGGTCGGTACGGGCATCGAGCGGCCGCATATCCAGTACCTCGGGCGCGCAGAACGGCGGAGTGCCGACGACTTCAGTGCTCACGCCCATGGAGGCCATGGCCCCGAAATCGATCAGTTTGCCTAGACCGCAGTCGGTGCAGCGCACATTGCGCGGGCTGATATCCCGATGCACGAAGCGCCTAGAATGCAACAGGCTCAGGGCGGCGCCGATGTCGCGCATCAGCGCGCAGGCCCGGTCGAACGATAGCGGCGAAAGCGACCCCAGATCGCCTCCCGAGAGCAACTCCATCGTATAGAAGGCATGGCCCTCATCTACGCCGTAGTCGTAGACCTCGACTACGTGGGGGTGGGACAGCTGGGCAAGGGCTTGGTATTCGCGTTCGAACAACGCCATCGCGGTGGCGGCCGTGCTGTCCTTGTCGATGGGAAGCAGCCTCTTGAGGGCCACCGTTCGGTCTTCGACCAGGTCTTCGGCGCGAAAGACGGTCGCTACGCCGCCCCGCCCGATCGACCCCAGAAGCCGGTAGCGCTCTGCCACCAGGGGTCCTTCAGCCTGTTTGGCTACATCTGGCGCCGCCGAGGTCTTCGGGGCCACTATGTGGTCTCCTTGCTGGGCACCTTGACGATTAACGGGGGTGGTGGGCAGAGCTGAAGCGGTCACGAGCCTCACGACGGGGCCGGGTGGTCGCGACGGTCTGCCAAGCGCGAGTCCGCGCGACCGCGCGTCGGCAAGACGACCACGCTAGCTAGTTCGCGCCCGGAAATGGCGCTTTCGCGGCCCGCGACCATGGGAGCCCGCGAACGCATGGCTTGATGAGCACTTCGGTGATCGCAGGCCAAGGCGCCTTCGGAGGGTTTCCCTTCGCTGGCCGCTAGCCTTGCATCGTAACTGGCTGCGCCGTGCAGCGCCTGGCCAATAGGGGGCGATACGTCGACGTCATAGACCTGTTAGGGTTCAAGCGCCCATCACCGTCTATGCCGACAGTTACGCCGCAAGGCTACGGTCGCT
>JAPPOR010000726.1 GCA_028817905.1 Myxococcales bacterium
ACAACAAACGACCCGGATGGCAGGTCCTGGCCCGAGGCTTCGAAGACCTGCTCGTTATGGAACGCGGCGCGTCCGCTGTCATTGAAATCGCTTGTGATCAATGATCAGAGCCCGCACATCCGGGCTAGCACGCCGAACTGCGCCGGCCAGCGGGCAGGAACCGGTAGCCAATGCTGGCCTGCTGCACGCCGCGCAACACCCATCCGGCTGCGGGCTGGGTTCCAGCACCCGTTTCCGAAGAGGACCACCGCTGCTGCTATTTGGATGCCGCTCCCCGCACCGGACGGCCGCTCGGCCACCAGGCCCATGCGGCGGCACCGGAGGCGCCCGGCGCGGGGTCGGTGGTCACCGATGGTCAGCCATTTGGGCACCGCCACCGCTGCGAATGCCGACAGGAAGGGGCTTGGACGTGATCCATCGAACACTTCTGACGGTTACATGCACGGCATGGTGCTTGCTTTGAGCCGGGACCCGGAGGTAAGGGGTGCGCCGGTTTACACCGCTCATCCCGGGGCGACCTATGCGACGCAGAACGAACGTCGGTTCATCCAAGATGTTGGCCATGCTTCGCATGACCGCGACCAAACGTCCCGTCGTGCGGTGTGAGCGGGGTCTCACGACGGTCGAGTACGCGATCCTGTTCGTGCTCATCGGGGCCGGAGGGCTCCTGGCGTGGGAGCGTCTGGCAGACAATCAGCGCGCTGCCATGGAGGACGGGCAAGCTGAGCTCATGGAGGCGCTCGATCATGCGACGCAACCGGCGGACGGAGCGCACCGGCTTGACCCGCCGCCGCTCGGTGGCGGGGGGCTCCTGCAGGGAGTGCCGGGACGCAATGTCGCCGCTAAGCAGGCCGCGAAATTGGCGCTGGCGCTTTCGCTCACGGTTGCCCGCGGGACGGCGAACAAAGCCGATCAACTGGCGGTCGCCGTAGAGCTCTCCAGACTTCCCGCGAGTGAACTTCAGGCGCTGGAGAAGGCCGGCTACAAGATCGTTGTGGTCCGCAACTCGATCGTCGAAGCCTATCCGGAACTCGCAACCAAGCGCCCCCGGGGTTGGCCGCGAGGCAAAACGTGGGCAGATTCGCCCGGAATACACGACGGTGGGCGCAAGGAAGTGGCGATCGCCACGCGCGGGGGCCAGGTGCCTGCCACCGGCAACGGTCACAATTCGGTCAACCTGGTGATTCACGAAACCGCCCATGCCCTCGACGTCGTGCACGGTGGCAGCAAGAAGAAGGGTTTCAAAGCCGCACGCACGGCCGACTTGGCAAAACTGTCGAAGTACGAAAAGCAAGCAGGTAAAGGCGGGCTCGAGGAGAGCTATGCCGAAGGCATGGCGAGGTATTATGGTGGAACCGCCGCCGACCGGGCCAAGACACCGAACCTGAGTAACTACTTCCAGCGGAATTCACACTAGGGAGGCTCGCGTGCAAAGATCAAGCGATGCGGCAAAGGGGCGCCGAGGCCGCCACCGTGCTATCGCGCAAGCTACGTCTGGCATGCGGCTGCCGCTGTGGGCCACACTGGGGTTGCTCGCTGCCGCGTGCGGAACGCAAAGTCAGCCGGAGACCGGCGCCCAGTCGGTACTGGTCAAGCCACCCGCGGTGCCGGAACAAGGAGCCCCGTCCAGCGTGACATCTGAAGACACCATCGGCACTGCACGCATGAAGCAGGACGGCACGGTCGTCCTACAGCTGAGGGCCGCCGGCGACGGGATGCAGGGGGACGCACAGTTCGAGTATCCACCTGACCACGCAGACTACCAGTACGTGCTCGACCACCTGGGTGGCCTCAAGCCGGGGGAAGAGAAGCTGGTTCGTCCGTTCCCAGACCCGTAGTGGCCCTCCGGCATGCCGCGATGACCGCTCAGGAGCGGCGAGTCCTGAACCCGTCCTCAACGTGATGCCACACCTCGATTCTCAGCGTCTCGCGGGCGCCAGAACCGATTCGCGACCTGCGATGTCTGTCACAGCAATGGAAGCATCGCCGGCGTCGACATCGTCCATGGCCTCCTGACTGACTAGGGCTAGGGCGGGCAGAGGGTCCGCAGTGTCCAATCGACGCCGCCGCGGCGATCGCGCAAGACAACTGCCACGGTAAGCGGCTGCTCCCTCGACCCGGGCTCGGGGGGGACGAAGTCGACAACCAACGGTGTGTCGTCCGCCATCGCGCGCTCCAATACCGAGAAGCGACTCGAGAGTTCACCCCCGGTCACGTAGTGGGAGACCAAGAGCTCTTCGGGTCGCCCTTCCTCGTCCTCCCGCTCGGCCTCTTCCAGGTTGACCTCGATGGCGTGGGTGTCGCCCTCGGCGGACCAGGCGGGGAGGTCCTGGCAGTCCTCCCCGAGAGCCCACCGATCCCCATCGAGGCGCAGCGCATCCTCGGTCAGCCGGGGATGGTGATTGACCTCGTCGGCTTCGAGCTCCAGATGCCCCGACCACTGCACGCCCGGGTCGTCGGCGCCTCGGCAGCGGCCAAAGCCAGCGCCGTCTATCTTCGGCTCGCCCTCGGTACAGGTCGTGCCGGCGATGCGCAGACGGGAGGCACCGTCGAGACCCTCCGTATCGGGCACATCGAACTCGAATTCGATCTCGCTCAAGGGCCCGTCGAGCTTGCCCGAAGTGTCGAAGAAGACCGGGCCGCTGCAAGCGGGCAGGCGCCCGGCGTCCTCCGACCCTGGGCAAACGGTCGCCGCAAAGGCGACCGACGACAGGGGCTCGGGGCCCACGATGAGCACGCGCACGCGCACGTGCTCCCCCGACTCCAGGGTGGCCCGATCGGGCGCGTCGAGCGCCTCAGCGCGCACGCCGAGCACCCGCGGATAGGTGATGAGCGACGCTTCAGGTAGGTCGCCAGCGCACGCAACCATGCCGAAAAGAGCCAGGAAACCAGAACGCATGCGCATCATAGCTCACCTCGAAGCCCAAGTACCGGAAGGATCGGCAGACCCTTCACTTCGGTTCTCGAGCGGTGGTCGAAACTGTATCGTACGTCTTCAGCGTGGCGCGCGTTGTAGACGTTCTGGACGTCCACGTACGCTGACAGGCTCCCGCTACCGATCGTCCAGCGCTTGAGCAGCTTGACATCGAGCCGATGGAAGAGGGCAGCACGCCCGCTGTTGTGTGCCCCATAGAGCGGGAGATGGTCATCGTCGTCAAAGTTGTACAGAGAGCCCTCGATGGGAGTCAGGGGGCGACCGGAGACGAGCCGAAACGTGGCCGAAAGCTCAAAGCCAGCACCGAGGTTGTAGCCACCGGCGAGCGCGAGCACGTGGGTCTGGTCGAAGTCGGAGACGATGTACTCGCGGTCGTTCTCCCGGCGCTCGCTGCGGGACAGCGTGTATGAGAGCACGCCGAAGCTGTGCCGGCCGTCGAGCCTAGCGGAGAGCTCCATGCCAGCGACCCGACCCTCGCCCCCGTTATCCAGTGGCACAGATTCGCCCTCCGTGTTGACGACGAGCCGATACAACCGCTTCCAGAAGACCTCCGCGCCCAGCTGCAGGTGCTCACCCATCTGTTGCTCCACGCCCAGGCTCGTATGGATCGACCGGGTGGGCTTGAGGTCCGGGTTGCCGAGCTCCGGCAAGGCCGCGCCGAGGGGCGGCGGCTGCGAAAAGCTGCCCACCCCGGCCTTCAGCACCGTGCCGGGTAGGACCGGAGCTCGCACAGTGAGCCTGGGATCGACGACGGCCGCCTCGATCTCCCCGTAGTAGTCCAGGCGAAAACCCGGGATGAGCTGCAGCTGTTCGAGTAGCTGCCAGGTCAGCTGCCCATAGAGGGCGGGCCTCAGCATGTCCACGTGGCGATCGAGAGTCACCGTCGGAGGGACGTCCACGCTATTGTAGAGTTCTGAACGCGAGATCCTGGGTCCCGTGTACTCGACCTGGCCGGAGTAGCCGGAGAAATCAAGGCCGGCCTCGAGCACCAGGTCGGTGCCGAGCGGCACGTGAACTTCCGCTCGGCCGTTGAAGTCGGGACTCGCTATCCGCTGATCCACCAAGGCGCCGAAGCGTTGATTGAGGCGCAGATAACCCAGACCGAATAAGAGCCGGTGGCGCGCGCCGCCTTCGTAGCGGTGATCCCAGGAGAGCAGGGCCCGATGGAATTGCGTCAACGAGTTTGCGCTACCACGGACGTCGGGGTTGCCATCGTCAGGCTCGTCAAAGAGTAGTGCAAGCCGATCGCTGCTCCCAAAGCCGAGCAACCTGAGGCGGTCCCCCGGACCCGGGTTGTACTGGACGATCGCCTGGTAGTCCCAGTAGACGGGCGCGGCACCGAAATTGTCGTCCTCGTCCACGAGCGCGTCGAAGAAGGCATCGACATAGCTCCGCCGGGCGCCGATCGCCACGCTCCACCGTTCTCCGATCGGTCCCTCGACTGCAGCGGAAGCGTCGAGCAGGCTGATGTCGACGAAGGCGTGCGGCCCGTCCCTGCGAGGATCCCTGACCCGGGCATCCACCGCGCCGCCGATGGCCCGCCCGTAGCGCGCCGAGAAGTTTCCCGGATAGAAGTCGACGCGATCGAGGAGGCCCGCACCGAAGAAGCTCTTGAAGCCACCCAGGTGGTAGAGCAGCACGACCGGTGTACCCTCGAGCATGATCACGGTGTCGTCGGGGCTGCTGCCACGGACCAGCACGACCCCCTCGTTCAGGGCCGGGCGCCCCACCCCCGGCAGGATCTCGATAGCGCGCAGCGGGTCCCCCTGGACGCCCGCCACCCTTTGGATGTCCTTGGAAGCCAGCGTGCGGCGCGTGACCTCGCGGGGCGGCTGCGCGACGCTGGCCGAAGCGCCGAACTGTGGGGGCGGGGTTTCGAGCGACTCCGAAGCCTCGGTTGGAGCCGGCGGCTCTTCGGCTGCCTGGGCCGGAGCGGTCGGGGAAGCCTTTGACGGGAAGGCCTGCCGGGGAGCTGCTGCGCGAGGCGGAAGTCCTGCGTCGGGTGACTCGGCCGGGGCCGGGGGGATATCGAAGCGAAAACGCACCCGCGCCGCAACCGGGACACCCTCGAGGGTAGCAGGGGAGAACCGAT
>JAPPOR010000346.1 GCA_028817905.1 Myxococcales bacterium
GACGCCAATCCGTTGACAGCGTCGTGGTCTGGAACGGCGTGCCGGACGAGTCCGTAGCAGGCGAAGGGCCAAGTCGTTGCCGCCGCTGTCGGAAAATGGTCGGCAGGAGTGTCTTGTCGTGTAGGCTGCGCCGCTACATGTCTCTAGCGATCCCCACATCGGTCGTGCGGCTCGCCTCGTGTTGCGGGTTGTGGCTGGGGCCGCTGGCGATCCTGGCAGCCTGCGGTGGCGTTCAGGCGGCCCGGGTCGCCAATGCCACCCAGGGAGCCTGCGGCGGAGTTGAGTGTTCGGCGACGGCGGACGACGATCGCGACGGGGTGCCAAATGCCCGTGACCGCTGTCTGCGATTGGCTGAGGATGAGGACGGGTTCCAGGACGACGACGGGTGCCCCGAACCGGACAATGATCAGGATGGATTGCCCGACGAGCACGACCGCTGCCCGTTGGATCCGGAGGATCGCGACGACCACGAGGACTCTGACGGGTGTCCCGAGCCCGGTCCCGGCCCTCTGACGGTGACGGTGACCGAGGAGCGGATCCAGGTGTCCGACCGCATCTATTTTGAGGCTGGCGAGGACGTGATCCGCGCCGTCAGCCGCAAGACCCTGGACGAGGTGGCCAGGGCCATCGCTGCGCTCGCGGCCGAGAAGCAAGTCTTGGTGATTGGGCATTCGGACCGCAGTGGCGACCCCGCTGCCAATCGTGATCTCTCCTATCGGCGGGCGCGCGCGGTCGTGGAGTACTTGCAGGGCCAGGGGGTACCGGAGCGTCGGCTGCGGTTCGAGGGGCGCGGGGGCGAGGAACCCATGGCCCCCGGCAATTCCCCGGAAGCGCGGGCCATGAACCGCCGGGTGGAGTTTCGAATCATCACCCGGTCAGAATGACCGCCGGGACAAGCTTGAAATGAAGGGGGGGCCGTGCGAGTACCTTCACATTTCACTGACCGCTGCGCGCGTTTGCGCACACTCAACGGCGGAACAGTGATATTGCGGTAGTCTCCCACGGGTCGTGCTCGGGTGTCGCGACCGCGTGCCCGCATCGGATTCCCGATGCGTGCGTGATACAGGAGTTCCCAGAGGTATGAAAAGTCGTCGGTTATTCGTGCTGGCCGCGGTCGTTGGCCTATCCCTGGTGAGCGCTTGCGGGATGCGCTCCACCCCTTCCGGCGAGGACGGTCGGTTGGAGGCGGCTCTCGATGAGGGCCGACGAGACAGTCGCGGCGCTGATTCGCAGGGCGACGGCGACGAGGCAGATGAGGGGGGAGACGGGGATGGGGACACGGCGACCAACACCAGCCCCTGCGGTGACGGGGAACCTCCTTGCGACCCGACCAACCTCAACAACGCGACCTGCTCCTCCGTGGGTGCCGGGCAGGGGATCTTGGCATGTGACCCGGTGACATGTCGGTACGACACGTCCATGTGCCAGTCGGGCGGCCTTCCCATGGGGGGGTCTGGAGGCGTGTTGCCGCCTCCCTCGGACGACTCCGAGGGGGAGGGTGGCGAAGGTCCGGACTAGGCCCGGATTGCCTGCGAAAGCCGCGTCTTGCAACGCACGGATTCGGCTTCCCCAGGGCCTCGACGACCGTCCGGCCAAGCCTAGCCCGGATTATTCATGAACTCTGCGTCGGATCGCGCGGGGATTCGGCTGTCTGCCAACCGCCGCACGGCTTCTTTGGCGAACGACCGGGAATACTTCCCCATATCTACCGGGGCGCCGGGCCAAGCTGTGTCTATCCCGAAACTGGTATCATGGACGCTTCGGTTTCGCGTCCCGAGCGAAGCGGCGCGACCCGCTGAAGAGGGGGGCGGGTGGCTCAAGCGCGGCGCACCCCCGTCCACTCGAGCGACCGGCTGCCGCTCCGGTGTGAGGGCTGGCACTCCCAGACTGGGAGTAGTGATCGCGAGCCTGACGGGTGGACAGGAGGGCTCTCCGGTTCCCTTCGTTTCATTTCGCCTGCCCCTTCACCCGCCCCTGCAATGCCCCGGTGGCTCAACCCGGCTACGAACCTAAAGCGCTTGAATATACTAGGGTTGTCTGGGCGCGGACGTGCGCTGAAAGAGGCTCGATAGGGCCCCGCGGCCCGATCGGAGTTTTAGCGTTTTGGAAAAGAAGACGAAACACCGCCTGGGCAGAGTCAGACCACGTCCGATGCGCGACTTGTAGGTGGTCCAGTGTGGCCACGACCTACCGGGCGGCGGTGTTTGGAATCAGGAAACGTGGAGAGACTCATGAGGAAACATCTGTGGTTACCCATTTTGGGGACGCTGTTAGCCCCAGCGGTGGCATTCGCCGACGACGGTGTCACGGCGGGTCAGTTCGTAGCCAACAACGTCTGGATGATGATCTGCGCCGGCTTGGTGTTCATCATGCACCTGGGCTTCGCCACCCTTGAGTCGGGCCTGACCCAGTCCAAGAACACCGTCAACATCCTTTTCAAGAACACGTTCATCGTGTGCATTGGACTGCTGACCTATTACGCCGTCGGCTTCAACCTGATGTACCCCGGTGAGTTCAACGGCTACGTGGGTTTTGGTGGCTTCGGCCTGCCCATGCCGGAGAACGGCAACACGCCGGATTACGCCAGCGGCGGGTACACGTACTACACCGACTTCCTGTTCCAGGCGATGTTCGCCGCCACCGCCGCCACGATCGTCTCGGGGGCGGTCGCAGAGCGAGTGAAGTTGTCGAGTTTCATGGTCTTTTCGACGATTTTCGTCGCGGTGGTGTACACCATTGCCGGCTCCTGGAAGTGGGGGGGCGGCTTCCTCGACAAGATGGGTTTCTATGACTTCGCTGGGTCGACCCTCGTCCACTCGGTCGGCGGTTGGGGCGCCCTGGTCGGCGCCGCCATGCTGGGTGCGCGCCGGGGGAAGTACGACAAGGAGGGCAACGTTGCGCCCATCCCCGGTAGCAACATGCCGCTGGCAGCGGTCGGCGTGTTTCTCCTGTGGCTCGGATGGTTCGGTTTCAACGGCGGATCCGTCCTTTCCGCGGACCCGGCCCTCACGTCGGTGACCCTCGTGACGACCTGCCTGGCTGCGGCCGCCGGCGGGATTGGGGCCATGGTTGCCTATAGTTTCGTGTCCCCCAAGCCGGACCTGTCGATGGCCCTCAACGGGGTCCTGGCTGGCCTCGTCGGCATCACTGCGGGCGCTGACGTGGTTCCGCCCATGGAGTCGGTGTTCGTGGGTGCCTTCGCGGGCTGCCTGGTCGTTGGTTCGGTGCTGTTCTTCGACAAGATCAAGATCGACGACCCGGTCGGCGCCATCTCGGTTCACTTGATTTGCGGGATTTGGGGAACCGTGGCAGTTGGCCTGTTTTCCAGCAATCCCGAGCATACCCTCGGCGTGCAGTTGATCGGCGTGGCGTGCTATGCGGCCTTCGTCGCACCCAGTGCGTTCATTCTCTTTGGCATTTTGAAGGCCACGATGGGGATTCGGGTCAGCGAAGAGGAGGAGCGAGAGGGCCTCGACTACCACGAGCACGGCATGCACGGTTACATGATCGATCGTCCTGCCGGCGGGACCCACCCCGTCACTGAGGAGATGGTCTCCAAGGCCACCGTGACCGAGCCCGCCACCAGCGAAAGCTGAACCCCCGCATCACAACAGGGGCGCCCTACGGGAGGGGACGGTAGAGTTTTACCGCTCCCCTCCTGCCGCGTCCCACCACCGGATTCCAAGGGTTTCTTTTGGGGGATACAACCTGGGCGCCGCGGCGCTATGCTCGTTCCATGGGACCCATGCCCCTGCGACCCCGCCTCCCGATGCTCTGGCCGCCGACCCCTCGGTCCGCAAGTGTCGTACCGATGCTCTGGATCATATGCCTGGTATTGGGATGCCAACCGGGTGAGCCCGATGACCTCTCGACCGCCCAGCTTTCGATGGTGATCAACGGGCGGCGGCCGCAGCTGCAGCAGTGCTACGAGGCGGCTCTGGCCAAGAGTCCATCACGCAAGGAAGTGCGGATGCACGCGGCCATTCACATACGCCCCTCGGGCGACGTCTATGAGGTCAAGATCGACCCGGGTGGAGCCCTGCCCGGCATGAGTGACTGCATCCAGCAGGCGATCTCCTCCTGGAAGTTCCCCAAGGTACCCGATGAGACGCGCGCTAGCTTGCCCTTGATCTTTCGCCCTGAGATCGAGGGCCCCGAGGCGTTGGAACGGCCGAAGTCGGCCGGCTCGCCAACCGTGAAGTGAAGTGGTGCGCCGAGAGCCGGCGCTACTCCGGGTCCTCAATCTTCCAGCGGCCATCCTCGCGAAGGAACTGGACCCGCATACGGTCGCCGTAGGGCATCGTCGCCCGGTTGCCGACGATCTCGATGGGTGCGGCGATATGGTTGCGCAAGTTGTTGATCAGACGGTCCGCTTCTTCTCGGCCTTCTCCGCTCCAGGCTTCCTCCATGCGTTTGGTTGTGATGCCTGGCTTGTCGGCGTTTGGAATCAGCCGCATGACCACGTCGTAGCGCCGACGTGTCATGGCTCGCACAAACGCCTTTAGGGCATTGCGCGGGGTCGATTGATCGTAGAACCCGGCTACGTTGGTTGTGATGAGCCAGCGGCCCTGTTCCCGTTCGAGCAACAGCTCACCGTCTCGCTCGTCGTACACGACTGTGGCGCGCTGGACGGCAGGCTCCGTAAGTTGCCCCAGGCGATCGGCGGTGCTTGCGATCTCCTGCGGGTGTTCCTGTAGTTGGGCCTGGAAGTGCTCGAGCGAAACGCGTGCGCGATAGTCACTGGACATCAGCGCGTAGGCGTCCTCGTAGCGTTCCTCTTGCAGGGCTCGCGCGAACTCCATCACGGTGGCTTCTGGAGTTGCGTGAGCAGGTGCGCCCGTGACGCACGCGCCGAGTAGCCCTGACAACGCCATGGCCGCGGCCGAAAACCCGATCGCTTTCATGCCCCCCTAGTACCAGTTAGTACCACCCAGAACCACCTGACCCCATCCGAGCGGCTCGAGTCCAAGCGTCGCTCCGCTTGTCCTTCGACTGCACACGACTTTCGCCGCCCTAG
>JAPPOR010000523.1 GCA_028817905.1 Myxococcales bacterium
AGGCGCCTTCTTCTAGCGACCTTGAGTCAGCGTTTTGTGGGCGTTTGCGTCAAGTCTGATCGCGTTGCCTTGAATGCATGCGCCTGGACAAGGTCGCTAGGTCGCGCTGTCGCGCTCCGGGGATGGGCTGCAAGCGACAGTGATTCGGGTTGCGCCTGGGTCTCATGCCTTGTTGGGCTCGCGCGAAGCTCGCTAACGACCTTGAGTCAGCGTTTCGTGAACGTTTGCGTCAAGTTTGAAGTTCGCGGTATTGCTTCTCGAGGCGTTTGGCCTGCTTCTTGGAAACGCCTCCGAGTGCGGCGAGGCCGTGGCGCAGGCGGGCTCGTGACAGGTCGGGCCCCAGGATCTCCAGGGTCTCGTACATGGGCGTTGAGACGGGCTGCCCGCTGATCGAGACGAAGACCGGAAACAGCATGTCGCGCACGCCGATCCCCATGCCCTCGGCCAAACCCGTGAGGGTCTGCTTGAGGGGCTCGGCCCGCCAGTCGTCGTGAGCGTCGAGTCGCCATACGACGAACTGGAGGGTCTTCTTGATATCCTCTGGGGAATGCTTCTTGTGGGCGAAGCTCGCTTCGCTCAGGCTCGGCAAACCGGTCAAGAAGTGGCCTGTCAGCCCGACCACATCACTGAAGCGCTCGACCCGCTGCTGGATCAGGGGAATGATGGGCATCAGGTAGCTGGCATTGAGCGCCCATGTCTGCATACGCCTGGCGAACCCCTCGGGATCAAGCTCCTCGCGAATCCACCGCCCGTTGAGCCATGAAAGCTTTTCCATGTCGAACACCGGCCCCCCGAGCGACACGCGGGCAGGCTCAAAGTGCTCGATCATCTGGTCCAGGCTGAACTTCTCCTCCCCGTCGGGCATCGACCATCCCATCATACCCAAGTAGTTGAGCAGGGCCTCGGGCATGAAACCCATCCGTTCGTAGAAGGTGATGCTGGTCGGGTTCTTGCGCTTGCTCAGCTTGCTCTTGTCCGGGTTGCGCAACAGCGGAAGATGAAAATAGCGCGGTGGCTCCCAGCCAAAGTACTGATACAGCAGCAAGTGCTTGGGCGTGGAGGTGATCCACTCCTCGCCTCGAAACACATCGGTGATCCCCATCAGGTGATCGTCCACCACCACCGCCAAGTGGTAGGTGGGCATGCCGTCTGCTTTGAGCAGCACCTGCATGTCGACCTGGTCCCAAGCGATTTCCACCTTGCCGCGCAACTGATCGTCGATGGCGCACTGCCCGGCTTCGGGCACGCGCATACGAATGACGTGCGGCTCACCCGCGGCAGCTCGGGCCTCCGCCTCGGCCGGGGCGAGCGCCAGACAATGCCCGTCGTATCCGACCTTGCCCTTCGCCTCCAACTGCTGGGCACGCAGCTGGGAGAGCCGCTCGGCGCTGCAAAAGCACCGGAATGCGTGGCCCTCCGTCACGAGTCGGCCTGCGTGCTCCACGTACAACTCGCGGCGTTCGCTCTGACGGTAGGGTCCATGGGGCCCACCCTTGTCGGGCCCCTCGTCCCAGTCGATGCCAAGCCAGCGCAACGAATCCATGATCGCCCGTTCAGATCGCTCACTGGATCGCGCCCTGTCGGTATCCTCGATCCGCAAGACGAACTGGCCGCCGAGCTTGCGCGCCATACACAGACTGAACAGGGCGATATAGGCCGTGCCGACGTGCGGATCGCCGGTCGGAGAGGGGGCCACTCGAGTTCGAACGCTCATCGCGCGGGACTCTACACGCTACCGCAGAGGTTTTGCCAAGGACGTCTCGCCCGGAACCACCAGATCCCACCCCGGATTCCACCAGAGATGGGGCCAACGAGGAGCGAGACACACCCGGGCGTTCACTCGATGGTCGTGGAAAATACGAGGCTGAACGCTGTGCCTACCCACGGCCCGGCACCCGCCCCTCCCAGCGATCCACAGCGCACGTAGGCGAGCCTGGCCCCCAGGCCCACGGTGCGTGCCTCACGCGGGGTCCCGGCCCAAAAATTCTTGCCCAGCTCCAGTTCGAACCCGAAGCCAGGGTGGGCGTTCTCGACGTCTCCGAGATCGCTCGTGACGCTCATGAGAGCCAGCGATAGGGCGCCGCTCGCATACCAATCTCGCGGCATGAGGTGATACCGGGCGCCGATGCCAAGCAGCGCGAAGTAGGCGCTGCCGGCGTTCGGCGAGTCGCTATCGCTCGCGTGATTGACCGCGAAACCACCGAGCCGACCGAACACGACCAAATCCGGTCGCACGGCCCCGCCGAGGTCTAGCGAAGCGAGCCCCTGAAGCCCACTGACCTTTTCGCGCCCTCCGTCGCGATCGCGCCGGGCCGTGCCCAACCCGAGACCAGCGCTGACGCGCACGGAAACCCCCGTATAGTGCCGATTCTCAGGATCATAGCGCGCCTCACCACGCCACCCGAGTACGGAAGCGGGTCGACGCTCGAACGGGCCGGGACGCGGTGGACGCGTGCCCGTTGAGGAGGGCGACGGCGCGCTGCCATCTGTGCCGGCGGAAGCCTGTGGTGGCGAACCAGCGGAGACCGCTGCAGGCGATGCTGGGGCCGCCGGACCCGGCGCCGCACCGGGCGACCCGGCGGGTTGTAGCGGGGGCGCACCCGAGGCACCGGTCCCACCTGAGGTCGTCGCGCTTTCGGACCCTTGGGAAGATGGTGGCCCCTGCGCCGGGCGCGGTGGCTCGGGCGCGGTGACTCGCCCCTCCTGTTGCCCCGTTTGCCCACCTGGCTGCGCGACCGGTGGCGCTGGCGCCACGGGGGCCGCCGGTGGCGCCGGGCTCCCTTGCGGAGGTGCGGGAGTCGCCGGCGGCGTGGCGCCTTCCGCCGGCGGCGCAGGCGGCGCAGGCGGCGCCGCCGGAGCAGGTGTCGCTGGTGGCACAGATGGTGACGTCGGGTTCTTGGCGGGCGGCGCAGGTGTCACCGGTGGCTCGGGTGGTGACGTCGGGCCCTGCGCCGGCGGCGCAGGCGGCGCCTGTGGCGGCGCGGCCCCGCCGGGTTCGCCCGTCCCCCCACCTGCACCGGGCTCCACTGGCTCATCCACCGGCGGCTTCGGTTCCACTGAGGGAGCAGCGGGCGACCGGGGTTCTGTCGGGGGCTCGGCGGGAGCCGGTGCGACCGGCGCGGGTTGGGATGGCTGGGCCGGCACGTCGGCCGGAGCTTGCTCGGGTGCCTGGGCCGTGCTGGGGGTGGCCACCCCGGCACAACAGGCCACCGCGGCCGCTACGATGGCGAACTTTGTACACTTTCGCATGAACCATCCCCGTTGAGGTCCGGGTCTCGCCCCCGCACCCAACACTCTAGCTAGCACCGCAAAGGGCCGAGAGCACGGAGCAAACCACGTGGGGCTTCAATCGTAGTTGGCACGTCTCTCGATTGGGAGCTGTCGCTTTCCCTCGCTTGATCTATGGTCGAGAGGTGACCAAGAAGCATCACGATCAGGAGACCGATGACCAGCCCAAGCCCGTGAGTAGGCGCGAGCTGCTCGAGCGTACGGGCGTGGCCCTCGGCTTGTTGGCAACCACCGGGTGCGTCGAAGGCTCCGACGGCGACGACCCAGCCTCGCAATCGGCCAGCCCGCAGGGATCGAGCGATCCCTCGGACCCGAAAGCCCCGGGCATGGACCGCAGCGAGGCAGCTGGGCCGTCCACGGACGACAGCATGAGTGGAAGCGCCGACCCCATGCCGCAAGCGGGGTCCGGCCCAGGCCCCGCGGACGACCCGGGGATGATGGGCGGAGACGACCAGCCCGCACCCGCCGACGATCCGGAGGAGATGGGAGACCCGGACAGGCCATCCGATCCCGATCCAGGCGACGGGTCTGGCGAGCAGCCCGCCAACGACCCGGGTGACGAGGGGATGACCGCAGAGCCCGGGGAGGACAGCCCGGCCGCCGATCCGGATCCCGTCAGCGGCGTGCCCGTCGCAATCGTTCGTCGGGACGATGTGGAGGAAGCCGTGGCCCGGGCGATCACCCTCGCCGGTGGTCTGGACGAGATCCAAGAAGGGCAAACCGTCTTCATCAAGCCGAACGCCGTCAGCAATCGGGGTCTGACAACCCCCGGCATCCGGACGAGCAACGAGGTACTCGCGGCGGTCGTACGACTGGTCAAGGAGCGCAATCCCGGGCGCATCATCGTGGGGGACCGTTCGGCACGCGGATTCGATAGCGGCCAAGTGTTCGACACAACGGGTATGGGCGACGCCGCGATGATGGCAGGCGCCGACGAAATCTATGCTGCGCCGGAAGCGTCGCGCGAGGATGACCACTGGGTGCTCGTGCGGCCGCCCAACTACGAGGAGGTCTGGCCTAGCGGCTTGCTCGTCATGCGCAAAGCCATCGACGCGGACCACCTTGTCAACGTACCGACGTGCAAGAACCACCGCTTCGCCATGTTCACAATGTCGATGAAGAACTTCGTGGGTGGCATTGGCGACTCTTCGCGCGGCCCGCTGCACTACCTCGACAGCATCGGTGGCGACTTCGAGGCCCTTGGACGCGACATCGCGCTGCTCAATCAGGCGTTCTCACCTCTCATCAACGTAGTGGACGCAACCACCGTGGTCGTCAATGGCGGCCCCCAGGGAGATGGCGCCGACACCGTAAGGGTCTCTGCCGGCCTGATCCTCGCGAGCAAGGATCGCATCGCACTGGATACGGCCTGCGTGTCGTTGGTCCAGCACGAACTCGGCCGCGTGGACGTACCGAGCCCCGACGGCGCCCACAATGATCTCAAATCGCAGCGCGTCTGGGAGATGCCTCAGATCAAGAACGGCATCGAGCTGGGCATCGGCGTCGGCGGCGTCGATGAGGCAAGCCTGGTGTTCGATCAGGTCGACGAAGCAGACGCTATGGCCATCGAGGCGATCTGGCGAGCCTAGCCCGGATCATTCATGACTACGACGCCGCCTCGCTTGTCCTTCGACTCCACAGGACTTTCGCCGCCCTAGAAAATACAGGCAGTATTCCCGTCGGTCGTCGAAAGCCCCGTGAAGCCGAATCCCTGCGCGATCCGACGCCG
>JAPPOR010001094.1 GCA_028817905.1 Myxococcales bacterium
CTGCCTCGTCAGTGCCGGCTCGGATCGACGCCTCGCACCAGCCCTCGCTAATCCGGCGAGTAAAGGACCTTCCGGCCTGGGTGGCGAGCCACGCTTCGGCTTCTGTGGTGGAGATGGAATCGCCAGCCACATGCAAGTCGAGGCCGAACAAACCATGTTCCCAGCCGACACCAGTAGCTCCGGGCCCGTATCGGTTCCAGAAGTCATCAGGAACGTGGGCAATGTGCTCGAGGCGAAGTCGTGTCGCTTGACGTTCACGTTGTAGTCGCACCGCAACCCAGCTCGTCTGTCCGCCGATTTCCCAGGTGAGGGCAAGGTGACGAGGCGGGTCGCAAGCGGTGATCTCCCCGCCTGCGTTGCCCTCGAGCTGATAGCGCCCACCAAGACGAAGGTCGCCGGAGACGGGCAAGAACCAACGTTCGAGGCGCGTGGGGTTCGTCATCGCGTCCCACAAGTCCTCCACGCTCGTGTCGTAGGTTCGGCTCGCCGCCAACACGCGGGCCGGCTTGCCCTCATGCTCCCGAGTGATGAGCTCACGGGACACCGCACCGACAAGGCGCGCGATATCGATGGTCATAGGAGAGTTCCTAGGCTTTTTGGTTCGTCACTTATATTAGAGACAACTAATATAAGCAACACCTCATTTAGAAGATGAGCCGCTTTGCCGACTCGCGGGTCGCGCCACGACAAGCAAACAGAAGATGAGCGAACAGAGGAGGACGCGGAGCCCCTTCTACGAACCGAACGGCATTGGCGCTGACAGCAAGCCGGGTCAATGGAGCCACTCTAACCCAGCACAAGAAGACCTAATGCATGCGCCGCGCCGAGTTGCGAAGACAACCACCCCGCTTGCTACCAAGGGGCCGTCGTTCCCTTCCTGATGGGATCATCCAGAGCATGGGCCCGGTGCTGACCCTGCGATTGTCGCCGCCATCTAGATGGCACCTGTGCTAGGTGAACATCACTGCGTGCTCGGTAGAGATGGATGATGAAGCGATGGACTCGGAGATGGACGCAAGTTGGACGCAAGACGCCGCAGGTATCGTGATACACGCCAGCCAACACTACGGTGGCATGCGCGCATGGCAGCGGATCAGAGCCATTCGCCTGGTCCCGGATCGGCTCACGGGGTTCGTTCCATTCATGAAAGGGGCAGGCAAGACCTTCGCCCTGCCAAGCGGACTCGAGATTCGCCCCCGTGAACGGTCGACGCGACTGATCGGTTTTCCCGAGGAGGACCACATCGGCGTCTTCCGCGATGGAGCTGTCTGGATTGAGAACGCAAGTACCGGGGCGCTCGTGGCGCGCAGCGACTCGCACCGCCACACCTTCACCGGGCGGGCAGGCTCGCGCCGGTGGCGGCCCATGGATGCGCTGTACTTTCTCGGCTACGCCGCCGCGCATTACCATGCCCTCCCGTTCACGTTGTTGCAGGGCCGCCTGCTTGGCATGCGGACCCGCTACACCGCAGGCACGAAAACGACAGCGCTCGACGTGGAGTTGCCAGAGCAGTTGCATACGCACTCGCGTCGACAGAGGTTCTACTTCGATCCGGAGGGAAACCTGGTCCGGCACGACTACGTCGCCGAACCCGTGGGACCCTGGGCCATGGGCGCGCACTTCTGGCGCCGCCAGATCCGAGTGGGAGGGTTCCTGATCGCGCTCGATCGCCTCGTTCGAGTCAGGCTGGGTTCAACCTCGACCCCGATCACCGCGTTGCACCTGACCTTCGCCAGCGCGGACATCGAACTCGAGGGTCCCGCTGGGTCCTCCCCGATGGTCTGACCATTCTCCGACTCGAGGTGGAAGTGGCCGTTGCCGACTCGAGCTGGCCGGCTCAGGCGGTCTCCCCGTCCGGGCTGGCCATCACCACCACATAGCCGTCCGGGTCGCGGAGCCAGATCTCACGGTGCATGGCGTTTGGGTTCTCGTGGGGTTCCAGAACTACGTCAGCCTCCAACTGTTGCGCGCGCTCCACCGCGGCATCGAAGTCCTCCACCTCGAACCACAACAACACGCCGTGGCCGGACTTGATCCGCTTGCTTTCCAGGTTCGGGTGATCTTCGTCGTCCCAGCTGTGCAGCTGGAGCACGAGCCGGCCCGAGCACATCACACGCTCATAGATGTGGGCGTGGTCACTGTCCGGCAGCTCATCCCCCTGCAGCAGGTGTTGGTACCAACGGGTGCTCGCAATCACGTCTGCGACCGCGATCAGGGGTTGCGCCCGAATCGGCGATCTCGTTCCTCGCTTGGGTGCCATTCGACGTTCTCCATGCCCAGCGGATGCGCAGGGCTCCACCGATCTTGCATGGCAGCCGACCCCGCTGATTGAAGAGAATTGTCAGCGCGAAACGGCCCAGGCCGCAGCTGGCAGATCGTCCGTCGTGACTGCTTGCCGAAGCGCGTCGATCAAACCGCGCCCCACAGGTTCCTGTACTCGCAGCCGACCAAGGGCAGCGATCTCAGCTCCCTCGGCATGTATCAGATCAGGCAGGGAGGAGACACCCAATGCAGGCGCGATCGCCGTCCCTCGCCAGCGTCGTCGGCAGGCCACCCGCGCTGGCCGCCCTGTGGGATCGTGATGTTTCGGGAAAACTGGAAGACTTGAGCCAAGGTATCCTCTGCAAGACAGGCGAGCGCTGCGCCAGCGGGCGTGCTACGATGGGTCGCCCATGAGTCGAGGAAACTACTCCGAGGGCAAGCGCCAGCGTGATGCGGACAGGGCCCGTAAGAAGCGGGACAAGGCACAGCGCCGGGCGACAAGGCGTGAACGCGGACCGGCAACCGAGGAATTCACTACTGCCGAAGCGATCATCGGCGATGTGCCGACCTCCGAACAGGCCCTGCGCGACATGCAGGCTCGGGCCTCGGCGCCGCGGGCATCATCGACCATCCCATGCAGACTCTTTGTCGGAGGCCTCAGCTGGGATACAAGCGAGGACACGCTGCGGAAGGCCTTCGAGCCCCACGGGCCGATCGCCGACGCCTTCATCCTGAGGGACCGCGCGACCGGCCGGTCCCGCGGCTTCGGCTTCGTCACAATGGAGAACCGGAAGGATGCGGCCAGGGCCATCGACGCCCTGGACGGCTCCGAGCTCGACGGCCGTGCGCTGGTCGTCAACGTGGCCACGACGCGCTAGAATCCTCGACGAGCGGTTCCCATTTACAGATGTCAAGTTCGGGGAACTCACCATTCTCTGTTGGCATTGTATCGAGGATTCTAGGTCGCACCTGTGGTGCTCCGGGCGGTGATGGGCGGCTGGATTTGCCTCCCGCGGACTCCTCGCGGGCGTCGTCATCGGAGACCGCAAGATTCCATGCCTCGTCCAGCTGGGAGGGAGCCCCGCCCAGGATTTGCGTCTGGAGGCCATTCGTGCCATAGACCGACTGCCCGAGCCGCGATGGGCACCCCCTTCAGTGGCGTGGCCATGGTTCCTGGTCTGGCTCGGTGCTTTCAGTTGAATCGAATTGTGCTTGGGACCGGAAGCGCTGGGACCGGTGGGTCAGTGTCCTGTGGCACGATGGCCCCAACACCGGCCGAGAAGTCGTGGCATCCGAGCGACGGCGAGCGGGGGCCGGAGGTGAGAGCCTCCATGGAAATGAATGATACAAGATGAGCAACAAACTATTCGTGGGTAGCCTGAGCTGGGACACTTCCACGGACGGGCTTCGCGCAGCCTTCGAGCGCTTCGGGGAGCTGGAGGATGTGGCGGTTGTCCAAGACCGGGAAACCGGCCGCTCACGCGGTTTTGGCTTCGTGACCTTCGCCGATCCGGCGGCGGCCCGCGCAGCCCAGCAAGAACTGGACGGTACGATGCTCGACGGACGCAACATCGTCGTCAATGAAGCCCAGGACCGCAACCGCGGGGGCGGGGGCGGAGGTCGCCGGGGCGGCGGCGGACGCGGACGCTACTAAGCTCCCTGCCAAGTGGGAGCGGCGCGCGGTGCGAGCGGTATTTCGCAGCGCGCGCCGCACCGCGATGGCTTCCACCCGAGGAGCATGGTCCGAAGCCCAGCGGGCCCAGTTGTGGCGTTGTCATCGATAACGGATTCGCCCAGGTCCCTTGCCGCGCAGAATGAGGACCGGCGTCTTGCCATCGTCGTCATCGGTGACTCGGTGGCGGGCGCGCCCCGGTCGACCGCGGCGCGAGGTGGCAGCTGGAGGCTTGCCGACGTTGTTGTCGCTGGTTCGGTAGTGAACGCGCCCCGGCCCCTTGCCACGCAGGATTAGGACCGGTGTCTTGCTCACTTGGTCATCGCTGATGCGGTAGCGGATTTGCGTGGGTTGCTTGCCCCGTAGAATGTCGATCACGAGCTCGCTCCCGTTCTTGAGGCCATGCCACACCGTTGCGAACTGCTCAGGGCGCTCGATCGAGTGCCGGTTGACCCGGACGATGACGTCTCCCGGTTGCACCGCACTGTGGGCAGCAAGCTCAGGCCGATCAGCGAAGAATCCGAGCAGTCGCCATCCCATGAAGCGACCGCGCTCTGGAAAGCGCTCCACCGATACCTTCTGCAGGAATCGGCTGATGCCGTTCGACAACACCTTCATCAGCGCAGCGCGTGGGATCGTGCCCGCCTCGACACGCTCGGGCGGCACCGATGGCTTGCCCTGCCCGGGCCCGGTGACCGAGGAATAGGCGCTCCCCAACGCATCCCGCGCAGCACTTGCTGCCAGCGGAATCGATCGCACAGCGACGGCCTCCTCAGATGGGCCTCCCTTTGTGCCCGTGTTGACTTGGACGCCCGCCTTGCTCCCGGCACAGCCCAGCCCGAGCAGGCACAAGGCCAGCGAGACAGGGCCAAAACAGCGCAACGTGCGACGGCGATGATGGATAGGGCGAGGTACTGATCCCATCGGCTAGTTATTGGTGCTCCGAACGCGCCTGTCCAGCGTTGCCTCTAGCTCAATGATTGCCGAGCCGGACCCTTCCTTGGAAGACCAGCCAAGGCGCTGCGAAGTGGGTGAAATGTCTGGGCTCCCCACGCTCGCGCCAGGTGTCGGGTGTCAGTT
>JAPPOR010000965.1 GCA_028817905.1 Myxococcales bacterium
TGGCTGCCTGCGCTTGAGCCTCGCGAATATGCTGCTCGACGTTGGCGACCAAGGTATCGAGGTCACCTGCCGCTTGCAGTAGCTGGGTCGGCGGTACGACCTCGTAGGTGAGCGCCTGTGGTGTCTTGGCGAAGTAGTAGTCGGGTCGCGCGACCTCGCGCGTGCCCTTCTTCCAGTCACCGGGTCTGCTCGCTCGTCCGTACCTGGCCGCGATCCCGCACCTTGGAGGGGAGGCCGTGCCGCTCGGAGTGGCTGGTAGGGTTGGACGCCTGCTTCAACTCCATGGGGCTTTCGTCGCCCTCGCCCGGATCATTCATGACTACGGCGTCGGATCGCGCAGGGATTCGGCTTCACAGGGGTTTCGACGACCGACGGGAATACTGCCTGGATTTTCTGGGGCGGCGAAGGTCCTGTGGTGTCGAAGGACAAGCGAAGCGGCGTCGCAGTTATGAATGCTCCGGGCTAGCCCGCCAGCCGTGGTGAAGGCGCCTCCATGAGATGGGCGAGGGAGAGCTTCATTGCGAGCGTGGCCGGGCTATGTGGCGAGGTGAGGGCCACGGGTCGCATGGCCGACACGGCGGCAGCGACGGCACCATCGCGCGGGACCTCGCCGACCACGCGTAGATGACTTCCGACGAACTCACGGACCACCGCAGCCAGCTTGAAGGTATCGAGCCGCGACCCGGGTCGGGTCTGGTTTACGATCAGGGAGACCGAAAACGCATCCACGAGCTCGCGCACGGTTTCGGCAGCGGTCGCGTCCACACCCTGTGCAATCGTGACCATTTCCTCCAGACTCTGCACATTTCGACCTGCGACCTCAACGCTAAGAGCATCGCGCGCGAGAAAGTGGCTCAAGACATATCGCACCGCCGCGAGCTTGACGAACTTGTACACGTCCATCACGGCCGTTGGCTCAGGCGTCGACACCACGATCCGCTCGTCCCCAAACAGAAAGAAGTCTAGCGCGTGGTAGCCGCACCCCGCGCCGACGTCGACCACCACCAGGTCACCTCGTAGACGCCGCAGGTGCCTCCCAAGCCGGTTCTTGGTGGCGTAGCTCGGGTTGGCGCTGCGCAGCGTCTCGCCGGCCCCCATAATCAGCTTGAGGCCTGGGACGCGCTCGACGGGCACGGCAACCTCCTCGAGGGACTCGGCCTCGCGCGCAAGAAACTGCGCCAGTCCGCGCTCGACGTCCAGTTGGCCCAAGAGCAGGTGACCGTCCGCACCGCCGAGATCGAGGTCCACGAACGTCACGCTGTGGCCTGCCTGGGCCGCCAGCACCGCCAGGTTCACCGCCAAGGTGCTCTTGCCCACGCCCCCCTTGCCAGAAGCGAATGAGACGATCCGCGACACAGGCTACCCTCGTCACACCTTCATTTGGTCTAGTGTCTGACTGGCTTCCTTCTGGAGGGCCCGCAAGGTCGCATCGTTCACCCCCAGCATCTTGAGAGAACCTTCGAGCCGTTCCTCCGAGACCACCTCGAACGCGTCAAGCCCCTCATCGTCGGCCAGCACGGCATGCCCTGCCTCTGTCGCCAGGTGCTCCGCGACTGCGAGGACTGCCACAAGGGGGTGCGGCAGGTCGGAACCCTCGCCCTGGTGATGCTTGGCGACCACCAACTCGAGCTCCTTGTCGAGCTTCCACAAGCGCGCGAGGTACCCGGACGCCTCCGCATGGGCCTCAGTCAAGGCAGGCCAGAGCACCGAAAGAGGCGGGAGCCCCTCGGCAGAGTCCTTGCCCCGCTTCTCCACAACGGAGATCAGGAGCCCGCTGAGGCCCACGTCATGCAGCAGACCGCACAGGAATGCGTACTCGCTGGCTACGGAAGTGAAGCGACAGACCAGCCGCGCGAGATAACCGGTCGCCACACAATGGCTCTGCAGCCGCTCCAACACTCCCTCGTAGCCCTCCGCGCGAAAAACGCGCACGTCCATGGCTACCTGCCATACGATGTCCCGAATATTGTTCAGTCCCAGCCGCTGGACAGCGTCGCGCAGGGTCTTGGCTCGCACCCGCGTTGCGTAGATCGGGGATTGTGCCACCTGCAGGACCTTGCCCGCGATGGTGGTATCCTTCTCTACGACTCGTTGCACATCCTCGAAAGAGACGTTCGGTCGTTTGCTGAGCTCCATCAGCTCGTGCGCAGCGGCCGGGAGAACCGGCGCCTTGTAGCGCGAGTCGCCGAACACTTGGACCATGTCGCGTCGCAGCTCGCGCGCGGTCACCGGTTCGTGCGTCAAGAGTTCGGCCCCTTGAACTGGCGTCATCATGCCTTCTCCCTCTGATCACCTGTCTGACAATTACCTACGGTCGAACAGGCCGAGACCTTGAGCCCCATACGTTGTTCTGTTGCGCCACTACCGCATGAGTTTCATGCCGCGCATGAAGTCATTCGCGGAGCGGGCGTTGGCCTTGGCCGTGTCCATGGAAATCAGCTTGTCCTTCACCATCGACTGAAGGGTCTGGTCGAAGCTGTGGCTCCCGTACTCGTTGCTGCCAGCCTCCAGAGCGGCCGCCAGGCCCCGGCTTCGGGTCGGCTCACGCACACATTCGATCACAGTAGGAGAGCGAGTGAGCACTTCGGTCGCCAGAATCTTCTCGGTCGCCTGGTTCTTGGGGATCAAGCGCTGCGAGATCACACCTGAAACCACGTCGGCGATACGATGTCGTACCGCATCGCGATACTCTCCCGGATAGAAGTTCACCATTCGTGAAATGGCGCGTTCGACGTCCGACGAGTGAAACGTGCTGATCACCAGGCGCCCGGACTCGGCCGCATTGAGCGCAATGTCGAACTCTGTCTGAGTCCGAATTTCACCTACGAACAACACGTCCGGGTCCTCGCGCAACACGCCCTCCAGGCCCTGCTGAAAGGTGTCGACGTCGCGCCCCACCTCGCGCTGCGAGAAGCTAGCGACGCTGTCCGCGAACATCCATTCGACGGGGTCTTCGATCGTCACGACGTGCCGAGGGAACTTCTGATTGATGAACTGCAGCATGGCGGCGATGGTGGTCGACTTGCCGTTTCCCGTGGCGCCCGTGACGAGCACCAGGCCACGCTCCGCTGACGCTATACGCTTGACGACCGGGGGCAGCCGCAGGGTAGCGAAGTCTGGAATCGTGCTGGGGATATGGCGTAGAGCTGCGGCGACTGTGCTGTTCTGCCGGTAGGCGTGGACGCGAAAGCGGCCTACGTCCGGTACGTGACACGAGAAGTCCACCTGTTTGCCGGCGAGTCGGTCGGACGTGACGCGCGCCAGTGAAGCCAGAGCCCCAACCGCGGTCTGTACCGTCTCCTCGCTCAGTGCAGGGTGATCGAGGGGGCAAAGCTGCCCGTGAATGCGCACACGCGGCTGCAGCTGTGCCTTGAGGTGCACGTCCGAAGCCTGAGCGGCCACCGCACCTCGCAGAATCCGTAGGACCACCTCGAGCGCTTGGTTGCGAGAAACACCCTCTGCGGCTTCTGTCATGGTCCTCCTCTTAGAGGCGCCTCTTCGCCCAAGGGCTTGCGAAGCCGGTCCCGTACGCGATCATCGCGTGCTTGGTGAAGGGTGCGGGCTAGCGACCTACCAGTCCGGGCAGTGGAAGCTGTGCAGCAATTTCAACGGCAGCGGTGAGAGCGGATTGAGCCTGCGAAAGTGCTGAGAACGCCTCGAAGGCATCGGCTGACACTTCGCGTTCGAAGTTCTCAATGGCAATTAGGGAATTGTTGGAAACCACGTTCGCGGCGATATCGACGCTGGTCTGGTGGGCACCGATTTGGGCGCGCATATCACTGACCAGGTTTCCCGCGTTGATGACCTCTCCGGTCTGCGTGTTCATCGCGGCCTTGTCATTGGCCCGCAGGGCTGTCGCTAGTCCTTCAAGCGCGCTGTACGCATTGGCCGAGGGGTTCGCAAAAACGTCGGCCGCGGTGATCCCCAGTGGCACGCGCACGCCGGGTGCAACCTCGATCTCCTGGACCTCCGCGCTCCCCTGATACGCCCCGGTCCCATCCAGGGGAGCGACATCCGAACTCAGTCCGGAAAAGATGTACTTGTCCCCCTCGCGGGTATCGGCCAGCGCGCGCATGTGGGCGACCAGTTCATCCACCTCGCCGGCCAAGTCGGCACGATCGCTCGCATTCAGGGTGTCGTTTAGGGCCTGAATCCCGATTTCGCGCGCCCTGGCCATCAAGTTCTCGAGCTCCCCGACGGCGCTGTCCATCACCTGCAAGCGCGACGTGGCAAACCCACCTGCACGTTCGTGGTTGTCCGCACGGCGCTTGCGGTCCTGAAACGAACGCGCGCGTCCGATCGCGAGCGGGTCCTCGCTGGGCTTGGAAACTCGACGCCCGGTCAGGGCCTGCTCCTGGGCATCCAGATAGGCAGCGCGGCTCTTGCGCAACGCCGTCATGCTCCGGGCTTGGAACAAAGAGTCAGGTACCCGCATGGCTACTACCTCCGCATGTTCAGCAGCTCGTTTAGCATCGCATCTGCCGTTTCGACGACACGCAACGAAGCCTGATAGGCGCGCTGAAACTGCATCAGTGCCACCATCTCTTCGTCGGTCGACACGCCAGAGATGGCATCGCGCATTGCCTGTGCCTGCTCACGAATGACGGTGGCATTGTCCGCCTTGGTGTTGGCGGACTGAATCGAGATTCCAACATCCGCCAACATGGCGCTGAAGGCTTCGGATGCCGAGGCTGTACCGCCGCTCGCGATGTCGGTCTGCGCCAGGTCGAGCAGGGCAAGCGCGTTGCGGTTGTCGCTCGGGAGCGTACCGTCCAGCGCGGCAGCGATCCCGTCCGGGTTTCCAACCACGTCTGCGGAGATCGCGAGTGCCTCGGCGGAGCCCGTCGGCGGCACAACCGCGGGCAGCACCTCGAACAGGTTGCGACTGGCGCCGTCGCGGCCTTGGCCTGCGGCGTGCACAGCGTTGTACTGAGTAGCGATGTCGTAGGCGAGCTGGTCGAGGTCCGCCTGTGCGTCCGCGATCGCCCCATCGCGCGCCGACAGGTAGCCCGCGATCTTTCCGCTCGTGATCAGCGACGTGATGTCCTCGGGCGCCCCCGAACCTTGACGCAAGATCGTCGTGTTGCCGTTGGCGTCCACGTCGTGAAGGAGCTGTGGCACCGGCCCATCGACGGGAACCAGGCTCCGCGAGCCCGCCAACAGTACGGACACGGCTCCGTGTGGCTGATCGAGCACGGTTACCGGGAGGTACTCGGCCACTTCTCGGACCAGCTGATCGCGCTGGTCCATCAAGGTCGAGACGTCTTCGCCAATGGTGCTACCCGAAACGATATCGCGGCCCAAGTCACCGATCGTTTGCAGCTTCTCGTTGAGCTGACCGAGCGCGAGCCGAATGCGCCCATTGGCATCGTCCTGGGCCGCATCCAGATCCGCGGACGCTTGATTGAAGCTCTGTGCAAGCTGCGTCGTGCGGGTCAACACCAGTTGGCGGGCGGCATCGCTGTCGGGATCGTTGGACAGGTCTGCAATCGCCGACTCGAAGTTGTCGAGAGCGTCGCCCACCGCGCCCCCTATATCGGCAAACATCGAGTCCAACGAGCGCAGTGAGTCGCTGCGAGCGCTCGCCTCGCCCTCGAGCGAGATTGCGCTGAGCAACCGCCTATCTACGAAGGAGTCTTGCACCCGGGTCGGGGAACTGATGGCCAGCCCCCCGCCGTGGTGAATAGGGCGGGGCTTCTGTGCCACCCGCTGGCGTGAGTAGCCCTCGGTGCTCGAGTTCGTGATGTTGTGCGACGTGGCCGCCGTCCCGAGACTGGCTGCGACCATGCCGCTGTGGCCGATGTTGAGGATCCGATTGATGCTCACAGAGCACCCCTCACGCGAGGCGCGAGGCTGGGCTGCTCGGAACTAGCGCCCCGCTGACCCCGGGCGTCGTACGTCGTTCCGGTCGGACCGGACCCATCTTCGCCCACCATGCCAGCGAGGCAGCCCGTCAGGTGTCGCATCAGGCTCACGTTGAACTGAGCCTGTTTGTGCATGGCGAGCAGGACCGCCTCCGGAACGTCCGCGCTGCGAAGCTCATCGAGTAGCTGACGTTTGGCCACCTGCAACGACACAAGCGCCTCCACGTCTGCCTGTGTGGCCGCCTCCTGTTCACGCGCCAGGAGAGCCTGGAACCGCTTCCAGCAGGGCTCGGGGGACTCGCTCGGTGCAGCCAACGGCTCTGCATCGGGCGCCGGCACTACAACTCCTCACGAATCATGGCATCGGCGATCCGGTCGACGTCGATCTCGAACGTGCCCTCCGCGATCGCGGCCTTGAGGCGTTCGATTCGGGACTGGTCGGGAACCTCGGGGTCGCGCGACGAGGCCAACACGCGAGCGCGTGACGATACCTGGACGTGCTCACCAGCGGTGCGTCGAGACGTTCCTTGAACGCGAGCCGGTTTGCCGACCTCGCGGAGGTGGACGTGACCGGGTTTTGACGGACCGTTGACCTTCATGACGATGCTCCTAACGGGGTATCGGCCCTTGGGCCGGAGGACTTGAGGGCAATTTGTCTCGAATCGAGCCGGGCGCCGAAATTGCCGTGGGCAGCTCGGGCCGCGCACCCGCCTCCGCGGCCTTAAGCTCAATGATTTCAATGCGACCGAAGCCTGAGCGGGCCAGCGGGCCACCGGGGTTGCCGTAGCGGTTCCAGGTGCGGTGGGTCAGGTGCTGGGCGCCGCGGGTGCGCGCTTCCCAGCCGTCGAAAACGACGCGCTCGACGCGACCCCGCCTGTCATAGTCGATACGGTGCACCCGTTCGACGACGGCCATATGACCCGGACGCTCGCCATCCCCGGAGCCCACTAGCATGAACGCCCGCGAGCCGGCCCGGGCCGCCGCATCCGCGTCAGCCGCCTGCATACCGGTGACCACCTTGCCCCAGGATCGCGGCAGCCGACCGCTTGCGGCGTCCTCGGTGACCGCCTCGGCACTGGGGAAGCCCCAGCCCGCCGCACGCGGGACGAGCGGGACCTGGAAGCCCGCGCGGCGTGCCACCTCGAAGGCGAACAGATTGCACTTGGGGTGCCCCTGGTAGCCCATCGCATCGCGAACGTTGAAGTGCGCTTCGCCTGAACTGAAGTCGCTCGCTAGCTCCGCCGACGAGAGTGCACCTACTCGCGACCAACGGCTGGCACCATGTAGCACCATATCCGCAGCTACCCGTTGCAGGCGCGCCGTGTGCCCTGCCCCGGGCTCGCCCATCAAACTGACCGGCACACCCGCCCGGGCAAGCCCCACCGAAGCCGCACTCTGGCCGGCGTAGCGGACAGCACCGTCACGGCCAGCCACCGCAGCCGCCATCTCCTGTCCGGCGCCCTGTTCGCCCCCGAGCGCCTGTGCGACCACGGACGACAACCCTATCCCACCGCTGCTGGCCATCTGCTGAGCGATCTCGGCATCAAACATCTGCAGGTACATTTTACCCTGACCGCTGGACAACATCGGGGCAGTCTTGCGCATCACTTTCATCAATTCATTGATCAGCAGCCCTTCGAACTGCCGGGCGGCCTCCGCGAGCGCCTCGCGGTCCTGGCCATCCTTGGGAACCGAAAGCTCTCGAGGCGACAACTCGAGTGCGGGCACATGGGCCGCAAGCAGGTCCCCGTCCACGGTCATCACTGCACCTCGAATTCAGCCTGCAACGCCCCAGCGGCGCGCAAGGCCTGAAAGATGGAAATCAAGTTGCGGGGCCGGGCACCCAACGCATTGAGCGCATCCACCACGTCCGACAGGCTGGCGGTCTCACGCAGGTGGTACATGGCCCCGTCGCGAATCTGGGCTTTCACCTCGGTCGGCTTGACGACCCGCGTCTGGCCGCCCGGTGAGAAAGGACCTGGCTGGGACACCTGCGGACGACGCACGACTTCGACCGTCAACCCCCCCTGCGCGACGGCCACTTCAGCAATGCGCACGCCAGCGCCCACGACGACCGTCCCGGTGCGCTCGTCGATCACGACACGCACCGGGGCATCCGCCTGCACTTCCAGCAGCTGAACCCGCGCAAGCAGACCTACGGGATCGCCTGACAGACCGTCAGGGACCTTGAGCATCACGGTGGCACCATCCTGAGCGCGTGCCACGCCCGAACCCAGAGCGCGGTTGATCGCATCGACGATCCGGCTCGCGGTGACGAAGGAAGGGCGGCGCAGCTGTAGAACCATGCCCCGCTTGCTCAGTTTCGGTGTCGGTGCGCGACGCTCGACGATTGCCCCCTCCGGAATACGGCCCACGGTGGTGTGGTTCTCGCGCACACTGTTGCCCCCGGCGGCTGCGGAAAAGCCCCCGATCAGCAGCGGGCCCTGTGCCACGGCGTACACCTTGCGGTCCGCCCCGTACAGTGGGGTTTGCAGCAGGGTGCCTCCTTCGATGCTCTTCGCGTTGCCCAGCGAGGACACGACCACGTCGATGCGTGTGCCCGGGTTGGCAAACGCCGGAATCGAGGCCGTCACCATCACCGCAGCGGCGTTCTTGGTTTGAATCGAGCGCGGGTCGATGGTTGCCCCGAGTCGCCGCAGCATGGCCGCCGTGCTCTGAACGGTGAACCGCGCCTGCCCACTGTCACCGGTGCCCGCCAGGCCGACAACTAGCCCATAGCCTATCAGCTGGTTACGCCGTACGCCTCGCACGTCGCAAAGCTCCTGGATGCGCGTCGCGCGAGCGCGCCCCGCCCACGGTCCCAGGTAGCCCGACAGCATAACAAGGAGCGCCACGGTGGTGGCGAGTGTTGGGGTCTTCGTGGCTGCAGGGATACGAACCATGACTAGAACGGGTTGATGGCCGAGACCAGTCGAGCAAGCCATCCCTGCTTTTGGTTGTCGGTAAGAACACCGCGACCGGTGAACTCGATCTGGGCGTCCGCGATGAGGTTCGACAACACGCTGTTGTCCTGTTCGATATCCTGCGGTCGGATCACCCCCGAGACATAGATGTGCAGCTCCTCGTCGTTCACCATCAGGACCTTGGTACCCTCGATAAAGAGGTCACCGTTCGGCATCTGGCGGCGCACGCGGGCTGCGATGGAAGCCCGTACCCGACTACCCCGGGTGGTCTCACCAGCACCAGCGAAAGACGCCTGGCTCATGAGGTTGATGAGCTCGTCGGTATCCAAGTCCGGGTGCGCTTCCTGCAGCGCTTGCGCGAAGCCCAGTAGCTTGGGAGCTCCAAAAGACTGGTTGCTCGACCGGTCCATCGCGGTGGCCGCGTCCCCTGCCGCTTGGGGCGACTCGTCCACGCGGATCGTCACCAGGTCCCCGACGCGGCTTGCGCGAAAGTCGGCCACCAGACTGCGGCTCGAGTCCTGCCACAGGGAGCCCGGGCTCACCTCGCGCGGCGCACGCTCGTACGCGCCCGGCCGGTAGTCGCGATGACGCGGCGTATGTGGCGCGATGTGCGCTGGGCCGCAGGCACACAGTCCAACGAGCGAGGCCATCGCGACAGGCACCGCCACCCCCGCGGTACGGGCGCCGCGCGTCATCGCACAACCTCCACCGTGTCGTGGTCCACCACCCGGGCCGAAAGACGCGCCCCGGTTGCGGTGTTAACCACGCGGATGACCTCTCCAACGCGCCCCGCCTGACGGGCACGACCCGGAGCACTTGCGAGGACAGCGCCGACCCGGACCGTCACCCGCACCAGGTCCCCCGGCCCGACGACCGGCGGCGGACAGCTGAGCCGGGCGGACACGATCAGCCGCTGCGCTTGGGCACCGGAGAGCAGCTCAAGCGCGATCGACACTGTCCCGTCGCGCACGGTGGCCGGCGGCTCCGCCACCACGCTGGGCTCCCCTGCTCCTAGGGTCACACGCCGCGGGACGCGTACGCGCTCGACCGTGCAGGGCCCCACGACCTGGGCCACCGCTTCGGTGATGACTGGCAACAGGGTGCCCCCCTCCACGTCCCTAGCCGCCCGCGAGATCCGCACCTGCCGCGGGATCCTGAGCCCGGCAAGGTCCACGCCATGGGCTCGCAGGGCGCGCCTCACGTCTCGGCGCCTCACGATCCGGCTGGAACCCGCGGTCGGTGCCGGCGCGATGACGATGTCCGAGTGGGGACCACCGCGGAGCGAGGGCATGACCTCGCCCGCGGTGATCCGATCTTGCGCCTGGCCCGCGGACGCGCACAGCGTAAGCAGACCCAGACAAGCTACCAAACGAAACACAAACATGGCGCTCCTACTCCACCGCAAGAAGCAGGCCAGCCTACCCTGCTCCCTCGCTGCCGGTGGCCGTTCCCCGCGCACCCTCCCAGATCCCGGAAAACCGAATGAGCATCGAGTGAAGAGGCGGAAGGACGCCAGCGAGCAAAGTGCACATGGCGACACCGACCGCGTCCAGGGAGCGTCAGCGTTCCGACGCTGTGCCAAGAAACCGAGACACGCGGAAGCGCAGTGAACACTGCCCGCCGTCGGGAACCTGGTGTCGCAGCAGGTCCCGGGCCTGCCGAATCTGGTCGTGTAGGTGCGCGATTGTCGAAATCACCACGGGGAACCTGCGCGACAGCCTGGCGGCCCGGATCCGTAGCGCAGCCTCGCCTTCCGACATCTGCAGCTTCTTGATCCAGTACTCGAACAGCGTGCTGTACCCCTCGTCGCGGTCGACCTCCCCAAGGTGCCACAACGGTTTCGCTGTTGTGGCGCCGTCGCGCCCCACAAGTGCGTCCAGCAGCAAGGCAGGGGCCGCCATCGACAATCCGCCGACGGTGCACAATGATCGCAATTGTGCGTTGAAACATCAGATCCGGGCTACTTCAGCGCCATGAGAAGCGGGTGGCGAGACTCCCGCCGTCCCCGGGGACGCGCTGGGGCAGTGTGACCTCACTGTCATGACAGCAAAGGCCCGCGATCGTCTTCCAGTAGGCGTGCACGCCGAAGCGGAACATCTCGAACGAGAACAGCGGATTGCCTCTATCTTCGACCAAGAGTTCCTTGGAGCCCAGGCGCTGCACGCGCGTTCCGCCGCCCTGGTACATTCGGTCCCACAGGCGATCGTTGCGCCGGAGAACAAAGAGCAGCGGCTCCAGCCCGGCCTTGCGCGCAGCCCTTAGCGACAAACCCAAGAAGGTCTTGCCGATCCGGTCCCCCATGCGTTCGCCCGCCACTTCCGCCCGGCTCTCATCGATCCCCAAGCCGAGCGAGACCTCGTAGTGCTCCATGGCGGTATCGATGTCGACCCAGCTCGACGCGATCAACGACTGCAGCTCGTCACGCGTCGCGCTGGAAACCCGCTCCAGATATCGATCGTAGACGCCCCACTCCTTCAGGTTCGCGGTCATGTTCATCAACAGAATGCCGCGAACGCGCAAGACGCGGGGACCGTACTCGCTCGTGTGATCGAGCAACACTTCCCCGCCACCCTCCGGGCCCACCCGCGCCGAGCGCATCAACGCCATGCCACCCCAATCACTACCGCTCGGTGACCTTGCGAAGCATGTCGTCGGCAGCCGTGATGACCTTTTGGTTGAGCTCGTAAGCCCGCTGGCTCGCGATCAGATCGATCATTTCATTGACGACCTGTACGTTCGAACCTTCCAGCGAGGCTTGAGAAATGGTCCCAATGCCCTCCTGACCGGGCACCCCCTCGATCGGCTCGCCGCTAGCATCAGTCGGTAGGAACATCTGGCGGCCGATCGCGCGCAACCCACCTGGGTTGGCAAAGTTCGCCAGGGTCATCTGTCCGACCTCCTGAGACGCCGTCTGGCCCGCCAACGTCACACTGATAACGCCGTCGCCCGTGATAGTAATGGACGTCGTGTCGGGCGGAACGACGATCGCCGGCTCTACCGGATACCCGTCCACCGTCACCAGACGACCATCCGCGTCGGTCTTGAAGTTGCCAGCGCGCGTATAGGCGACCTCACCACCGGGGCGTGTGACTTTGAAGAATCCATCGCCCTCAATCGCCATGTCGAGGGGGTTCGAGGTCTGCTTCATGGCACCCTGCATGTGCATATGCTCGGTGGAGATCGTACGGGTCCCCTGACCGATCTGGATGCCCGTTGGCAAGGACTGACCATCAGATGTCTTGCCACCGGGGGCGCGCACCGTCTGGTACACCAGGTCCTGGAACTCCGCCCGGCTACGACGAAAGCCCGTGGTGTTGACGTTCGCCATATTGTTGGCGACCACGTCCACGTTCGTTTGCTGCGCGATCATACCGGTGGCGGCGGTGTTCAGGGCTTTCAACATGCTCTACTCCTATCTAGTTGCGAGTTCGTTCGCCTTTTGGTCGACCTCGCGGAAGGTCTTGATCACACGCTGCAGCGCATCAAAGGCACGTGTCACCGTGATGAGTTCATTCATGCCGCTGACGGCGTTGACATTCGATATCTCGAGCGCTCCTTGCAGGACCTGCGCCCCTGCCAGTTCGCGGGCGACTGCGCCGTTTTCTGCGGCAAACATCGTCAACCCCTCCTTCTTCAGCTCGCCTGGGCGCTCGAACCGCGCGAGTTTCAGCTGCCCGACCTCCTGACCATCGGCAAGCATGGTCCCGTCTTCGCCGACCGTGACCGTAGCGTCGGGCCGGGGCAGTGCGATCTCCTGGCCACGACGGGCCAGCTTCCCCGCAAGCTGCAGCAGGCGATAGCCCGACTGGGTTCGGACCACGCCTTCGGAATCCACCACAAAACTCCCGGCGCGTGTGAAGCGCTCACCCTGGGGCGTTTCGACCGTAAAGAATCCGTCGCCCTGGATCGCCAGGTCCAACGCTCGGCCCGTCTGTTTCACCGCGCCGGTCGATCGATCGGCCTCGACACGGTTCAGACCCACGTACTTCATGGAAGCGCTCCGCTCACCGGCGGCGGCGACCTCTTTCGCTAGGGCCTCATCGAACGCGACCCGGTCCGCCTTGAAGCCGGTCGTGTTGGCATTCGCCACGTTGTTGGCCACCACCGACAACGTCCGCTCCTGCGCGATCGCACCCGACAGTGCCGAATAGATTCCACTACCCATCGTTCACTCACCCGACGCGGCACTTCGCCGCCCTGATCGTTTCTTCGGCCCTTCGCCCAGCAGCGCCCGCAAGCGGGCCGTCGTCTCGCCGAGAATCTGACACACACGACTCTCGGTCACACCGAGAATCTCGCCGATCTCGGCCTGCGTACACTCCTCCTGATAGTAGAGGGCCAACACCTTCTGGGAGCGTTCTGGCAGCGCTCGAATCGCCTGGGCAAGTCGTGTCCGTAGCTCGGCCTCATCGAAGATCTTGGCAGGATCGGGGGCTCCTGATTCAGCCTCGTCTGGCGCCACGCCGAAGGCGCCGCCCAGGGCTGGCCCGCGTACCAGGTCTGCCGACATTCTCTGGTACTGCTCCAAGGGCATTCCAAGTGCGCGCGCCACCTCGTCCTCGGTGGGCTGACGCCCGAGCTGCTGCTGCAGCTCGCGCATCTTCCGTGTGACCTCGCCGAGCCGACTCCGCCCATAGCGAGTCAGGCTATCGCCCGCCCGCAGTTCATCGAGGATCGCTCCACGAATGCGCGCCTTTGCATAGGGCTCAAAGCGTGGGTGCCTGCTGCCATCATAGGCGTCGACGGCTTTCACCAAGCCTTCCATGCCGGCGCCGATCAGGTCGTCCACCTCGACGTTTGCTGGCAATCTCCGTGCCATACGGAACGCCATCCGACGCACAAGGGGAAGCCCGCGCTCGAGGAGATCCTCGCGCTCTGCTCCGGCCGCTGCCGGGGCCCCTCCATACGTGCGCCTCCCGGAGTCGGTCAACATATCGCCCCCTGCAAGGGGTTGTCTCCGAGACGGCGCACCAGCGCATCCATCCCCCGCGCCGCGAGGGACCGCGGCGCACTCAGTATGTACGGCTCGCCCGAAGCGACCGCCCGAACCACGCGTTCATCCCGCGGGATACAGCCCAGGTAGCACAACTCAAGCGACAGGAACTGCTTGACGATGCCCGCGAGACGATCGAAGACCTCCGCAGCCTCCAGATCGTTGGCCACCTGATTGGCGACGAACTGTACCCGACGAACACCGTTCCGCCTGTGCAGGACCTTGGCCATGGCATAGGCGTCTCTGAGCGACGTCGGCTCGGGCGTCACCACCAGCAGGATCTCATCGGCAAGGGCTGCGAACTCGACCGAATTGGTTCCAATACCCGCACCCGTATCGATGATCAGCACCTCAAACCCCGAGGCCAACTCCCTGAGCGCTCCTGCCAGGCGCTGCCGCTCCGAGATCGCCAGGTTGGCCATATCGAAGCGGCCAGGGCACGCGGGCACCAGCTTCACCCCGGCTGGACCCTCGACCAGAATGTCCTCCAAGGTCGCCTTTCCACGCACCACGGCCATCATGTCCTTGCCCGGCGTCACACCCAGCGCCAGGTCCAGGCTCGCTAGCCCGAGATCCGCATCCACCAACACCACCGAGCGCCCCTGTCGGGCGAGCGCCACGCCAAGGTTGGCGCTGACCTGGGTCTTGCCAACCCCGCCCTTGCCGCTGGTCACTGCTAACGTGAGGGTGCGTTCCGAGAAGCCACCGGGCCGACCCGCGAGCAAGCTCTCGCCCCTAGGCGCACCATCGGCCGGATACGACATATGAATCATGACGACGAAACCTCCTGCCCGCTCAACAGGGACGCCATCAATTCCGGTGATGCCGGTTCGATGTCCTCCGGAACACGCTGACCGGTAGTCACGTAGGCGAGGGGTAGGCCCGTCTCGCACTGGGCGGCCACGATCCCCTCGCAACCGACGGCTTCGTCGACCTTGGTCGCGATCATTCTGGTCGGCTCCAAGACGTTCTGCTGATTGCTCAAGAGCGAAAGCTCCTGTGACCGCATCGCGGCCGGCACGCACAGGTACACCTCCACCGGTTCCTGGGCTCCCGCCAGGCATTCAGCGAGCTCCTGGAACGCGGCGATGTCTCGGGGCGAGCGGCCCGCCGTGTCGATTAGCAGCAGGTCCGCGTCCGACAACCGCCGCAGGGCTACCTCGAGTGAGCGAGCGTCGTAAGCGCTGTGCATCTCCACGCCGATCAGGTCCGCATAGCGCTGCAGCTGCTCTATCCCACCCACTCGGTACTGGTCCAAGGAGACCAGCCCCACTCGGCGGCCCTGAATCAGGGCCGCCCCTGCCGCGAGCTTCGCGATCGTGGTCGTTTTGCCCACGCCGGTGGGACCGACAAGCGCCGCAGCGCGCGTCCGCTCGCCTACCGACCGGCCGAACAGCATCTCGTGTTTCAACGCACAGCCAAGGGCTGCCTGGTACTGACCCGGGCCATGGGGTCGCCTGCGGAGTTCCGAACCCACACGCGCCGACAGCGCCCGCGCAGCCCCGGTCGGCACCCCATTTCGTATCAATCGCCGCTCGAGCATGCCACTCGTAGAGGCCACATCGGGGCCCGTCCCCTGGCGCCTGGCGTCCGCAGCCGACAAGGCGGTGATTTCAACCAGCGACCCGCCCCCGTCCAGCGCCCGACCCGACCGCACCTGGCGACGCGACACAATCAGGGCGTCGGGTCCAAGCACCCGCCTGACTTCTGCCAATGCGTCCTCAAACCGACCTGCCCGAAACCTTTGCTCCAATCCCATCTTGTCCTACCTCATGCCCCAACCACACCCAGCGTACGCACGGTCGCCTTCGCATCGATCTCCTGATACGACAGGATCGAAAGCCCCGGGATCCGCTTCGTGAGGAAGTCAGAAACGCGACGACGCACATCCTGGGCGCAGATCAAAACCGGCGGCGTGGTCACCCCCGCGAACGACCGCGCCGCGCCATCCAACGACGTCAAGATCCGTTGCGCTGCGCCAGCGTCCAGGCCGGGTTCGCGGAAGGCTGCCTCGGCCTTCGGATCGAGCACCAGGGCCGCGACACGCCCATCTTCGTCCTTGAAGCGTGCACTGATCGCGCGAGCCAAGCGCGTACGCACCCGTTCTGTGAGCTCCACAGGTTCCTTGCAGTCGCGCCCGTCGTCGGCCAGCGCCTCAAAGATCGTGCGCATGTCGCGAATGGGAATCGATTCCTTGAGCAACCCCCGTAGCACCTTGATGACGTCTCCGAGCGACAGCATGTTCGGTATCAGCTCGTCCACCAGCCGCGGTTCGCGGCGCGCCAGAATGTCCACCAGTTCTTGCGCTTCGGTCCGACCCAACAGCTCGTGCGCCACTGACCGCAACAGCTCAGTAATATGAGTCGCGGCCACTGTCGCGGCATCCACAACCGTAAAGCCGAGGGCCTCCACTCGATCGCGCTCGCCAGCGTCCACCCAATAGGCAGGCAAGCCGAACGCTGGCTCGGAGACCCTTTCGCCACCGAGCTCGCCGAGGCTGCCCGTGGGGTCCATCGCCAGGTAGCGCCCGACTCGCAGCTCGCCCTCACCGACGACGTTGCCGCTCACGAGCAAGCGATAGCCCCCCGAGGGCAGCCGCAGGTTGTCGCGAATGTGCACCGACGGGATGATGATGCCCAGCTCCCCTGCGAGATTGCGACGAATTGCTGCAACCCGCTCAACCAACTCGCCGCCCTTGCTGCTGTCCACCAACGGAACCAGGTCAAAGCCCACCTCGAGCTCCAGTAGATCCACGGGCAGCATGGCCTCGATGCGGTCACGCTCCGACGTGTCCTCGATCTCCTCCTCATATCCGACGGGCTCGCCCGCTGGCATCTCGTGTTCCCGCTCATGGGCCACCCGCGCGGCCATGCCAGCCGCCCCCGCCAACGCCAGAAAGGGCAATGCAGGCATCCCCGGAAGAAGCCCGACGACCCCCAACACAAAGGCCGTTAGCGCCAGCGCATTGGCCCGCGCCCCGAGCTGGGAAACCAGCATCGGCGCCAGCGCCTGGGTTGAGGACGAAGCGCGCGTGACCACTACGCCGGCCGCGGTGGACACAAGCAGCGCTGGAATCTGGGAAACCAGGCCGTCTCCTACCGTCAGGACGGTATAGGTCTCTGCCGCCTCGGCCGCACTCAAGCCCTCCTGGGCGACCCCGATGATGAAACCGACGATGATGTTGATCGCGGTCATCAGGAGGCCGGCGATCGCGTCGCCGCGTACGAACTTGGACGCTCCGTCCATCGAGCCGAAGAAGTCGCTCTCCTGTTCGAGCTCCGTCCTTTTCTCGCGCGCTTGTTCCTGCGTAAGAACACCCGCGTTGACGTCCGCATCGATGCTCATTTGCTTGCCCGGCATGGCATCGAGCGTGAAGCGCGCCGACACCTCTGCCACCCGGCCGGAGCCCTTGCTGATCACAACGAAGTTGATGATGATCAGCATCAGGAACACCGTGGTTCCCACCACGTAGTTTCCACCGACAACCATGTCGCCGAACGCGCTGATGATGCGTCCAGCCGCCTGCGTTCCCGTACCGCCATCCAGCAGGATCAAGCGCGTTGAGGCGATGTTCAGCGAGAGCCTCAGCAAGGTGCCGAAGAGCAACAGGGCGGGAAAGGACGACAGGTCCAGCGGACGCTCGATGTGAATGGCGATCAGCAACAGGGCGATCGACAGAGCCATGGAAGTCGCCAGCAACATGTCCAGCATGAGCGGCGGGAGCGGTGCGACCATCAAGAACACCACGGCCACGAGCAACAGCGGCACAGCCATTTCAGGCTTGAACTGGAACGAGTCGTCCACTGTAGCCGCCGGCTTCATGCCTGACCTCCAGAGGGCGCTACACCATACCTGCGCGCCCGCAGCTGCATCACGAAGGCGATGACTTCGGCAACCGCCCGATAGAAGTCAACGGGGATTGGCTCACCCACCCGTGCCTCTGCAAACAGGGCGCGCGCGAGCGGTCGGTTCTCGACGATCGGAACCTCGTGTTGACGTGCTTCAGCGCGCATCTTCTGGGCCACCTTGTCGGCCCCCTTGCTGAGGACCAGAGGGGCGGCGTCGGTGTCAACCTCGTAGCGGAGCGCTATCGCGTAGTGGGTCGGGTTCGTGACAAGGACGGTCGCGTCCTCGACGGCGCCTGGGATGAAACCATTCGCCTGCAGCATGCGCTTGCGTATTTCCGCCCGCACCTCAGGGCTGATGTCCTCCTGCTTCTTCTCGTCCTTGACCTCTTGCTTTGACATCTTGGCATCCTCGAGAAACTTCCGGCGGGCCAGCAGATAGTCCACGATCGCCACCACCGTGAAGGCAACCACCGCCTTCAACGCAAGTTCGCCAAGGCCCTCCGCCACGGTAAGAGCAGCGACCGCCAGTTCGGCGATAGGCAGGATGGAAAAGCGTGGGGCCGTATCGACCACAACCACGATCACGGTTCCACCCACGGCACCCAGCTTGAGAACCTGCTTGGCAAACTCGATGAAGGTCTCCTTGTTCGGGAGAATCTTCTTGAAATTCGGAAACGGGTTGAGTCGGTCCGGCTTGGGTATCAGGGGCTTGACCGTGAACACGCGGGCCTGAGCCACGCCTGCGCTGAAGGCGCAAAAGCTCGCCACGAAGACGGGAATCCCGAGCACCCTCAGTACTGGCATGACACGGCCGAGCGCGCGCAGTACCTCGCCCTGATCCTCGAGCCGGAACATGCGCACAGAGATCGCCATCACCTCGCTGGCAATCGCCGGTCCGACGTACAGCATGGTGAGCGTGACACCCACCAGCACGGCGACCGTGTTGATGTCCGAGCTCTTGGCGACACTGCCGTCCTCATGAAGCCTGGCGAGCTTCTTGGCCGACGCGTCCTCTGTCTGCTCGTCCTTATCCGCCATTCAGCCGACTCCCAACACCTCGGCAAGAAGAAGCGGTAGGTGCCTCACTTCGGCGAGAATCGCCGTTGCCAGCGAGGGGGCGGCGACGAAGAGAGCGACCACACCGGCGCCCGTCGTCACCGCGAACTGCAGATACATTAGCGGCACGCGGGGCGCTGCCCTCGCTGACAGCGCAGTTCCAAGCTTCACAATCATCATCGTACCCAGCACTGGGGAGGCTATTTGCAGGCCCCGTGCCAGCAGCCGCGAGCCGAGCGTCAGCACACCGTCGTTGAGCACGGTACCCAGAACGTCCCCGGGCGGTGCCACCTGCAAACTCGTGGCCAGCGCCCGGACGACCGTGTGATGGCCCTCAAAAATGAAGAATATCGCTGCGCCTAGGGCCATCATCAAGCGCGCGGGTGCCGACAGGGATTCCCCGTAGCTCGGATCGACCGAGGTCGCGAACCCGAGGCCCATACTGAACCCTGAGATGCTTCCCGCAACCTCGGCCGCAGCCAAGGTGACGCGTACCGTCAACCCGATGACAGCGCCGACCAGCAGTTCGCCGAAGCCCGCGGCGATCAACTGAAGGCCATGAGGTAGCTGATCGGGGCGCACAGGTGCGTACCCAACGCCGATCGCGACAGCCAACGCGAGGCTTAGCCCTGCGCGCATCTTCGTGGGGGCGACGCTCCCGAACGGAGCGGGCATCGCCGCCATCGTCACGCCGACGCGCGCCGAAATCAGCAGCACCCACGGGCCCCAGACTGCGACCCGGTTGACCGCGTCTGCAAGGGGCCCTCCGGTCAGCCAATCCATGTCTTCGACCGCTCGGCTAGGGACCCACGCGCGAAAGGGCGCTGAAGGCCAGGATCGTGAACTCGGACAGCTGCTTGATGACCCAGGGCCCGCTGACCGATAGGGCCACCACCGCCGCGAGCCCCTTGGGCCCGAAGGCCACCGCCTGATCGTTGACCGAAGTCGTTGCCTGAATGATGGCAACGATCAAGCCCACCACTACTACGGCGAGGATCGGCGGGCTCGCGGTCAGCACGGCCCGCCACAAGAGTTCCCTAAACCAATCGAGGGCGAAGGCCGATGTCACTGGAAACTCCCGACGACCGAACGCGCCAACAGGGACCAGCCATCAACCACCACGAACAGCAAGAGCTTGAGCGGAATCGACATCATGGTCGGCGGCAGCATGACCATACCCATGGCGGTCAACATGGCAGCGACGATCATGTCGATCAGCACGAAGGGGAGAAACACCAAGAAACCCATTTCGAACCCTGTTCGAAGCTCTGAGATCATGAACGCCGGAATGAGCAAATGAAGCGCGACCTCGTCAACAGTCGCCGGGGCCTCTGTCTTGGTTAGCTCATAGAACAGACCGAGATCCGACTCACGTGTGTGGGGTAGAATAAAGCGTCTCACGGCGTCTCCCGTGAGCGCGAGCGCTTCCTCGTCGCCGATTTGCTCGTTCACATAGGGCGTGAAGACCTGCTCGTCGAGTTCCTTGGCCACCGGAGCCATCACGACCGCAGTCAGCAGCAGCGATAGGGACATGATGATCTGCATCGGTGGCACGGTCTGGGTACCCAATGCCTGGCGGACAAACGAAAAGACGATCACGATGCGCGTGAAGGACGTCATGGAGATCAAAATCGCTGGTGCAAGCGTCAGCACCGTCAGTGCCAACAGCACCTTGATCAGCGGGACGACCTGCTTGGGGCCCTCAGCGTCGGAGATGCTTACGGTCACCTGGGGTTGGGCCACGGCGAGGCTTGGTACCGCAAGCCCTGAACCCAGCCCCAGGCAAAGACATGCGCACAGCCTCCAATCGATGTGTGCCGTCTTGGACATATCCCGACGACTCCCCGCCTAGCTCGCTGCTCGTCTTCTCAGCCGCACGAGCCCAGCGACCGCCGGCGACTCCCCACCCTCGGACGCCGCCTGCGAGCCCGGGCGGGCGCTCATATTGGCGCGTCGCTGCATAAAGCTGAGCAGCTCCGCTCCAAATGGCGCCTCCCTGGGACGCTCGCCATCCTCCGCAGGCGCCTCAGGCTTGTCGGGCTCCTCGTCCAGCGCCCGAGCGAGCGAGCGCGGGGCCGCCTGCGGTGGCGGCAGGAGGCGCAAGGTCGATGCCTGCGACCCGGGACTGGGCGAGGACGCGATGCGCTCGGTGCGTTCGCCATTCATGCTCAACAGGTGATCCTCTCCCAAAGCCCGCACCAGCACGAGTTGATGACGCGTTCCAAGGCGTCGACTTCCGATGACCTCAATACTGGCATGGGCCAGCGGTCGACCTTTGCGTGCGGACAGGACCCGGACGAGCCCGTAGACCAAAGCGAGCAGCGCGGTCGCGCCGACAAGTGGGGCCAGAGGACTGCCCGCGGCGTTTTCCTCTTGTGGCTCAGCAGCGCCCCCAGCTGCGGCGGATATACTGAGGGGCACTACAGCCGACGCGGGGCTCTCCGACTTGCCTTCGGTTTCATCTACAGCGGTGGCCCCGGTCATCGCGAGCGCCTTCTTCAGCCCCGCGGCCTTCCCACCCGCAACACCCGGCGGCGCCGGTCGCGAAGCGGCGAAGCCTGACGTCGTCCCGCCTCTCTGCGTTGTGCGCGGGGTCGATGAAGCATCCTTGCTGGACTGGGCACCCTTGTACAGCGCACGTTGAGCAGACTTGCTGTGGACGCTGGGCGCGGCTTCTGTGGAACGCTGCGCGCGCGGCGCGGCTTCTGTGGAACGCTGCGCGCGCGGCGCGGCTTCTGTGGAACGCCGCGCGCGCGGCGCGCCGGGGGGGCCCGCGACATCGGCCAGGACCGAGCGGGCAATGCGTATCATGGCGCCACCCGCGTGGGTCTGGATCACCACATCTTGCGGCCTCAGCTTGCGACGGTCCCCCAGCTCCACCTTGAGCAAGGCAGTGCTCGAGGCTCCCGGTCGCAGCCGCACGCGCGAGATGGCCGATCCGTCACCCGGAACGTCCAGGCGAGTATCTTCACCCACACCAGGAAACCACGCCCGGACCGTGCCCCGGTCGAACCGTGTTCGAGGCTCACCCAAGGGTTGCTCGGCCCGCAGCTGAATCACAGCCTCGTCCTCGGTCAGGGAGAGCTCGAGGTCGTTGACCCGATTGGCTCGCGCGCCGCTCGGGCTCAGCACCGCGACAACCATCGCGGCGACGCCCGGCCACGTGCCCACCTGGGCGAAGAGACCAATTGTCGACCCTCGTTTCACTGCTAACCCCCCTGTCCCAACCGCCGAACGCGCTCCGATGGTGTAATGATATCGGTGACCCGAACCCCGTAGCGCTCGCCGACCACTACCGCTTCGCCCTGCGCAATCAACGTGTTGTTCGCATAGATCCCCAACGGGGCCCCTGCAGCGGTATCGAGCTCCAGAACGGCACCTGTACCGATCTCGAGCAGCTCGCTCACCCGCATCGTCTTGGATCCAAGCTCCACGTGAATCGTTAGTGGGATCTCGAGTAGTCGATCAACTTCACGGGTCGCATGAAGGGCTTCGGCGGATTGGGCCAGTTTGTCAAAGTCGTTCAGATCATCCATCTTTCAGTCCACCTCTACTGTCCCGGAACCTGGGATACCTGTACGGCCAAGTTGCCGTGCTGCAGAACAGGCTTGCCAGCAAGCACCGTGGCATCGCCCACCCGAACGTCGATCGCCTGATCTGGTGCGCCGTCCAGGCGCAGAAGGTCTCCAGCCTGCAAGACCAACAGGTGCCCGACGGTCGAGTTGGTCTGACCCAACACCGCGGTGCAGCGCACGCGCGAATCGCGCACGCACTCGAGCATGCGCCGGCGATCCGCCGCGCTCGCGGAGGGGCCGACCGTATGTTTCTTGGGAATGCTCGCACGAACTGCGCCTACCGAGAGCGCGAAGGCAAGTTCGTCCCCTGGTAGCCCGGGGGCCGCTACCCGCAACCCGATCTGCAGCATCGGCTCGAACTGAGCCATCATAGGCACGTCAGCCGCGTCGGCGTAGACATCACCAGCCGTGAAGGCCATTGGGTCATCGCACCAGTGTTGCCCAAGAATCTCCGCCAGCGAGTCCATCATCGGCTTGAGCAAGCGGCGATCGAGCGGGCTCAACTCGATGCGCGCCTCACTATTTCCGGACCCGAGGGGAGCACCCATGCGACGGTCCAGCAAGAAGGCCACCAGCGCGGGAGACAGCACGAGCAGTCCCATACTCCCGTCATTGGAGCGCAAGGTGGTCACCCCCGAAGCCTGCGCGATCGACCCGCGTATCACCTTGTAGGGCATGATCTCCGCGGGCTGCTCCTCGCTGCTGGTTGAGCAGCCGGTCCAGCGAATCATCAGCTTGTCGATCGCATGCGCCATGGCCCGTGCACTGGCATCGGCCCGGTCTAACGCCGAGCGAAGCGGCCTCTCCGGAGAAGCGAGATCGGCCCCCTCGACCTCCGCCGACCCCTCCGCTCCGGAGCGCATGGCCTCCAGAAGGGCATTGGTCTCCTCTAGTGAAAGGAGCGGCTCGTTGTTCTCCGTACTCACTGGGTCACGAACTCCGTGAAGAACACCCGACGTACTAGCTCGGACCCGACGATGCCTTCGACCAGATCCGTGACATCCGCGATGATGCGCTTCTTGTTCTTGCTGCCGATCGTGTCTGCCGGCTTCACGCCGGTGAAATACACCAGGAGCTCGCTTCGGATGGGTACCAGTGCAGCCTCAACCTGAGGCCTGTCATCCTCACTCTTGATCTCGATGTGCAGCTTGATCTTCACGTAGCGACCCGCACCTGGGTCGTCGAGGTTGCCCACGAGCGGCTTCATCTCCACCAATGGACCGAACCCTTTGCCCGCCATCGGTTCCTCTTCCTCCTCATCACCTTCCTCGTCGGAGTCCCCCTCCTCTTCCTCGGGCTCCTCGCCGAAGATCACGAAGTACCCCACCCCACCGGCCGCGAGGAGGTTGAAGATGATCAAGGCGAGCACCAGCTTCTTCTTGCCGCCCTTCTTCGGCACCTCTTCCTTGTCGTCGCTCATAGCCATGCCAACAAGCACGGAACATGCCACTGACAGGCGAGACAACGCTGGCTGGGCTACAGCGGCGCGCCACGCGACCCCGCGCACTACTCACCACCCAGCACCAAAGTGGTTCAAGCAGGGGCAATCATTCGATTACGCGCGATTCGTGACAAGCAATGGGGCCGAGCCAGCCGCTCGAAGAATGCAGGAGGGACATCGGGTCCAGGCCCTGCGACAAGACGTCCAGTCGGACCACGGAACGCTGGCACAGCGACAGAACTCCGGCGAAGCGTCAAAGACAACGCTACGCCCCCGCATCTGGTACCCGGAAACGTCAGATTAGTCGGACACCAGCGTACCCGGTATGTCCGCAAGCACATAGGCGGTGATCGCAAGACTCGCCACCCCCTGATCCAGGTCCGAGGCCTCGACCTTGTCGAGCGTATCGGCCTCCGTATGGTGGATATCAAAGTAGTGGGACACGTCGTGCCGGAGTCCTATGCCCACCATACCCGTCTCGCGCAAGGGGCCCAGATCGGCCCCCGACGAGCCAGGTACCACGCGGTTGGCCCCCAGGGGCTGCAGCAGCGACGCAATCGCTGAAAGGCGCCCCCGGGCCCGATCCGCCACGGCCTGATCGCGGTGCTGGACATTGAGCTGGACCACCCGGGCGCCTCCCGTGTCCGACTCGATGCCCGCCACGTGGTCGGGCAGCTCTTCCTCGTGTGCTTTTGCATAGCCCTTGGCGCCCATAAGTCCGTTCTCTTCGTTGGTCCACAGGACCACTCGGATAGTGCGGCGTGGGGCCAGTCCTAAGCGCCTAAGAAGGTTCAGGGCTTCCATAGCGATCACGACGCCCGAACCATTATCGTGGGCACCCTGCCCCACATCCCAGCTGTCGATGTGACCCCCGATCACGACGATCTCCTGCGGCCGCTCCCTACCTTCCAGCTGGGCCACTACGTTGCCAGACTCAACCATGCCCCCATCGCGCGCCTCCATCGTCAGACGGACCTCGACGGGCAAGCCTCGCCCCGCCAAGCGCGCGATGAAGGCGGCATCTTCAACCGTGATGGCCGCCGCTGGGATGCGCGGCTTGTCCTCGTCGTACCGCAGGGTACCGGTATGGGGGGTGCTCAAGC
>JAPPOR010001110.1 GCA_028817905.1 Myxococcales bacterium
ATCCGGGCTAGCTAGGTGACCTTCGAGCGGGATGCACCGCCTCGATGGGTGATGTCGCGCGGCCGACCCGTCCGTCGCGACGCTCGAAATAGCACACCTCGGTATACCCCGCTTCGGCGATCGCGCGCATGCACGCATCGAGGCCCACGCCGACGTCGTGGGGGCCGTGGCCGTCGTCTCCCAGAGTCACCCCGACGCCCATCGCGCGCGCCCGGTGGAGAATGGCTGGGAGCGGATAGATCGGGCTCAGGCCCCGCCGGTGGGCGCCGGGATTCACGTCCAGAACCGCGCCGACGGCGCGCGTCGCCTCCAGCGCGCGCTCGCATGCTGCCATCGCGCGGGGTCCGAAACCAGCATGCTCGCCGTCGAACTTGCGCACCAAGTCGATGTGGCCGACGACCTGGGGTTGCAGCCGCGTAGCCAAGTCTGCGACGGCCTCGAAGTATTTGACGTGAAGTGCCTCGAACCCCCCGGCGGCGTCGGCCGCTGCGCGTGTCATTTCCGGTGAGAAGTCTACCCAGGTTCCCTCGACGTCATGCACGCTTCCGACGATGTAGTCCGGCGCAAGCTCTGCACGAAGGCCTTGCATGCGATCGAGCCAAGTGTCGGATGGCAAGTGTTCTGTTTCGAAGCCCACTAGTACGTTCAGCTGGCCCGCAGCTACCTCCTGTAGTCGCCTGGCCTCGTCCATGTACTCCTCGAACAGCTGCAGAAGACCGCTTGGTCCCAGGTCTTCCTCCCCGGGGTACAGATCCTGTTGGCGATCGCGGGGACAGTGTTCGGAAAGGCCGTAGTGCGTGAAACCCCGCTCCACCGCCGTCCTGACCACGTCTGCGAGTTTGCCCTTGGCGTGGCGGCAGTATTGCCCGCTGTGTCCGCCATGATAGCTAAACCAAGGCATGCTGCGACCCTGACAGAAGGCACCTCGCCCGGCAAGCCTGGGGCGGGTCGAGTGGGCGCCCTTTCCTGCACAAATCTGATAGGTTGCCGCTCCATGTCGCAGAGCTTTGCCCGCACCCTCGTGACCGCCGCGTTACCGTACGCCAACGGTCCGCTCCACCTAGGACACTTGGCCGGGGCGTATCTACCCGCTGACGTATTTTGCCGGTACGAGCGCATGTGTGGCCGGGACGTTGTATTCATATGCGGCTCCGACGAGCACGGCGTTCCGATTATGCTCCGCGCACGCGCAGAGGATGTCCCGCCCCAGGTGATCGTCGACCGCTACCACGCTGAGCTAAAGAGCGGCTTCGAGCGTTTCGGCATGAGCTTCGACTACTACGGGCGAACTTCGTCAGCGACCCATCGGGAAACCAGCCAGGCGTTCTTCGAGAAGCTGGCCGAAAGCGATACGTTCGTGCGCAAGACCGAGTCGCAGCTGTTCGATCCCGAAGCCGGGATGTTTCTCGCCGACCGGTTCGTCCGTGGTACCTGTCCGAGTGCCGAGTGTGGCAACCCCCAGGCGTACGGGGACCAATGTGAACGCTGCGGCCGATCGCTGTCGCCATCCGAACTCATCGATCCGCGCAGCGCCATCACCGATGCCGTGCCAGAGCTGCGCGAGACAACCCACTGGTACCTACCGCTTGGCAAGATGCAGCCGAAACTCGCTGCCTGGTTTGACGGTCACCCGGAGTGGAAGACGAACGTGCGCGGGCAGGTCAGTAGCTGGCTCAAGGAAGGTCTGGCCGACCGCGCCGTCACCCGCGACCTGGGTTGGGGGGTGCCGGTTCCGCGCAAGGTCGCCCAGACTGCGGGCGTCGACGCCGAAGGGAAGGTGCTCTACGTCTGGTTCGACGCGCCGATCGGCTATATCTCTGCGACGCGGGAGTGGGCCGAGGGGCAGGGCGACAAGGAACGTTGGAAGGCCTACTGGCAAGCGGACGATACACGCTTGATCCACTTCATCGGCAAGGACAACATCGTGTTTCATTGCCTGGTCTTCCCGGCCATGCTCATGGCACATGGACAGTACGTGCTTCCTGACAATGTGCCGGCCAACGAGTTCCTGAACTTGGAGGGAGGTAAGCTGTCGACGAGCCGTGGCTGGGCCGTCTGGGTGCTTGACTTCCTCGACCGCTACCCGGCGGACTACCTGCGCTATGCGTTGCTCCGGATCCTTCCGGAGACCAAGGATTCGGATTTCGCCTGGCGCGAGATGCAGGCCCACATCAACAACGAGCTGGCGGACACCCTGGGCAACTTCGCCAACCGGTCTGTGACGTTCGCGGTGCGATACTTCGACGGCAAGGTGCCCCCTTTGCTCGACCCCGACCCGCCGGACCAGCGGATGCTGGCGTCGCTTGCGGACTATCCCACCAAGGTGGGGCAGTTGATCGAGTCCTACCGGTTTCGCGACGCGCTGGACGCCGCGATGGGCTTGGCCCGCGCAGCCAACAAGTACTTCAATGACGCCGCGCCCTGGGCCACGCGCAAGACCGACATGTCGCGCTGCGGCAATACGATCCACGTCTCGTTGCAGGTGTGTGCGACCCTGGGTGTACTCTTTGAGCCGTTCCTGCCCGCGTCCGCTGCCAGACTCAGGGCGCAGCTTGCGCTCACGGGTGTGCGAGCGAGCGTTCCGGGTGCTGACCCGGGATCCGGCATCGGCTTCCACGACGCGGGCCGACCGTTGCTCGCGCCCGGAGCGGAGTTGGGTGAGCCGGAGATCCTGTTTTCCAAGATCGAGGACGCTGCGGTGGCCGCTGAGCTTGACCGGCTCCAGGCGGCATCCCGTGCGGCCCAGCAGGATGAAGCGCCTGAAGCACCGAACTCGCCAGAAGCCGACGACGGGGACTATGCGCCCGCGAAGTCGGTCATCGCCTTCGACGACTTCGAGAAGCTCGACCTGCGGGTGGGGCGGGTCCTGGTGGCAGAACGTGTGAAGAAGTCCAAGAAACTCATCCGTTGCGAGGTTGATCTAGGCTACGAGCGGCGGCAGATCCTCGCCGGCGTCGCGGAGCACATGACGGCCGACGAACTCAGTGGGCGGCAGGTGGTCGTTGTCGCGAATCTGGCTCCCAGGAAGATGGCTGGTCTGGAGAGCCAGGGCATGCTGTTGATGGCCGAAGACCGACAAGGTCGCCTCGTCCCAGTGGAGGCGGGAAGCGAGCCGGGGGCTACCGTGAGCTAGTGCGACGTGATCCCATCCCAAGTGCGACTTGATTCCATCAGGCGCGCGCCTCGCCTGTTCCCGCGACAAAGGCGTCCGCGACGTACCTTCTCGATGGGGGCCGGCGGCGCTTCCTTTGTCATCACTGACCCTGTGAAAACAGGGTCCTGCGCAACTACAACCCGACGGATGGTGACTAAGTTGCATCCGTCGAATATCCCCAAATAAGGCTATGAGTGTTCACTTGCCTTCCCACCAATTCCGTCTTGGGATCCCGGACTTAGCTCAGAGGGTAGCTGCACCCGCCAATATCGGATCCCAAATGACCTTTCGTGTCTCTGCTTGCTAGGGGGGTGCCACCAGGTATGTTGTTGCACTATAACGGACTGCCAGGTGTGAGGGCGGTGTTGGTGTGGTCCCAGTATTGGGATAGTGAGGGTGTAATGACCAAGACGATGACCTGGCTAGGGCTGGTGGTGGCCTGTGTGGGATGCTCGTCCGCGACTGAACAAGAGCGGTGCGAGGGAGGGAAATGCTCGCGGACGGGTGCATCCGCGCTCACGGTGGATCCGAATATGCCTGGTGGTGCGGAAGCGCCGAGTGGGGCGACAGACTTCGGCAACGCTGCGCAACCGACTGCGGCTCCACCGCCGCCACCGGCTGCGACGACCGATGGCCCGATGTCCATGGCGGGCGCCGGCGGACCGGAGTGCGAAGACGGCGTCTTCTGCCCGCCCAGCGGACCAGACGGTGGATGTGGGCAGATACGGTTCGATGCGGAGGTCGAGGTCACCCGTCATCCCGGCAACGTCTTGTTGGTTTTCGACCGCTCCGCCAGCATGGGTGACAACTGGCAGGGACAGCAGCGTTGGCGAGCGGCAGGCGACGCGATCATTCGCGCCCTCGAGCCGCTTCAGGCGGATATTGCCCAGGCTGGTGCCGTGTTCTTTCCGACTCCCAATGGTGAGGGGATGCCACAGTGCATCGATCCGACGGGGATTGCCTGCATCTTGGTGCCCCTGACGACGGATGGCCTGAGCTGCAATGTCGACAGTGCCGATACTTCCCAGATCCCGTTCATGGCCGGCGATCAATTCATCCCCACCTTCTCGACAGGTGACGCGGGCAACGCTCCCCCGTACTTCCCGGTTCCGAATGGCTTTACGCCCTTGATGGAAGGTCTGCAGGTCGCTCAGATGGTGTTGGACAATGCGACCCTTGAGGGCGGCACTGCTGTCGTGGTGATCACGGATGGCGAGCCCAACTGCATGTGGAACGCTGGCACGGCCAATCAGATCGTGACGGACTGGCTGAACAACCAGGGGATCTCCACACATGTCATCGGCCTGCCGGGCATTGGTGGGGGCGGCAGGGGGCCCGGTCCACTCGGTGGTGGCAACGGCGCAGAGGTCCTGAACGCCCTGGCCCAAGCTGGTGGCACGGATCAGTTCATCACGCCCGAGGATCCGATGGCCCTAGAGGAGCAGCTGAAGTCGATCGTGTACGAGACGGTGAGCATGGGCTTCAACTCCTGTGACATTGCGCTGAAGCCCGCTGCAGAGGTTCCCGAGAAGCTACTCATGATTGTCGAGGAGCCCGGGGTAACTGAAAAGAAGCAGGTCCCGCGCGACTTTGGATGGGCGCTCAATGCCGCTGGCGATCAGGTGACCATTTCCGGGAAGCTGTGCGAGGAGGCCCAGGGCGGTCGGTTTAGTTCGATCACGTTTGAGTACGCCTGCCCGGAGGCGCCTCCGCCGGAACCGATTCCTCCGCTGCAGTAAGCTGCCACCCATCAGCGACATCGATCCCTACGCAGGTGTTGCGTAGGGGTCGAGAAACCTGGGCTGGCCCGCATCCATCACCAAGGCACGTGATGCTCGTGCAAGTGATCGGCTTCGCAGG
>JAPPOR010000482.1 GCA_028817905.1 Myxococcales bacterium
CTAGCGGACGCGGGCTGATACGAGAAGTGCCAGGGGCGCCGATAATGGGTGAGAAGCATTGGTGGATCGCGACGACTGCTGTCGCAATGGCGACTTTGACCGTTGCGGCGGGTTGCGAGGTAGGCTCGCATGGTGGATTTGACGGGTCTGGTGGCCAAGCCGCGGGCGCGGTGGAGTCAACCCAGTCCGATCGAGATACTGCCCTCAATGCGCGCGGTGGCTCAGCAGAGGCCCCCGCGATGGAACCCGCGAGTGATGGGGCCGAGGTCCCCGTTGCCGAGCTTCCCTGGCCCGAGCCCGACAATGAGCTTCCCCCGTGTGATCCGTGGGGAGACTTCGAGGAGCCCGAAGTGGCGCCGGCAGCGGGCGCCATCTACCTTGATCTATCCGCGACGATGCAGCCGGTGATGGTTGACGAGCGAATTCTTGTCGAGGTGCGGACGGCAGAAATGGGGCCGGTCGATACGACCCTCCACACTACCTTCGAGCTTGACGCGGGGGCCGACGCGACCGTGGTGGGAAAGGTCGATATCGTCGGTGGTAGGGGGGAAGCAGTTGTTCGCTTTCACAAGCCGGGGCGCCATGTCCTTAGTGCTTCGCTCCCGGGCGACGCACGGACAGGCACCGCTGAAGTGGTCGCGTATCGGTCCCAGCTTCCCGTCTGGTCCATGTCCATCGCGCAGATCGACCTCGATCGAATGCTCGTTGACGTCCGCCAAAGAATCAAGGTCGAGGCCGAGCTGGCTGTTGCCGGCGAGTCGTATGAGACGCAAGTGCGGCTGCACGGCGGTAGCAGTCGCGGGTACGAAAAGCTCTCCTTTCGGTTTGATCTGGGCGAGGGCCTGATGCTGCCCGACACGCACGACCACATCATCGTGCGCAGCGAGTGGAACGACAAGGCCATGTTGCGCAACCATCTGGGCCTGGAGCTCTTTCGAAACGCCACGTGGCTTCCCACCCCCAATGCGGAACCTGTCCATTTCAGAATCAATCAGCGCTACTACGGTGTCATGTGGCGCGTGGAACGCATTGGCGGTGACTTCTTGCGTCTTCGGGGACTCAACAAGGACACCGCGTCGATGTACGAGGCCGATCCTCCACGCGAGTGCTGGGTCCCCGGTGGCGGGTTGGTTCCGCTCGAGTCCTTTGAAGAGTATCAGTGCGTCTACGACCAGAAGAAGGGCGAGCTCGAATACGCTGACCTGATCGAGCTTATCGAGGAGACCCTGCAGTTGCCCGATCCCGAGTTCGCCGAGGTCATCGACCAGGTGGTCAACGTGGACGCGTACCTTGTCTACATGGCGGTCATGGGCCTGATTCAGAACCGCGATCAGGTGAAGAAGAACTACTATCTCTATCGAGATCCCTCCGCCGTCGACGATCGCTGGATCGTGCTCCCTTGGGATCTCGACCTATCGTTCGGCCATTTGTGGACCGAGGAGAACGACGTTCTCGACGAGGGGCTCTTTACGATGGAGCCGGTAGTTGCAGGACTCTGTCCGGGCTTCTGCAACCAGCTCACATCCCGGATCTATGGTGTTCCGAGATTCGAACGACGGTTCTATGAGATTCTCAAGCACATCGCGCAGGAAAGCTTTACCGAGGACTTCTTCGATGCGCGCATCGACAACTTCATTTGTCGGGCCACCCCTGACATTCTCGCCGACCCGCTAAAACGGGCAGACAATGCGGAGTACCTGGACCGAGTCGACGAGATCCGGCTGTTCGTCAAGCAGCGCAGAGCCTACGCGCTGGGGCGCTAGTTTGGGGTTCCCGCACGCCTCCTAGACGATTTTGGGGTTGGTGCATTGGCACTCCATGGTATGCCGAGCGCATGGGCTGGATGGGTGGCTGACATGGAACGCTCGCAGATCGCGGTGGTCATCCCTGCCTACAATGAAGCGGACTCGCTCGAGCGGGTCTTGCAGGGGGTGCGTCCCTACGGCGAGGCGCTGGTGGTCGACGACGGGTCCAGCGACGGAACCGCAGAGCTTGCCCAACGTGAAGGTGCCCAGGTGCTCCGCCACAGCGAAAATCGCGGATATGATGCGGCCATCAACACCGGCCTGGCGGCTGCCCAAGCGAAAGGAGCGCGGATCGCCATCACCTTTGATGCGGATGGGCAGCACGATCCCGCACAGATTTCCGTGTTCGCAGCACTACTAGCCGATCAGGCGGACGTGGTGATTGGCAAGCGGGCGGTCTACCCGCGCTTGGGCGAGAGGATTTTCGGTGCCTATGCCCGCCTACGGTTTGGCGTCGGAGATCCGCTTTGCGGGATGAAGGGCTACCGTTTGGCAGTGTATCAGGGCCTGGGTCATGCGGATTGCTACGGGTCACTGGGAACCGAACTCGTGTTTTGGGCGGCGCGTCGCGGGTGTCGGATCGTCGAGGTGGAGGTGCCGATCGCTCAGCGCAACGGGACGTCGCGCTTCGGCAGCGATCTGCGCGTCAACGCGCGCATCCTCAAGGTACTGGGCCGCAGTCTGGTGGGGGCTGGATGCTTCTGACTTGGGAGGCCCTGCCGTCTCTGCATGTGCCTCGGGTTGCGCCCCGCTGGATTGGCACTGGCTAGGGTCTGCGCCCTGCGCTACCCGTTCCGCGGGTGGCATCGGCGCAGTTCGTGGTCTATCCGCTCCAGGGCCTGGCACAGGCGATCGCGCGTTTCGTAGTAGGGGAGGCCGAAGCGCAGCACATCGAGCCGTTCGCCATCCTGCAGGCTTGCCTTGATGCACTTGACGTGCACCCCGCGCTCGCCCAGCCGAAGATATAGCGGATAGGGATCGAGGGTCGGAAAGTCCACCGTCAACACGGGACCTGCGAGCTCACACCCGAACGGTAGGCGATGTGCCTGAAGCACCGCCTGAAGCTGCGCCGCGAACTCGCTCGCCAGCGCTTCGCTGCGCTGCTGCACTTGCTGGTGGTTTTCTTCGTAGAGTTCTAGGGATGCCTCGAGGCCGGCGATCGTGGCGAACGCTTGGCCACCCGCGGACTCGAAGGCCGCGGTGTCGGATTCCGCATCCAGGCTGGAGCCACACCAGGTGAGGGGTCCGAGCCAATCGGCCATGTCAGGGGTCAGCCAAAGAAAGCCCGTGCCCGGAGGGGCGAACAACCATTTGTGGGCGCTGGCTACGATGGCGTCGGCGCCCGGCAATAGCGCCGGCTCGACGCCGACCGCCTGGGCGGCGTCGACCAATACCCGGCAACCGGGTGCGACGTTTCGGAGCGTAGGGATCCACCGTTCGAGTGGCAAGCGTCGTCCTCGCGTCCATGTTCGCTGAGAGAAGAACGCTAGATCCGGCTTGACCGTTGACGCGCGTCGCGCGAACGCTTCCTGGTCCTGGACTTCTTCGCTCGTAAGTAAGTGAACGCGATATGCGGGATGGCGGACAAAGCCGGACAGACCGCCGGCGTGTTCGTGGGCGGTGCTCAGGATGTCGATGGGCCGCTGGTCCATGCGACTGGCGACGGCCATCACGACGAGGTTCATGGTGGCCGTTGTTCCACCACCCAGTGCAACCCTATAGCCATCTCCCCAGATCCGCAGGGCAAGAGCACGTGCGGCTTTCAGCGAGGAGCGGGCGGCACGATACTGTGCGATGGGGTTGGCGGACCACTTTCGACGAAAACTACGTATGGCGGCTCGCGCCGGGCGGCAGGTCGTCCCAAGCGCACCGGGGTTGAGGTTGATGTCCTGATCCGGAAAGTGCCGCGCCCGGAAGGCCTGCCAGTCCGCCTCTACCAACGGGTCACCGGGGGGAAGTGCCGAGCGTCGATGCGCTCAACGTGGGGCCCTAGGTGCTCGATGGACTCGCGAATGATGCGATCGAGCGGCGTCGCTGCCAGATGGCTATCGACATAGCTGGTCTCTATATCGTAGGTGAGCTTGCTGGGAGGTTGTTCGTTTCGGGGGTCGTGGACGCCGCGCTGGATACGCGGCGCGTAGCCAACTTCGCGGGCAACCTCGACAACCTTGTCCGCAAGCTCGGCGATCGAGTATCGGCGCTCGGTCACGTGATTCAACACGCGATGCTCACCCGCAGCGACGGGCTGTTCCACGAGCGACGCCATCGAAGCCACGCAGTCCGCCAGGGCCATGAGCCCGGTCCGTTGGTGCCCGCTCCCGTATACCAGCAGAGGGTGCTCGATCAGGAGCATGCAGATGAAGCGGTTGAGAACGGTACCGAACGCCTCGTCGTAGTCGAAGCGGGTGAAGAGCTCCGGCCGCCCCGCCATCTCTTCTGTATGCGTGCCCACCACCGTCGCTTGCATCAGCTCCGTGATCCTCAGGTCCCATTGCTCGCAGGCCATGGAGACGAAGTTGGAGTCGTTGATTTTCGTTACATGATAGATGTCGTTGGCGGCCCTCGGATAGGGCATGGTGGTCTTCGCTTGAATGCCCCGATAGCTGGGTGCGAAGTAGCCTTCGGCAACTGGAATCTCGCTGCGAGCGTATTCTCCGAACGAGCCCAGTTTGATCAGGTGAGCCTGCGGCGCATGCCGTTGCAGGGCCCACAGCAGACGCAGATTGCCATGCTCATTGTTGCGCACCGTGAACAGCGCGGCCTCGGGGTCGCGCATGGAATACGGCGCAGAAGCCTGCTGGGCCAGGTGATAGACGTGGGTGGGACGAAACTCAGACACCAGCGCGTCCAACCCTGGCTCGCTGACATCCATCTCGAGCACCCGCAGCTGTCGCTGGCCCAGCAATCGCCGGGCCGCATGCACCCGGTCGGCCAGGGCCAGGATGGGAACAGCCGAACGACTGCCCACCTCGGCGACCAGTCGCCTGCGCAGGCCGTTGTCCACGAGCGTGATGGATGCCTTCGGATAGCGCGAGCCTAGCTTTAGAGTCAGCGGCCATCCGAGGTAGCCATCTCCACCGAGCACGAGAATCCGCGGGGCCTTCGTCACTGGTCACTCCCCGAGAGCAATTCACTCCAGGTCTCGTATTGATGGACCGCCACGCCGGCGAACGCCTTGGTGTTCCCGAAGGCCGCCCGAATGGCATCGACCGCTGCGTCTAACGTGGGCCGGGTTGCGCCGCAGAACGTCACGTTCTCCGGCGGGCTGCAGTGGGTCTCGACCGCGACCACGATTCGGTGGGGTGAAGAGCCAGCCAGGTCAAACAGCTTGCTCGCCACATCGATGACACCGCGGGCACTGTTGCGGTAGGCCATCACCACGACACCGGTACCAAGTCGAAGTGCCGCTCCGCCCAAGCTTCCACCCGGCATTTCGTTGTCCGCAAACCAGAAGGGAACGGTGTGCCAAATTTCAAGCTCCGCCGCCTGTGCTTCCGCCTGCAGCAGGTCTAGCAGTGCGACGAAACCCGCGCTCAGGACGGCCTCTTCGGTGTCCCACTCCGGCAGCAGATGGGGCTCCACGTCGTACAGGATTCCAGTCATGGGTCGTAGGCCGGCGGCGTCGAGCCTGGCGTTGATGCGGGCCACTCGCTGAAGCGCTGCGTAGGCTCCCTGGTGCCTTCCCGGAAACGCCCACTTGGGGTCGCCATCCACCCAGAGCAGGTTCACCTTGCGCTCGTGGGCTTCGGCCACGAAGGCGCTGAGCTCTGAGAAACCGTCGTCGGCCTCGAACGTTTCCGACAGCTGAAGAAACAGGGTATCGACCCCCTCGCGCTCGATGAATTGGAGCAGGGTCGTGCGCTGGGCTGCGTCAAGGATCCGCTCTTTGCTCCAGACCCAAGTCGCCGTCAAACCGGTGCTCTGCGACCGCTCGTCGCTTGCAGCGGCCCCGAGGTCATCTGCCGTCGAAGCTCGCGTATCGTCCGATGGGTCGGCCGTGTCGGGGTCGGCATTGTCCATGCTGCCGTCCGCCCGATTCGGGCCTTCAGACACTTCGCCAGCGCTGGCATCAGCGCGTGCATCGTCTTGCGAGTCTGCGCTGCGCGAGGCTCTAGGGTCCGGCTTCGCGCTGGAGCGCCCCCCGGTGGAGCCGTCCATGCCCCGACCTGGCAGCCCGCCGTCGAGTCCCACGTTTGGGCCAAAGCGTGTCGTGTCGGAAGCACACCCCTGCATCAGGGCTCCACACAGCACCGACAGCGCCAAGGCGTGGGCCGGACCGGCGGTTTTCATTCGTCAGGGCCTTCCGTGTTGCTTGGCACGCGCACGGACGCCGGCCGCTTCCCGCTCGTCCAGCCATCGAAGCCGCTCGGGTTCCAGCGGGTCTCACGCCATCCAAACCAAGACGCACTGAAGCGCACATCCCCGTGCCGCAACGCCCGCAAGCCCATCAAAAACGCCCTACGAAGTCGGTACCCAAGCGCCACCCGGGTAAGCCCGCCCGCTCGCAAGGTTTCCTCTGGTGCAAAGTTGGTGGGCTCGCCAAAGCCGAATAGGTCCCGAAAGTAGCCGATGACGAGCGTCCAGGTGTTGAAGGTGAGGTGATAGGGGCCAGCCAGGGGCAGTGCGAGCAGTTTCGCCCACTCTACGGGTGGACTGTCGGAGACCAGGAGCGCCGCGATCGTGCTCGATATGCGCGACGCCGAGTATCCAACACCCACGATTACCGCCAATGGAAAGGTTCCGGGTGGGACCGCGAGACCCAATAGAGGGGCAAATACCCCCACCGCGAAGCCGGTGATGCAGAAGAACACCACGGCGAACGACAAGAACAGCGGTAACCCCACGTGCCAATGAAGCAGGTGCGACTTGCCCCAGCGCTCCAGGTCCTGGATGCGAGAGCTGTTCCAGCGAAGCCTCTGCTTGAAAAGCCCTTTGAACGTTGTTGGCGTATTGCTGTAGACCTTGGCCAGAGGGTCATAGGTGACCGCGCGCGAGAAGTAGTCTCCGATGAGGCGACAAAGTGCATGGGCGGGTGTGGCCGGTGCATCGAAGACGAGCTTGCCGTTCTTCCAGGTCGCGATGCACGCGAGCCAGGTAATCCAGGTGTCGTCTCCGGGTCCGGCCATGGCCTCGGGTAGTGGCTTGCCGCGGAACTCTGAAAACCGTGGCGGGCCAAACCCCATCCACCACCTGGCCACGTCGGAGTAGCGCAGGTTCTGCATGAAGCGCGCGTAGTAGGGGGCCACGAGGTGGACCCCCGTCCACGTGCAGTAGAGCGCGCCTGACACGTCCATCACGGGAAAGACCTTCCAGTTGAACTTTCCGTAGGTGATGCTCGACAGGTACTCTCGAGCCACGTGCAGGGCGATCCAGCAACGGGGCCTGAGCAGGGATTTCCAGCCCTGACGAAACTGCTCGGCCGGCACGACCACGTTCGAAGTCACGATCATGTACGGCGTGTTCCGAAAGGGTCGCTTCCGCGTGAGCCGGTAGGCCATGCGCTCCAGGGCTCTGGGGCCGAGCACGCTGTCCGCGTCCATGTTGAAGAATAGCTCGGGTATCGCAGCGAGCTCGCCATCCGCGACCATCGCTTTCACTCGCGCGATACCAGCCTCCATGGCGACCGCCTTGCCGGCACGCGTTTCCAAACCGTCGACCACCATCCGCACGTTGCTCGGGCAAGCCTGCTTGGCCACCCACGCTTTGAGCTCCTGGTAGAGATCGGGGCGCTCCCCACTGCCATCGATGCATAGGACGACGACCAGTTCTCCCGGGTAGCGGTTTTCCGCGATGCTGCACGCGGCACCCATCAGCCCACGAAGTTCACCTGGATTGCGGAGCAACGTCGGTAGCACGACCATGGCGCTTTTTCGTTCTCCGGGCGCCATGGTTGGGTGCCCACTCGTCATCCCCGCGTGGCGGGTCAGCCACGTACCGATCACGAGCGCCAGGTCCACTTGATACAGCGCAGCGCACACAAGCGCGGCCCGCAGCATCGGCGTGAGACCCGTCGCGTCGATGTGGGCATCGAAGAACCAAAGGAGGTGTTCCATGGCAGCCCGCTAGCCTCCTGTGCTCCTGGCTTCGGCGTGCTGCATCCGTTGCCGCGGGATGATCATGGCCGCACCCTTAGGACGCGCGCCTTGGCGCCTTCTTCGTTGGAGAGAGCTAGCAGCGCATACTGGCCCCGGGTGGGTGCCCCCCACGGATCCTCCATATTTACCTCACCCGCCAGGACTTCTGCGATGCGCCCAACCCTGCGGCATCGAAAGATCCCCCAAAGCCGGCATTCATACACGCCGGCTCCGTTGACCACGGTTTCGAGCTGAGCATAGGGGACGAAGACCACATGCTGGGCGGCGGTCACGGCGCGAAACACAGGCCTCCGCTTGATTTGGTCAATGAGGTCGTCCAGCCGCCCGACCTCGGTGCGAATGGATTCGAGTTCGGAAGCGCGAGCTTTCTTGTCGGCGGCCAGCCGCTGCAGTTCCAGCTCGATGCGGACCAATTGTTCCTGGTGCCGCAGCATCTCGGGCGTTGCGATACCCTTCTTGCGAGCCCCGCTATGGAGGGCCCGTTGAGCCGCCACGCTCTCGTTGTGCACCACCGCGCTTGCGAGGCGGTCCCTCTCATTCTCAATGGCAGAGATTCGAAGTTTACTCAGTACGTCCCGCTCGTGTAGCAGGTCGGTCTTGCGCGCCAGCCCGGCTTCCACGTGCCGACTTACTTCGACAACGTGTGCCTGCTGCTCCCGGATGCGCTGAGCCAGCAACTTGCGCTGACGGGCCAGCGATCGCAGATCACTCGCGCTCGACGCCCGCTTCTGGGAGGTTACCAGGTCGGACCAGTCAAGGGAGCTGGCCATAGACGACTTGAGGGTGGTGAGTTGGACGACACCGCGCTCGGCAACGTTTAGAAGCTGAGTGGTCTCTTCCTCGCGTACCGCCAGCGCCTCGCGCTCCGCCGTGAGGCGTGCCAGCTTGAGCTTGCTGGGCAGTACCAGGTCGCTGTCTGGGGATAGGATGATCGGCGTCACGAAGGCGTCTCGCCATGCGAAATAGGCGGCCTCGGCGAAGAAGTACAAACCCGTCATCAGCGCAGCCATGGCGAAGATGGCAAGCCACTGGGTAGAAGCCTCGGAAAGTTCTGGGGTGGGGTTGGCCTCCTGTTGGGCCCCGGTACCGATATTCGGAAACCCAGGTGCACTGCGTGCGAGGGGCTGTGCAGTGCTGTCATGTGAGGGATGTTGAGACATGGGTCTTTCGGCGAGCCTATCGAACCGGCTGTCGGTCCGCGCGCGTCTTGCTACGGATCTCTCCGCTTACGCCGTCAATTGCTTGAATGAAGGCTTGCAGGAACGCGCCTTCTGATTCGAGGGTGAGAAGCCGCATCGCGACGGAGTCGCGCTCATGGGCGGTTCCCGCCCGGTCGCGCTCGAGGATCTGGCGGGCCTCCGAAAGGTGCTTCGACTGCTGTCGCAGCAGGGCGCGTGCATGCTTGGCCTCCGAGCGACGCACGCCCAGCTCTGCCTTGAGGGTCTTTACGCGCGCCGGGAGCTCGTAGCTGGCGGTCCGCAGCTCGCGCGCCCGCGCCTCGAGATACTCCCCTTGATAGTAGTTCCGTATCGGACCCCCGAGGCTATAGCTGACCACGACCGCACCGAACCACTCCGGGGGCAGTTCCGGCAACGGTATGGCGCCGCCGCGCAATGAAACCTCCCAAGCATCCAACGCCTTCAGACTGGAACGACGACGCTCGTATTCCTGTGCGGAGCCCACGTAGTTGCGGACAAGCGCGTCCAGGCCCGCGCTTGGCAACGGCGCACGCTCCGACTCGAGGACGCCGATCCGGCCGTCCAGATCGATGAGCTTGTTTTCCAGCACGTCGATGCGGCTACGAAAGTTCGTATACTCGACCACCGTGATAATGCGCTCTTCCAAGCGCTTCTGGGCCTTTTTGACGAGCCCCCGCCACTCGGACCGGTGGCGAGCAAGAAAGTCACGCTGGGCGCGATAGGCGGGCAGGTAGGTCGCGCGGTCGACCTGCGCGAGTACCCGCTGCAACGCCTGGGACGCGCCATGGGCGCGACAGTCCGCCTCACCGGCCCTATTCATGGCAAGGCCTCGAAGCATGTCGACCAAGGAAAAGGACAGGCCCACGCGGACTTGGTATTGGTCCGCGATCACGGCCCCCAGGTTGGTGGAGGCGTCCGGGAAGCGAAGCCCTTGCCCGAATAGACGCGGGGTCATCGCCAGGGCCGCTTCGCCATGGGCCTGGGCCCGCACCTTGTCGCAATAGGCAGAGCTCTGCGCGTCCCCTGTCGACGACAGCAGGGCGAGCACCACAACCGACCACACAGCGAGTTTGGGCGGACGCCACCAGTACCCCTTGCGCTTCCTCTTCGACCGGCGGCGCCTCGTACGGCGCAAGCCCTGAAGCAGCAGATACTCAGCCACCTTGCGAATCCCGATACCCTGATGACCGTCGACCATCCCCGTACGGAACGCCGAGGCATGTCTCGCAGCCATCTCGATGGGTAGCCACTAGCATGTGAACAGCATGTGAACAATCCTCTAGCCGTGTCCGCGTTCGGGTGTCACGGCCGCACCGAATCGTTGCCAGTGTTTTGCCAACACTGTCTGCTTTCAGTGTCCATCTGGTGAGGGTACTCATGCCCTAGTAGGTCGTCCGAGCTACCGCAATTTGTTGGGGTAGTTGCGGCCTCTTTGGGCCTCGCAGACGGCTGGATCTGCCACAGGCAAACGTCGAGGCAAGACTCGGAACAAGGCGAGGAAGTACTCACATGAGCGCGACAGCGCCCCGTACAGTGGCACGGGACAACCGGGGACGTAGCTGCTACACCACAGGCGCCATTCCCTATGTGCAAGGCCTTTTGTACAAAGGGCGAGTAGGTAGCGACCCGCGGGACGGGGCGGCCACGCGCGTCGAGTTTTCCCCAATGACTGGCCACCGAGAAACGATCAAGTTCGTCATCCACGACAGCCGCGGAACCACCACCGTGGTTCCGCAACTCTACGATGAGCTCTCTGTTGGAAGTGAGATGGACAACCGGATCCGGATCACGGGTCGACATATCGCGGGGCACCATGCCCGCCTCTTTACACGCGATGGCACGAGCGTGGTCGACAGCCTGTCTGACGACTGTCCGGTGATGGTGAATGGCCACCTGGTGCAAGGGGTTGAGCTGATCCGCGCGGGCGATCGACTCGCCATGGGCGAGTGCATGATCGAGGTCGTGGAGGGCGGCGTCCAGGGCGGCGTCCAGCGCGGCGTCCAGCGCGGCGTCGATAGGGCTCTGCCCCCTCCCCGCACGGACCGAGTGCAGCTGCCCCCACATGGCGGTGGTGATGACGTAGGCCTCGCCATCGGACGTGCAGAAGGTCCTCCGCCTGGCTTCGCCAGCGAGCCGACGACGGGTAGCTCGGGGGTTGGCTTGGGGGGCAGCTTGGGTCCCCCGCGCGGACCCGCTAGCCCGCACGTCCGGGTGCCGTCGCCCCCACCGATCCACCCGGTCTTCCTCTCCATGATGCTGGCTGCCGGAGCGATCTTGACCATCAAGTGGGGCGACCACGCGTTGGACGACGCTCCCCCGATGAGTGTGCAGGTCCCGAAACCGACTGCCGCGACGGCCGGCGATGTCTTCGGTGGAGCCCCTGCGCGAACTACGACGCCAGCCACGACGCCAGCCACGACGCCCAAAAGCGTCGTCAACCCTCCTGCGAGCGTGAAGCCCCCTTCGGGGGTGGCCCTCGCAGGCGAGCGATCCGGGTCAACTTCCGCGCTGAAGCAGGTGCGTCGTGCAGAGGAGTCCACGGCTGTCAAGAAGGCAAGCGCACGCGCACCAGCACCGGCCTCACGCGTCCAGCGCGGCGCCCGGGCTGCTTCCATGGGAATCGCATCAAGTCCGCGCGGTATGAAGCACAGGCGCCGTCGTGGCGCGGGTGCTGCCGGTGCAGGGTCCACCGGAACAGGTTCAGCCGGACGCGCGCGTGCGCAGTCCCGCGGTTCGGGAGCGTCGCCCGCCGAGGGGAAGACCGGCCAATCGGCGTTCGAACGGGCGTCGGCCTGTCTGGTCAAGGGTGACCATCCGTGCGTGGTGCGTGAGCTCGCGGGCAAAGCCCGCGAGCCTCAGGAGTTCGCCCTGCTTGCCGAGACCTTTCTTGTCCTTGGCCGCAAGGACTCCGCGAGGAAGGTGATGCGGCGCTATCTTAAGCGCTTCCCTGGCCACCGGTACGCCAGACGGTTTCGGAGTCGGCTCGAGCGAGAGGCCGGAGGCGAAACGGTGGACTGAACAAGGCACTGGGCGGACACACGGGGATGTAGTGGGGCTGTAGTGGGGCGCTGGCGCTGCAATCAACGTGCGATATGCTGCGGTCGTGGAGCAGCTCTACGGCCGGCCCGTGTTGTTTGTGCGCGATGCATCGGCGGCCGCGGCGTTCTACTGCAAGCAGCTGGGATTCGGGCAGGACTGGGTGCACGAGGAGCAGGGTGAGGTAGTCGTCGTGCAGGTTTCCCGCTGGGGCTACGAGATCATTCTCAACCGGGACACCGAGCGTGCGGGAAAAGGACGCATCTTCTTCTCCCTATGCGAGCAGCAAAAAGCGCCCCTGCGCGAGTCTCTCGCGCGCGCCGGCGTGCCCGCCAGCCAGCGAAGTTGGGGCATGGCCGTAACCGAGGTGCGCGATCCAGACGGCAATGAGCTGCTGCTGCATCCGCCGCTGTTGGAACGATGAATCCCCAGTATCGACCGGGCGGCAGGAATGGATCGCGGTCGAGACGCGCTTTTTCGATCCGGAACCGGGCGACGATCTTCCCGAACCTGCGGGCAGCGCCCTGGTTTGCGGGGAAGTGCCCCCGATCGAGGCTCGCGCAGGGGGCTTCGTCGACTCGGGGCTGTCGTTCCTGCGAAGCGTGCGTAGCTTAGGCGTCATGGGAAACCCACGCGCGAGCGCGGGCAAGGTGGAGTTCGATGGCGGCGCTTTCCGGGTGTACTGTCACGTTGCCTCGGTGCTGCGCGACCTCCGGCGGATACCTGGCCATCAGTGGGATCCTCGCCGCAACGCGTGGACGGTCCCGCCGGACGCGGATGGCGTGAGGATGCTGCTTCAAATTGCACGCCGGCGCGGGTTGGCGATCGGCGCCAGCGCCGGCATCGAATTTGACCGGGCCGGGGCTGGGCGGTCTGGTCCGCGGGCCCCTTCGGGTCGCCAAGCGCGACCGCGGAACAACCGGATGATTCGTCCGAAGAGCTCCGCCGAGCGTGCGCGTGGGCTTGATGTCTTCGGCGAAGCCCAGGCATGGCTCTTCAGCGCAGTTGGATCGTTGAGGCGGCAACTGCGCGGCTACGACGCGATCGAGCTTCTGCGACTCCTGGACCGGGGCGGGCCGACCCCGTTCGGTGTCTCTGCTGCCGGTGATTTGGCAGACGCGCGCGATCCCGGCGCTCGCCCTCTCAGCGCAACGCAGCTCTCGCATCAGTTGAACAGCCCTCGCGTCCAGTTTCTGCGCGAACGTCGCCTATCCAAGCGAGACCTCGCTCAACAGGGCCCGTTCGAGCATGCGCCGGCAAGGGGGCGATCGTCGCATTCGTCCACGCCGCCCGACGAGCCGTCGGACGACAGCGCGGCCGCATTCCGGGCGGTTGCCCGCGCCCAGGCCGCCGTTCAGGGTGGCTCGCGCACCAGACCCGACGCGCCATCGGCCAGGACCCCACGGGCGGGGCTGCCGGTGCAGCTGCGCACCGCGATCGCACGGGCCCGGCGCGCGGCCGACCAACAGGTGGCCGCCACGATTGACGGTGCTGCTTCCCAAGAGCGACCCCAGCCTCCGACCGAGGTCGCTGAGCTCGTCGCCCGCGCGCTCGCGGCGACGCGTACAAGAAAGAATTAGCTAGCCCGGATCATTCGTGACTTCGGCCTCGGATCGCGCAGGGCTTCGGCTTCCCAGGGCTTTCGACGACCGACGGGAATACTGCCTGTATCTTCTAGGTCGGCGAAAGCCCTGTGGAGTCGAAGGACAAGCGAGGCGGCGCCGAAGTCATGAATGATCCGGGCCAGGAAAGGGCGTTTGCCCTTTCCTAGCCACGGACCTGACTATTGCGGGAAGGTCATGCCGCGCACGTCCGCGCAGGTGACGTTGTCGGGGACGCGCATCATCCAGAACCGTGTCGCCAGGACCTGTTGGGCGGTGTCCTCGTCGGTCGCATCGAGCGCAGCCGTTTCCTCTTCATTGCAGTTTCCACCGGTGTCCTTGACGCATCCGATGGCTCGCGCTTCCTGCAGTGGCATGCCGCCCGGGCCGGGGCCCCCGACGGAGCCGCTGATGGCGTCGCAGTCATCGATCACACCCTGGTACTGGACCTGGGCGCGGGTGGCACCGAAGGCGGCGACTGCCCGCGAATCCAGCGTTTCAGTTGGGACCGGCGGCGCTGCATAGGGGTAGTTGCAGGCCGAAGAGATCTCCCCGTCGGCTCGCGGGTAGGCCGTGAGGCCGGGCTCGCCGTCCCCGTCGGGGTCGGTCCACGTGATACCGGGATCTTGGAAGGTCTCCGGCCACGGTCCGGTCGGGTCCTCCAGGGAGAGCCCCACGAGACTGGTCTCAACCGGTCCCACGTAGGGATCGCCGGGCTCAGGAACGTCGCCGAGCTGGAAGGTGGCCTTGGCTCTCGGCATGGTAGCCAGATCCCAAACGTCCGTAGACGAGCCGTCCGCATACGTTTCTGACAAGAGTGGCGAGCACACGTCGGGCGAGATGGCTCCGCAGGCCTGCTCTTCGACCTCGAGCGTGGTGCCGTTCTGGGTGTGCCTGCGAATTGCCCAGGCAGTGACCGTGCCCGAACCGCCGTCCAGCGCGATGATGGTGATAGGCAGGTCCGGCACGGGCACGTCGGGCCACTGCACGTCCATCTCGATCAGGGTCGCGAAGGTGCCCGTCAGGTTGCAGCTGTCGTCGGCGTCGCAGCTCGTGCCGTCGCCGACGTAGCCTTCGTTGCAGGTACAATCGAAGGAGCCCTCGGTGTCTTGGCAAGTGGCGTTGTCATCGCAGTCGTTGTCTCCAGAGGAGCATTCATCGACGTTTGCACAGGTAACCCCGTCGCCGTCGTAGCCGAAGTCGCACTCGCAGGTGAAGCCTCCGTCTGTGTTGGTGCAGGTCGCATTGGCCGAGCAGTTGTCGCTGCCTTCGCTGCACTCGTTCTGGTCGGAGCACGTGACGCCATCGCCCGAGAAGCCGCTGTTGCACGTGCAGTTGAAGCCACCTTCCGTATCCTCGCAGGTAGCGTCCGCCGAGCAATTGTTGCCTCCAGAGGCGCACTCGTCGATATTGACGCACGAGGACCCGTCCCCGACCGGGTCGTCATACCCTTGGGGGCAGGCGCAGGAGACGTTTGTTCCGTCCACCACACACTCGGCCGCGGGATCGCAACCGAGGGTCTGACACTCCACGTCCAGCTGGCATAGGCTGCCGTCGCCATTGACGTCGAGGTAGCCCGAAGGGCAGCTGCACTGGGCCTGACCCTGGCTGGTGGTGCAAGTGGCGAGGCTGTCGCAGGCAGCGACCGCGCACAGATCGGTGCAGACTGTTCCATCGCCGTTGGTGTCTTCGTAGCCCGCGGGGCAGGCGCACGTGTATCCGCCTCCGGTGTTGGTGCAGGTTGCGACCGCGTCGCAGCTGTCGCTTCCGGCTGAGCACTCGTCCACGTCCGAACACGTGCTTCCGTCGCCTTGGTAGCCCGCGTTGCAGTCACACGTGAAGCCGTCCGCCGTGTCGGTGCAGGTTGCGTTGGCATCGCAGTTGCTTTGTCCCGAGGCACACTCGTCGACAGGGTCCATAGTGCAGTTGACGCCGTCTCCGGAATACCCGTCGTTGCAGCTGCACGTGAAACTGTCCGGGGTGTCCGTGCAGGTTGCGTTGGCATCGCAGTTGCTTTGTCCGGAAGCGCACTCGTCAACAGGGTCCTTGGTGCAGTCTAGCCCGTCGCCCGAATACCCTTCGTTGCAGCTGCAATCGAAGCCGGATTCGGTGTTGGTGCAGGTTGCGTTGGCATCGCAGGGGTTGTCTCCGGCGCACTCATCGACGTCGGTGCATGATACCCCGTCGCCCGAGAAGCCCGGATTGCATGTGCAGGCGAAGCCGCCCGCCGTGTTTTGACAGCTCGCATTGGCGTCGCAGTTGGCGGTGCCCGCGGCGCACTCGTCTACGTCCGTGCACATGGTCCCATCTCCTGCGAAGCCCTCGTTGCATGAGCAGGCGAAAGCGCCTTCGGTGTTGGTGCAGGACGCGTTGTCGTCACAGTTGTCCGACCCCGCTGCGCATTCGTCAACGTCGACGCAACTACCACCCACGTCCTGGTAGCCTGCCAGACAGGCACACAGGAACCCATCCGCAGTGTTCACGCAGACCGTGAGGGGGCCACAGTTGTGTGTGCCCAGCGCGCACTCGTCAACTGCATCCTCGCTGCAAGTGACACCATCGCCGGAATACCCCTCGTTGCAGGTGCAACGGAAGCCACCCTCGGTGTTCCCACAAGTAGCGTTGTCGTCGCAGTTGTCCAAGCCGTCCGCACACTCGTCCAGATCCGTGCACGTGGCCCCATCCCCCTGATAGCCCTCGTTGCATGTGCACGTGAACCCATCTTCGGTGTCCTCGCAGGTCGCGTTGGCATCGCAGTCGTCTGTGCCTGCTTCGCATTCATCGACACCGGCCGCCTCGCAAGTGGTTCCGTCACCCTGATAGCCTTCGTCGCACTCGCACGTGAAGCCGCCGACGGTGTTGTCGCAGGTAGCGTTTTCGTCGCAGTCGTCCGAGCCTTCCGCGCACTCGTCCACGTCCTCGCAGGTGCTCCCATCCCCGGCGTACCCCGCGTCGCATTCGCAGGCAAAGCCGTCCGTCAGGTCGGTGCACGTGGCGTTGTCGTCGCAATCATGGCTGCCCTCTTCGCACTCGTCGACCAGATCATCGCCGCCATCATCACCGCAGGCCACGTCGTCCGGGTTGTACAAGTGGGCGCACTTGCAACGGTAGTCGCCGTCGCGATCGGTGCAGATCCGGTCGAGCCAACCGCGAAAGAACACCCGCCAAAAGCCGCGGGTCAGCTGGGACTCGGCGACGTTGACATCCGATGCCGCGCCAATATCCGCTTCCGGTCCAATCTCGCCCGCGCATCCGAGAGCCATGAAGGCCAAAGTCACTGCAATCGCCGAACGCATCGCGTCACCTCCCACCGAAGTTCGTTGGAGCGACGATAAGTCCAAGTCAGACCTAGTAAAAGTCCGTGGTTGGATATGGGTCCGTGTTTGCGCACACATGGCCGCGGTAGCACGGGTGGAAGCTCACCGCCCTGCAAGTTGCTCTGCAGATCTTTCGGTCAGTCGAATCTAGCCGCGACCGACGCGTTGCGACGCTTCCTCGGGATGCAGGCTCGCCCCGCCCCACGACACCCTCGGTGGGTGGCTCACGAGCGTGTTCCTGTCAGCTGGCGAACTTGCCCAGTGCGCCCAAGTCCTCGAAGGCAAGCTGCAGACGTGCTGCCATGCCCTTCTCCCCCTCGTGCATCCAGGCCCTGGGATCGATTACCTTCTTGTTCGGCTTGTCGTCCCCATCCGGGTTGCCGATCTGGCTCTGCAGATAGGCACTCTTGTCGTCCATGTATTTCTTGATCGGCTGACAGAATGCCCACTGGGTGTCCGTGTCGATATTCATCTTGATGACGCCATAGGACACGGCTTCCCGGATTTCCTCGCGGCTTGAGCCCGAGCCCCCGTGGAAGACGAAGTTAACCGGTTTGCTGGCCGTTCCGCGCTGGCGCGCGATCTCTTCTTGGGAATTCTTGAGGATCACCGGTGTGAGCTTGACGTTGCCCGGCTTGTACACCCCGTGGGTGTTGCCGAAGCTGGCCGCGACTGTGAATGAACCTACGGGAGACAAGGTGTCGTAGGCCGCGAGCACCTCGGATGGCTGGGTGTACAGCTTCGAGTTGTCGATGCCGGTGTTGTCGACTCCGTCCTCTTCGCCGCCTGTGACGCCCAACTCGATTTCGAGGCTCATATCGATCTTGGTCATGCGCTCAAGCGTTTTCTTCGAGAGGGCCAGGTTCTCCTGGAGCGGTTCCTCGGACAGGTCCAGCATGTGGGAAGAGAACAGTGGCTGCCCCGTTTGCTCGTGATGGCGCTCGCCCGCTGCGATCAGGCCTTCAACCCAGGGAACCAGCTTCTTGGCCGCATGATCCGTGTGCAAGATCACCGGGACCCCGTAGAGCTCGGCCAGGGTTTGCACGTGCCGGGCCCCTGCAATCGCCCCCGCGATCGATGCCTGGTGCTTGTCGTTCGCGACAAACTTGCCGGCATAGAACTGGGCGCCCGAATGGGAGAACTGAATGATGATTGGGCACTTGGCCTCCCGGGCGGCGGCCAGGCTGGCATTGATGCTGTGCGAGCCGATTACGTTGACCGCGGGCAGCGCGCACTGCGCCTCTTTCATGTAGGAAAGCAGTTCCGTCAGCGCGTTGCCGGTGACAACGCCGGGCTTCAGCTTCATGGGGTTCGCCGTCATGGGGCGCGATAATACACCGCTTTTGTCCCGAGAGCACCTGTTTGGCGTGGATGACGCAGTGTCGATGCGGGCTGGGTCGGAACGTTCAGGACTTGGGTGTCGGATCGCGCAGGGATTCGGCTTCACAGGGCTTTCGAGGACCGAGGCGGCGTCGAAGTCACGCATGTTCCGGGCTAGTGTTCACGCGCTGGGTGCCTGTGAGCGCCGGCTCGCGGAGGTCCTTCTGAGATGAAACTACGGCTGCGTAGCCGCCTTTTCCTTGTGTCGATCGGGCTGATTGGCACTGTCGGCGCGCCTACAGGTCTGTTTCTGGAAACGCAACTGCGGCGCGTGCTGACGGAGCAGATCGAGCTGCGTTTGAGTCATGCCGCGGCCCTGGCCCGAGAGGCCCTGGCTGATCTGGACGCGACGGCCGACCCCCCCGAGGTCGATCGAGTTGCCGACGCGCTCGGCGAGGCGGGCAGGGTCCGCGTGACCGTCGTCGCCCGCTCTGGTGACCTCTTGGGGGACTCGGAGCTGCCCCTTTCCGGGGTGCTTGCGGCCGAGAAGCATGATCGACGTCCGGAGGTGGTGGAGGCCCTCGACAGCGGCTTCGGCCGTTCGGTTCGTTTCAGTACGACGGTGGGCACGGCCATGCTCTACGTGGCGCGGAGTCATGGGGACCTGGGGGTCGTGCGGGTAGCCACACCCCTTTCGCAGGTGGAGGAGTCGGTCAGCCAGCTCCGGGCCGTACTGTTGCTCGGGGCTGGCTTCGGGCTGCTGATCGCGGTCATCATCAGCGCGTTGGCGTCGCATGTGACCACACGCCCACTGCTTTCGCTGGTGGAGCGGGCACGGTCCCTGTCGGAGGAACCGGGTGCGCCGGAGCACTCGAGCGGGACGCACGATGAGCTTGGCTTCGTGGCTGGTTCGCTCGACCGCCTGGCCCACGAGCTCAATGTGAGCGTTTCGGCACTCGCCGCCGAGCGCGACCGGCGAGATGCAGTGCTCAACACGATGGGTGAGGGGATCGTCGCTATGGACGAGGACCTACGCGTGCAGCTTCTCAACCCAGCCGCGCGAGAAGTACTCGACCTTCAAGTTGCCGGTGAAGGTCGCATGCTCGTCGAACTGTGCCGGGTGCCCGATCTCATCGAGCTTGCCCAAAAGGCCCTGTCGAAGACGGTGTCGGACGAGTTTCGGCTCGGTCAGAATCTTCGGACGATCGCCGCGTCGGGCACTCCGCTGCGGGCCACCAAGGGGGTCCTGCTCGTGTTACGAGACGTCACGGAGGTGCGCCGGCTGGAGGCCATCCGGCGCGACTTCGTCGCAAACATCTCCCATGAGCTGCGCACGCCGGTGAGCGTGATCCGGGCCAACAGCGAGACACTGCTCTCGGGCGCGCTCAACGATCCCAAGCAGGCAAGGGTGTTTGCCGCGGGTTGCCTTCGACATGCCGAGCGGCTGTCCAGCCTCCTTTCCGACCTGCTGGACTTGAGCCGGCTCGAGGCGGATGCCTATCACATGGCGGTGGAATGGTTGCCACTTTCGGCGACCGTGGAGAGCGCCCTGTCGTCGATTGCACCACTGGCCCAAAAGCGCGCGATCGAACTCACGTTGCAGGCGGTTCCCTCCGGGCTCGTGCGGGGCGACACACAAGCGATCAATCAAGTGCTCGTGAACTTGCTAGAAAACGCGGTCAAGTACACGCCTGAGGGCGGGCACGTCGAGCTATGTGCACGGATTTCGGGCAAGCAAGCGCGCTTTGAGGTGAGAGACGACGGGCCCGGCGTCTCGCCCAAGCACCGCGCGCGACTGTTCGAGCGCTTCTACCGTGCGGACGCCGGCCGTTCGCGTGCGATGGGCGGGACTGGCTTGGGCCTGTCGATCGTCAAGCACCTCGTCAGCAACATGGGCGGCGAGGTGGGCATGTCCCCCGTCGAGCCCCACGGCTGTTGCTTCTGGTTCCACTTGCCAGGTGCCGAGTCCGAGCCCCAAGAAGTCGATACCCAAGCCGCCTCTAGCTAGCTAGCTAGCCCGGATTCCTACGAGCCTACTCTAGCTGCCGGAGCACGTAGTTGAGGATGCCGCCGTGGCGGAAGTAGCGCAGCTCGCGCTGCGTGTCGATGCGGGTTGTGACCTGGAAGCGTTTGCCGTTGTCGGTCTCAACAGCCAGCTGTTTGCCCGGGCTCAGGGCGTCAGCGATGCCCGAGATGGAGTACCGCTCATGGCCGGTGAGTCCGAGACTCGAGCGGCTCTCACCCGGCAAGAACTCCAACGGCAACACGCCCATGCCGACCAGGTTGGAGCGGTGGATGCGTTCAAAGCTTTCGGCGATCACGGCCCGGACGCCGAGTAGCAGGGTCCCCTTGGCCGCCCAATCCCGCGAAGAGCCCGTGCCGTACTCCTTGCCGGCGACGATCACGAGCGGAACTCCTTCCCGTTGATAGCGGGTCGCGGCGTCGTAGATGCGCAGTTGCTCGCCACTGGGCAGGTGTCGCGTAACTCCTCCTTCGGTGCCGGGTGCGAGTAAGTTTCGCAGGCGAATGTTCGCGAAGGTGCCGCGGACCATCACCTCGTGGTTTCCCCTGCGGCTTCCGTAGCTGTTGAAGTCGCGCGGCGATATGCCTTCTGCTCTTAGGTACTCAGCGGCCGCGCTGTCACTGGCAATCGAGCCGGCAGGTGAGATGTGGTCAGTGGTGACCGAGTCGCCGAGCAAACACAGGACGCGGGCGTCATCGACATCGGTTGCGGCGGGCGGTTCGCCCGCTTGCACCCCGTCGAAGAAGGTCGGTCGTCGGATGTAGGTGGAGTCGGCCTGCCAATCGAAGCGTTGGCTAGGTTCGATCGCCACCGCCTGCCACTGTTCGGGGCCGGCTAGGATCTCTCGATAGCGTTCGCTGAACTGCTCCCGTCGTACTGCCCCAGTCAGGGTCTGGCTGATCTCTTGCTTGCTTGGCCACAGGTCGCGTAAGTACACTTGGTTGCCATCCGCGCCTACTCCGATCGGATCCTGCTCGAAGTCGATGTCCATCGTGCCCGCAAGCGCATAGGCGACCACCAACGGCGGTGAAGCCAGGTAGTTGGCGCGTGTGAGCGGGTTGACGCGTCCCTCGAAGTTGCGGTTGCCGCTCAGCACTGAGGCGACTACCAGGTCGTGGTCCTTGATGGCTTGCGCGATCTCGGCGTCCAGTGGACCGGAGTTGCCGATGCACGTGGTACATCCGTATCCCACCAGGTAGAAGCGGAGCGCTTGCAGAGACTCGAGTAAGCCGCTGGCCTTGAGGTACTCGGTGACGACCTGAGAGCCGGGCGCGAGGCTGGTCTTCACCCAGGGTTTCACGGAGAGACCGCGTTTCACAGCCTTTTGCGCCAGCAACCCGGCAGCCAGCATCACACTTGGGTTGGAGGTGTTCGTGCAGCTGGTGATGGCTGCGATCGCAACCGCGCCGTCGGAGACAGTGAAGGTCTCGTTTCCGCGTTGTACGCGCGCGGTCGGGATGCCACCCGATTTGGTTTCGGCTAGGGTGGACTGCCAGGACGTCCGACTTTCGGACAGTGGAATCCGGTCTTGAGGGCGCCGGGGACCCGCAAGCGACGGCACCACGTCGCCAAGGTCGAGCTCGAGCAAGTCCGAAAAGGCCGGGTCCGGCTCATCGCCGGTGTAGAACAAGCCCTGGGCTCTGAGAACTGTCTCGACCCGTTCGATCAGCGCGTCCTGCCGGCTGGTGAAGCGCAGGTAGGCGAGTGTCTCGGCGTCTACCGGGAAGAAGCCCATCGTGGCACCGTACTCAGGCGCCATGTTGGCGATCGTGGCCCGGTCGGCCAGCGATAGCGATGCCAGGCCCGGTCCCAAGAACTCCACGAACTTGCCCACGACGCCCTTGGCCCGCAGCAACTGGGTGACCGTGAGCACCGCGTCGGTCGCCGTCGTGCCTTCACGCAGGGCGCCCGTTAGCTTGAAGCCGACCACCTGTGGGACCATCAGGCCAATCGGCTGCCCCAGCATGGCGGCTTCCGCTTCGATGCCGCCCACGCCCCAGCCGAACACGCCGAGCCCGTTGATCATCGTGGTGTGGGAATCGGTCCCCACCAACGAGTCGGGGTAGGCCAAGAGGCGACCGTCCACCTGGCGGGCGTGTACCAGTGGCGCGAGGTACTCCAGGTTGACCTGGTGCACGATGCCCGTGCCCGGTGGTACCACACGCATGTTGTCAAAGGCGCCCTGGCCCCATTTCAAGAAGCGGTAGCGCTCCTGATTGCGCTCGAACTCCCGCTGCACGTTGTCTTCGAAGGAGCGCAGCAACCCGTAGGAGTCAACCTGCACCGAATGGTCGATCACGAGGTCGGCCGGCATCAGCGGATTGATGGCCGCGGGATCTTTACCAAGCTCCGCAGCCCTGTCGCGCATGGCCGCCAGGTCGACCAGTGCAGGGACCCCCGTGAAGTCCTGTAGCAGCACGCGCGCGGGCCGAAAGGCGACCTCGGCGCTCGGCTTTGCGGAAGGATCCCAGGCCAGCATCGCCTCGATGTCCGTGCGCGTCACGGTATCGCCGTCTTCGTGTCGCAGCAGGTTCTCCAGCAACACCCGGAGCGACCAGGGCAGTCGGGTCGGGTCGCCCGCACCTGCGTCCGAAACGGCACCCAGCCGAAATACGTCCATCTCCACGCCGCCCGAGCTGATCGTGGTGCGCGCCCCGAAAGTGTCTCTTGAAGTGCTTTCGGCCATGCCACGGCCTACCACGAGGACGCGCGCTTGTTGACAAAACATGCCGGCTCCATGCGCCTTCGGCGTGCCCTTCCAAGTGGAAAACCGGTACAAAAGCGGCAATGGCTCGCCCGCAACAAATGGATCGCAGGCCCACGCTGGTGATCCTCAGTCAGGTGTACCCGCCGGACCCGGCCTCTGTCGGACAGCACCTACATGAGGTTGCACGTGAGTGTGTTCGCCGCGGCTACCGGGTACGCGTGGTCACCTCGGCGCGCGGCTATGATGACCCAAGCGTCGAGTACCCTTTGCGGGAGACGTCTGATGGCGTCGAGATCGGTCGGATTCCCCTCGGCAGTCTAGGCAAGCGCTCCATCGCTGCGCGGCTGGCCGGGGGCGCCTTGTTCCTGTTGCAGGCAACGGCCCGGGTGCTGGCGTTCGGGCGTGTTGACCAGATCCTGATCAGTACCTCGCCGCCGATCGTGGGGCCCGCTGGCGTCCTGCTGCGTCTGTTGCGCCGCGCGCCGCTGTGTTTCTGGGTCATGGACATCAATCCCGATCAGGCGGTGGCACGTGGCCTGTATGCGGAAGACGCGTGGCCCGTGCGAGCGCTCGACGCCGCCGTCCGGGTGACCCTGCGACAGGCACAGCACATCGTTACGCTGGATCGGTTCATGGCGGAGCGTCTCGTCCGGAAGCTTCCCGTCATGGACAAGATCACGCTTATTCCGCCGTGGCCCCTGGCTGAGCAATCGGGAGACCCGGTTGCCCACGCTGACAACGCCTTTCGCCAGGAGCACGGGCTGTCGGACAAACTGGTGGTCATGTACAGCGGAAACATGTCGCTTACCCATCCGCTCACCACGATTTTGGAAGCTGCCGACCGCCTCAAGGCCCGGACCGACATCGCTTTCGTCTTCGTAGGGGGGGGCAATGGTCGTGCGGAAGTGGAGGCCTTTGCGGCCGCCCATCCGGACGCTCAGATTTGTTTGCTCCCATACCAGCCGCTTGCGATGCTGCACATTTCCCTATCCGCTGCTGACATTCACGTGGTGAGCATGGGCGACGACCAGGTAGGCCTTGTGCATCCGTGCAAGGTCTATGGAGCGATGGCGGTGGCGCGGCCTGTCTTCTTTGTCGGTCCCGCAGAGTCCCACGTGGGAGACATCTTGGCGCACCACGACGTCGGGTGGACCGTTGCCCACGGACAGGTGGATGAGGCCGTGCAGATCTTGACCCGGCTTGCCGACGGTCCCCGCTCGATCCTGGTCGCGGCCGGCGTGCGCGCTCGCAAGGCGCTGGACGAACACTTCAGTCGCGCGCTGCAGTTGCCGCGCTTTTGCGATTTGATCGCCCCCGGGCTCGGCGAATGACTTGGGGTGACGCCCCATGGTGTGGGCCGTTGTGTGGTTCCTTAGGCGCTGACTCTTCCGTAGCATCTACTCGCATGACTCGGATCCTCAGGACATGGTTTGGGCCGTGCGCGGCTACATGGATGCTGGCTTGCGGGGGCGCCGAGATCGGTGAAGCATGCGATGAGGTCGGGAGCGCCGATGAGTGCGTAGATGGCGCCCTGTGCACCAACGAAGACGATGACAAGGCCGCGTGTCGACAGCGCTGCGACGAGCAGGAAGACTGCTCCAGTGGGCAGGACTGCAACGGCGTTTCGAACTCGAGCGCGAAGACCTGTCAGCCCAAGAAGGCTTCTAG
>JAPPOR010000646.1 GCA_028817905.1 Myxococcales bacterium
CCTGGCAAAAGCGTGGGCCGCCATGGATGGCGGCCCCCGAGCCCCCCATGGCAGAGCGCGATTGCCACCCAAACGAGTGGCCCGTTCTTGCTCTTCATCTGCGATCTCCTCGAGGGATGTGAAAGCGACAGCAGGCCCTCCCCTGGAAGCAAACCGAGGATACCATGCGCGCCATATGGTCGCCCAACGCGGGCGTGGTGACACTGCCATACCCCTGTGGCGGTGGCGCTGGTTGCATGATGCCAGCCCCCACCCAATTCAACCCGGGACGGTTCAACCGCCCACTGCCCCGCTACAGCAGCAAGGCGATCCAGGCGCCTCCATCACAGTCAGCATGGCGTAGTGTACCGAAACCCGAAGGGGCGATTCGCAGCGTGATCCTGATCGCTTGCGACGAGCACCGGCGTGGCCTTCGATGTGGTTTAGGGGCATTGTGGAGAGCATGAAGTCGACGTCTGGAAGCTCCGCAGCCAACATGCTGTTGCTGACTCTGGCAGGTTGGCTGAGTGGAGACCAGCGGCGGGTGATCGAATACCTTCGGGAGGATAACCGCGTCCTGCGCGAGATGCTCGGCAGCGATCAGCCACGCTTCAACGATGCGCAGAGACGTCGCCTAGCGATCAAGGCCAGAGCGCTGTCGCGAGCGACGTTGCGCAAGCTTGGTCCGTTGGTCACACCCGACACGCTGGTGCGATGGTTCCGGCTGCTTGTCGCAGCACAATACGACAGCAGCATCATGCGTCGGCCCGGCAGAAGGGAGACTGGAGGAAGGGAGACTCGGCGGGCGCCTGCTGCTGCCCCTGGGTGCCACGTTGGCGGCCCTCAGCGTTCCCCACGGCATGCCGGTGCTGATCGTAGTGAATTTCGGTCCGCTGCTACTGAAGCGAAAGCTCTCCCTCCTCGACCTCGTGACCCGCACGCGCCTCGTGAGAACGCGAGCTCGCTAGGGCCGGCAGTCCTGGCAGTAGTCTGTCTCCGGGTGCGGTCGGTCGGTGAGCTGCTACATCGGGCGTAGGTTCGTTGGGTCGCTGCCGTCGAACCACAATACGTCCCAACCGGACCCGCTTCCACTGGTGGGCACCGGAAAGCGCCCGAGCACGGTGTTGCCGCCGGCCGCGTCCACGACGACCTGTGCGTCACTGTCAGTGAGTTGAATCTCGCTGTTGCCCTCGTCCAGGGAGTAGTTGTGCAGGAACACGGTGTAGCGTCCGGGCAAGAAGTTCGAGATGGCGATCGCCTCCGGGCCCACCGCGTGCTGGCGGTCCACATCCAGGGCGCTATAGGGGGCCACCGCCAGAGCCCCGCGACAGGGCTCGTAGGAGTAGACCTCCTCGCCGGAGGGCACCTGGAGGTGAAGGTCGAGATCCTCGGGCTGCGCCCACTCGGCCATGATCCGGAAAGGCGTCTCGCCGACCGGCGCGAGCGCGATGCCCGTCTCCGGCTGGCTCACGCCGCCGCAAACCACGGCGCGCTGGAACCCGGCCGCGTACTCGTCCGCCACCGCGGACAGCTCGTAGTTGCCGGAGGGCAGCTCCGCGATGGAAAAGCGCCCGTCGGCACCGGCGGCCGCCTGCGCCACCGGCTCGCCCTGCCCGCCGCCAAGGCCCCGCCGCACCTCCACCATGGCCCCCTCGATCAGGCGCCGCTTCTTGTCTTCTCAGTCCGCGCGTCTATGTCGTGCCTGCTCGCCGCCACAGAAGAGATTGGGGGCTGGTACGCAAGGAGTAGGGGTATGCTTGAGCAAGTGTCGGGCTGGCTTGTGGTCCTTGTGGCGCTTAGCGGGGCCACCGAGTGCCTAGTCGAGATAGCGAAGAGTTTCTCCAAATCGCTTGGTCACAAAGGATTGCCAAACAGCGAGGAGGAGCGGAAACGCAGGGGCAGGATTCACGTGCTTTCAGCGGCGAGTGGTGTCATTACGGCTCTTCTTTTTGGTCAGGCTGTTCCCGAGGAGCTGATGGAGCTACTCAGCAGCGATGCAAGTGCTGTCACAAATAGGGAGCTACCCGTTCCTTGGCTGGTTTGCATCGGTCTCGGCATCTTGGCTAGCAGAGGCTCCGCATTCTGGAGCTCTGTACGGGACAGGTGCTTGAGGCAACGAACCTCGCTGCACGGGCGTTTGACAGTCTGACTGGCCCACGTCGGAAAAGGCGTAGTCCAGCCATAGCGATGGTCTAGGCCCCCGACGATCACCAGAGGGTAGAGCACGCTGAACCCCATCAACGGACCCAGTACCCGGTCCCATGGCTTCACCTGCTGGCCGCGGCCGAACCTCACCCGGTCGGCCTGCAACCCGGGATGACGGCGTTCCGCCCACGCGCGCCCGCCAACGCCCGCGACAACGACGACCAGCGAGAATGCCCAGGCATGCCACCACCCCGGATCGCGCCCTTCAAGGACCAGGATGAGCGGGACAATCAGGTGAACAGCGATGATGGCGAGCCACCCAGCGGCGGAGAACTTCTCGGGTGGACGTCGAGGAACCATCCATGGGGCCAGCCTACTCGACGTGACATCGGGATGCATCTGTCACCGCCCAGGGCCTCTGGCGTACGGCGGACTTGCCCCAGCAACTGGCACGCACGCGAAGGCACGGCCGCCGCGGCGCACGATCAAGTCGGTTCGGAGGCGTTGCGCGTCGACGACCCGGACCCCGGTCAAGAAGCGCAGGTGGACTTCGGCAATGTGGGCATGCTTGACGAGAGACCCCGGCCGCGCGCCATGCACTGGGGGCTGGCTTCTCCACATACACCTGCAGGATGCCGTCCAACTCCGACGCGTCGATGCCGAAGCTCTCCTCGAGCGCAGCGCCTACGGAGCGGCCGGCCCGTCGCGCAGCAAGGAACCTATGCAGCCGGTCCCTTCTCTCAGCGGTCGACAAGGCATAGTGCACAAAGCACCATGCCTGACCGTACACATCGACATCCTCGCGCTGCAGGTCGAGAATTCGGTCGGCTTCCAGGACCTTCCGCATGGGAACCCAACCAGTGAGTGTTAGCCGAGAGGGCCGGTACGAGAGGGGCTTGCCCAGCGTATAGCTGCCGTCGTCGAAGAACTCCGTGGTCTCCATATACTCGGCGAGCCCTTCGTTGTACCAGCTCGGCGGCCACCCGCCGCCAAGCGCCACGATATGGTGCACGTACTCGTGAAGCAACGTTCGCAGAGCCACGCGGTATCCTCGGCCATGTTGGTCCACCAATGCGTAGTGCCCGCGGCTCGTTGAGAAGAAATTCGCCGCGGCATCTTGCTTGCCACCAAGCTTGCGAAACACCCTGCGGCTGCCGGTCAGAAAGACCCGCAGCGGTGGGGTCTCCTGGCGTTCGGTCGCGGTCGTCATCGCCATCATCACGTGGTGAAATCGTTCCAGATCACGCACGAGCTGTCGCGCCTGCGCCGGGTCGCCGTCGGTGACCACCTCGAGGTGGCGCGACCGCACCAAGGTCCACTCTCCTTTCACGGTGCGGGCCACCAGGTTCGTACCCGCGCACCCTGCCAGGACCACCGCTGAAGCCACAAGCCAACAAGACGCTCGACGCATTGCCGCAAGCATCTATCTCTTGGCCATTGCGCGTCAAGCGAGCCGGATGCCGACCTGGGGCCAGGGTGCCCTCGATGTCGCGCGCACGCTCCTCCACGGTCGTAGCCCGCGTCCATCACCGGGACACGCGATCACGGCGCAACTACAGCAGCCTTGGGCGGCGGGGGGAGGCGCTCAAGGCCACCCAGGAGGCGACAGGCATCTACCGCGACTTGGCCAAGGATCGACCCAAGGTGTTTCTTCCAGACCTGGCCATGGCGCTCGGAGCCCACAGCCTTGCACTGGACAGACGCATACCCACCTTCCGGATCGGAGCGCGCGACATCACCGGTCGCGACGTGCATATCCAGGGTGCAACCGAGGTCCGACAGTTTCGCCGCGGTCATGGCGTGGCCATGTACGCACGCGCCGGCGGCGACCTCGGTGCACGGGTGCTCCGTGGAGCTGGTGCGAGGAAGCCGCCCAGGTCTGTGAGCTTGCCTCTGAGGCCATGGAAACTTTGAGAGACCACCGGTCCGCCTAGATGCAAGCACCAACCAGCGAAGACCGTCGGAGCAGCGGAGCAGCGCAGCCACGACGCCGAGCCAGACCGGTCCACCGATGTGATCGTTCGCCATCGCTTCGCGCGTGACGCTGACCAACTGCAGCCTCGCGCCAGGCGCCTCGTCATCCATCGCGACCGCCGAAGGGGCCGCCCCATCCGTTCCAAGCATGGTTCCGACCCACCTCACTGACCCAAGAACGCCCTTGTAGGCGTGCACCCCAGGGTAGTCGGCCCCTCAGGGTGCACTCCTGCGTCTGCACACGGTGGTTTGTCGGCATCGCGCTTCCGCAACGGCCCCTTTTCGGCCCGTGTAAACCCCTAGAAAGCCTTCGGACGCCTGCACCGGAAGGCCCTACGCCCAAGGAACAGAACGGCTAGGCCTCGAAGCCCCGTCGAGAGTCGGACGGATCGTTCGGGGATGTTCGGAGACTTCGGGACCATGTGAACGCCGGCCCAGCCTCTAGGACGCGGCGCCAAGCGCCCTCGGGCACAGCCAAAAGCGCCGATCACACACAGAACCGGATCAAGGGTCGGACGGTTCTCTCTCGGACGGATCTCTCTCCGACGGACGGATCTCTCTCCCCTGGGGATCATAGTCCAAGATGCGAATTTGGACCCCACCACCTCGGTATAGTTGGCCGCCCGACAACTGGGGCCCGACGATGCCAAGCGTCCTCGAGCACAGCCAGGAGCGCCGATCAGACACAGAACCGGGTCAAGGGTCGGACGGTTCTTTTCCTCCCCGGGGCTCATCCCCGTAGCTGACCCCGACTTCCCTGTCCCTGCCTCGCCAATCAGAATCATCGTCGCCATCGCGCATGGCATCCGCTTGCCCGGAAACGCTGTGGAGAATATCGGCGAACTCAGAATCTAGATCTTCGATCCCTCTAGCCGCAAGCACGCCCAGGTTGATCTTCTTGA
>JAPPOR010000671.1 GCA_028817905.1 Myxococcales bacterium
ATCGCGAGTGGGACCGGAAGGCCGCCCGCGCGGCAGGCTTCGCCTTCGTAGCCATCGGTGACGCCGTTGTCGATCCTGCCCATGCGCTTCCCGACTGGACCGACCTGGACGCTGTCGAGCACACGGCGCGTGAGGCGCTACGAACCGGATAGCGGGCATGCATCTGGGAAACCGTGCGGAGCGAAAGCCTGGCGCGGCGTCTCAGGGTCGGGCCGCAAGCCCGATCCCAGCCAATCGTCGTATCGCCATGCTGCGTGGCGTTGGGACCGCGCGGCCACAGACCTACCCTGCCCGGCCACACCAGCGCTTGTACTTCTTGGCGCTTCCGCGAGGGCAAGGGGCGTTGCGGGTCAAGACAGCAGAAAACCTACGCCCAGTGCCGGCGCGATGACGGGACCCACATGGCATCACATTCCCCAGCCGTTCTTGGACGGAGTACCCTAAAGGTTGCCCTTGGCTGTTGGGCGCTAGCCCGCATCCATCACCAGAGCACGCGCCCTCGCACAACTCCTCGACTCCGCAGCGCTTGCTCCTCAGTCAGAAATACAGCGAGTATTCCCTCTTTCACCGAAAGCCCTGCGAAGCCGATCACTTGCACGACCATCGTGTGCCTTGGTGATGGATGCGGGCCAGCGCCGCGTGCCACTCGGATAGACCGGAGCGATGCTCGCGCCCGACGGTCGCCCCGTCCGATGCCGCCAGCGTGAGCCAGGATCTAACAGAGCAGGACCCCACGCGTGTGGGGGACCGCTATGCGGTGCTCGCGCTGCTGGGGCGCGGGGGAATGGGCTCGGTGTATCGGGTGCGGGACGGGACCAGCGGCCGGGAGCTGGCCCTGAAGCGACTCGCTGGCAAAGCGGGCGCGGCCCCCGGCCCCTCCAAGGTGGACATGTTCGAGCGGGAGTTCCACACGCTCAACCAACTGGCCCACCCGCGCGTGGTACGTGCCTTCGACTACGGCATCGACGGGCAGTATCCATTCTACACACTCGAGTTGCTGGACGGCGGAGACCTGCGGGGGCAGGCCCCGCTGTCCTGGCAGCGGGTATGCACCATCGGCTACGAGATGTGTTCGGTGCTGTGCCTCTTACACTCACGCAAGCTCGTCCACCTTGACCTTAGCCCGCGCAATGTGCGGTTGACGGGCGATGGAACGGCCAAGCTGATCGACTTCGGATTGCTGTCACCGATCGGACCCATCCGGCGGCTGGCCGGGACGCCGCCCTACGTGGCGCCCGAGCTGGTGCACAGCATGGGCGTCGACGGGCGGGCCGACCTGTTCGCCCTGGGTGCCACGCTCTACTACGCCCTGACGGGCAAGGTCGCGTATCCCGCCCGCACCATGGCCAACCTACGGGAGGTCTGGCGGAGGACGCCTACCCCAATCTCGGTGCTCAACCCGGAGGTCCCAGCGGCCCTCGAGCGGCTGGTGGCGGCGCTGTTGCGGGTCGACCTGCACTCGCGTCCGCGAAGCGCGGCCGAGGTGATGGCCCGCCTGCGACCCCTGTTGTCCGAAGCGCCGGACGAGGGGCTGATCGTCGCCAAGGCCCACCTGAGCGCCCCGACACTGGTGGGACGTGGGTCTGAGCAAGTCCGCATGCGCAAGCAGCTGCTGCGTTCGGCACGCGGTCGCGGCGGTGGCTTGTGATCGCCGCGGTGCCTGGAAGCGGTCGCTCGCGTATGCTGGACCTGTTCGTGCTGGAGGCGAAGCTGCTAGGGGGGATCGCTGGTCGCGCCTCGGGCTTGGACGGCGCCGCCGGCCCCTTCGGCGTGGCCCGCACCCTGGTGGGCCAGCTGCACGCGTCGGCACCGCTCGACTCCCTGGCGGTGGCGCGACAGGACCCGGAGGTCCTTCAGGTGCTTTTCAACCCCGACAGGGTGCGGGACGCGGACCAACAGCCCGAGCCCGGGATGGAAGGGCATGCCGACGCGCTGTACGACTTTACCCGCGCCGGGCACAACGCTGGCACCCTCCAGGGGGCCCTACGAAGGTGGATGGTGGGCCTCTCCAGGCGCCGGCCCGTGGCGCTGGCGGTCGACGACCTGGAATCGGCGGATCCAGCGTCGGTGGCGCTGCTGGCGGCGATCGCCGTGCAGGCCGACCAACAGCACATCAGCTACGCCGCCAGCGTGGCGGAGACCACCCTGAAAGAGCCCTCCCGGGCGGTCAGGGTGCTCATCCAACATGCCCGTCCAATGTCGCTGGCGCCGCTTGCACCGGAGCAGACCGCCCTGCTGCTCCGGAGCGTGTTCGGCGACGTGCCCAACCTGCAGGGCGCCGCGCGCCAACTGCACGGGCTGTCCGCAGGGCGGCCGCGCGAGTGCCTTGCGCTGGCGCAGCACCTGGTGGACCAGGGCACCATCCGTCTCGAGGGCGGCGCCTGGGTGCTGCCCCCGTCACTGAAGGCCGAGGCTTTGCCCGCCAGCGTGGAAGATGCGCTTGCGCTCCGGATCGGGCACCTGTCGCCCACGGCCACCGAGGTCGCTGCGCTGTTGTCCCTGTCGGTGGTGGGCCGGCTCAGCGGCCCTGAGCTAGAAGAACTGGTTGGCGGTTCCCGGGCCGAGCTGCAGGCCGCCCTCGACGAGCTTCGTCGGGCGGGCGTGGTGGCGGGCGACCCGCACGGCTACGTGGCGCACACGGTTGCGAGCGGCATCATCCTGGAACGGTGCACGCCCGACGACCGCGCGCGCCTGCACACGGGCCTGGCGGCGATGCACGCGCGGCGCCAAACCACCGCCTTCGTAGTCGCCAACCATCTATTGCTGGGACCAGATCCGGAGCAGGGTCTCCATTTGATGCGCTCCCACATGCAGGACCAGTCGCAGGAGCTTGGCTTCGCAAAGGAAGGCGTAGCAGCCATCGGGATCACGGGCTGCGCCGAGATGTTCAAGCTGGCGCGGGCTGAGGCTCGCAGACTCGCATGCCCTGCCGGGGAGCAACTCAAGCTGGCCCTGTGGCTGGAGATAGCGGCCACACAGGGCGCCGATCTCAACTACTTCTACCTGGTGGCGGACGAAGCGACGGCCGTGTTGAAGCGCGCAACCGGCTTCGACGACTGGGTTGACCTGAGCGATGTGACGAATCCCCGGACCCGTGTGCTGGAGGCGCTCGCGCGCGCGGACGCGCGCTATAAAGCCGCGCCGACGGAGCGTGTCGGGCCACCCAGTGATGCGATCAGGTTGATGGTGGTACATTGCCTCCAGGCAAACGCGGTGGGCGCACGTGGGGCCGACCTCGAGCTGATGGCCGGTCTGCCCGGGCTGCTGGAGCCCTTCACCACGCTAAGCCCCTTGGTGGCCGCGATGCGGCGCCTTATCACCGCCAGCCACCTCTTCCACCGGGGCGCCGACGAGGAGGGCCGCGCGCTGTCGATAGCGCTGTTGGATGACCTGGCAGAGCTCGATAGGCCGGAGCTGCCATGGATCGACTACGTTCGAGCGAGTGTGCGGCTCCGCGTGGACCTGGCGTCGGTCACAGGTGGTCTCGCTCCGGAGTCCGCCTTGGACCCCGAGGATGCGGGTGCGCGGAGTCTACGGGCGCATGTGGAGGACATACGAAGGATTGCGGCTCTGCAGCGCGGCGAATGGGACGTCGCGGAGGGCCACCGCAGAAGGGCCGAACTGTTGGCGCTGGAACACGGCGCAGCTCGGATGATGAACTGGACTCGAGCGGAATGGCCTGTGCATGCCCGCTTGCAGGATCTCACGGGGTTGCGGGCTATTCGGGAGCGACTCGTGCCACTGGCGGCGCGCCATCCTGGCTGGGTTCCGGAACAGTTGGCGGTCGATGCCTGGTACCACCGCCTGTGTGATCAGCCCGCCCCGGCGCTGGCCGCCGTCCACGCCCTGCGCGAGCGTGTCCTGGGGCTGCATATCGTTCCGTCGGCGCTCTACCTGGCGGTCGAGGTCGAGGTTGCGGTGCTGGTGGAGACCGGCCAACCTCGGGTGGCCCTGGAGCGGGGCCTGCCCGCGCTCGCCGCATGCCACGCCGACGGTAGGCGAATGCTGGCGCGGGGCCTCTCGCTGGAGATCGCACTCGCCGAGGCGGCCCTGGGGGATCACGCGGGGGCCCGGGCCAGCATCGCGGGCGAGATCGCCTGGCAGCTGGAGTTGGGGGTGACGGGGCTTCCCCTCGGACACTCCTACGAGTACCTGGCGCGCGCGGCCCTCGCCCCCGGTTACCAGCCGCCCATCGAAGCGGCGGCCACGTTGGTCGCCCGGGAATACCGGGTCAGGGCGGGTTCGATGCTGGCCGGTCGCTACCGCCAGTTGCTCGAGCGAGCCCAGCGGGCACAAGTCGATGCCCACGCCCTTGTCCTGCCTCCAGACGCGGGCCCGACGACGACGGATCGGTGGCCAGCCTGCTCAGTGGTCTATCCAGCCACGCCGAAGCCAAGACACTGGCACAGGAGGGCCTGATGCTGCTGTGCGATGCCAACCAGGCCTCGCGCGGTTGGCTGTACCTGCTATCGGATGCCGGACTCGTCTTGGCCGCCTCCCGCGGCGAGCCACCGGACGGTCTCGGCCCCTACGCCCAGGCCCAGCTCGACGTGGAACTCGATGACGGATCCCTCACGATGACGGAAGCGGGGCTCACGGGCACGCCATCCGGCGGGGCCATAGCCACCGGCAGCGAGACCAGCACCGAGGAGCCAGGGCTGCCCACGATTCCCCTGGGCGTCTCGGTCGACGGCGTCCATCACCTGGTCGGGATTGCGATCCTGACGGCGGAAGCCGACGACACCTTCCGGTCCAGCCAGACCCGCGAGCTGGCATCGGGCCTCGCCAAGTACCTGATCGACTCCGGCGCCTATCGCCCAGTGCACGCCGCATAGCCCGCGCGCAAGCGCCGGGTGATTCAGAAACTCCGCGTCGGACCGCGCAGGGATTCGGCTTCGCTCGGCTTTCGGCGACCGATGGGACCCCCCCCACCCTGATCCGCCCTACGAGGGATCGGTGACCTGGCCGGCGAATAGGACCAGGCCGCTTTCGCGGT
>JAPPOR010001005.1 GCA_028817905.1 Myxococcales bacterium
GCTAGGTGAGAATTGGCTCCGAGGTCACGAAGTTGGTGAGGTATCCGGGGAGGGCTAAGCTCACCTCCCATGGGGCCAGGTGCCAAGGGACTGATGGCGCTCGCAGCGGCGACGATCGTTGGGGCGGGCCTCAAGGCGGCCCGCCCGATTCTGACTCCTGTCCTATTGGCCGCCTTGATCACCCTCGCCGTGGCGCCCCTACTGCACGGATTGCGGAGCAGGCGCGTTCCTGATGCCCTGGCGATCGCAACCGTCCTGGTCACGACTCTGTTGGCGTTTGTGGCCATGGGCGCGCTCGTGGGCGGATCGATCAATGCCTTTGTCGCGCGCTTGCCCCAATACGAGGTCCAGCTCCGCAGCGGCGTCGCGGACCTGGCCGCGTGGCTGACCCAGCAGGGGGTCGCGCTGTCGCCCGAGCTGCTGAGCAAGATGATCGATCCGGGGCCCGTACTCGCACTCTTGGCCCGCATGCTCCAGGGGGTCGCCAACCTGCTGTGGATGGTAGTGCTGATCCTGCTAGTGGTCGGCTTCATGCTGCTCGAGGTCCTTGGTCTGCGCAGCAAGCTTCAGCTGGCCGCCCTGGGACCCAAGCAGTTCGAAGAACTCGAGCGAGCCACCCGCTTGGTGACTCGCTACCTGGGGGTGAAGATCTTGACGAGTGCAGCCACCGGGCTGCTCATCGGTGTGCTGACAGCAAGCGTCGGCCTGGAGCTGTGGGTCCTGTGGGGACTGTTGGCGTTCATCCTGAACTTCATTCCCGCCATTGGAAGCATTCTCGCCGCCATCCCAGCTGTAGCGCTCGCAGCGCTACAGCTGGGGATGGGGCCGGCGCTTCTGGTTACCAGTGGATACCTGGCGATCAACCTATCGATCGGCAACGGGATCGAGCCGAGGGTGATGGGGACTGCCCTGGGCCTCTCCCCCCTGGTGGTGTTTTTCTCGTTGATGCTCTGGGGATGGCTCCTAGGACCGATCGGCGCACTCCTATCAGTCCCGCTGACGATCATCGTCCGCATCTACCTAGCGAGCATGCCGGATCTGAACTGGATCGCCGTCCTGCTGGGGCCTCCGGACCAGCCACACCTCCTAACGGAAGCCCCGAAAACCCCACGTAGAGATTAGCGGGGCTCCGTCCCAGCCCAACGAGGCATGTGTCCGAGGCGCCACCCGAGACCACCCCCGCTTGCGGCCCATCCCCGGAGCGCGCAGCGCGACCTAGCGACCTTGTCCAGACGCTTCCAATCAAGGCAACGCGACCAAACTTGACGAAAAACGCCCACGAAACGCTGACTCAAGGTCGTTAGAAGGCGAAAGAGCCTTCATCCAGACCCATCAGGTTGTCAGCGCCGCTGGTCATCGTCTCGACCAGACTGCGCGTCCGCGGAAGCAGGCGCTCGAAGAAGAAGCGGGCGGTATATACCTTGGCCTTGTAGAAGGCCTCGTCACCTGCGCCGGCGGCAAGTTTCTCCTGAGCCTTGGCCGCCGCCATCGCAAACAGGTATGCGTAGACAACGTACCCAGAGTAGCTCATGAAGTCGTACGAGGCGGCGCCGGCCTCATCGAAGTTGGTCATGGCTTTGCCAAGGATCTTCTGTACAAGTCCCTCCCACTCGGCGACCAGTGCGTCCAGCCGCTCGACGAAGTCGCCCATGTCCGCATTGTCCTTGTGGGACGCGATAAACGCCTTCACGTCATCCGTAAAGAGTTTGAGCGTTTCGCCTCCAGAGCCCAGCACCTTGCGACCCAACAGGTCTAGCGCCTGGATGCCATTGGTGCCCTCATACTGCTGCAGAATGCGGCCATCCCGAACAAGCTGTTCCATGCCCCACTCGCGAATGTAGCCATGTCCGCCGAAGATCTGCATGCCGAGATTGGTGGACTCAAAGCCGGTGTCGGTCATGAACCCTTTGCAGATGGGCGTCAAGAGCTCCATCAAGGTCTCGGCACGCTTGGCCTCATCACTGCCCGGCCGTCGTGCAAACAGGTCGGCCTGTATCCCGCAATACATCGCCAGCATGCGCGATCCCTCTGCGAAGGCCTTTTGGGTGAGCAGCATGCGGCGCACGTCGGGATGAACGATGATGGGGTCAGCGGGCTTGTCCGGCGCCTTGGGTCCAGTCAGAGACCTCATCTGCAAGCGGTCGCGTGCGTACGCGAGGGCGCCTTGAAACGACGCCTCGCCTTGGGCCAACCCTTGCATCCCGGTCCCAATGCGCGCCACGTTCATCATCGTGAACATACATCGCAAGCCCTTGTTCGGTTCGCCAACCATGTAGCCAAGCGAGTCCTCGAACACCATCACGCAGGTCGCCGACGCCTTGATCCCCATCTTGTGCTCGATGGAGGCACACTTGACGTGGTTGGACGCGCCTACCGAACCATCTTCGTTGACCTTGAACTTGGGCACAATGAACAGGCTAATGCCCTTGGTACCTTCGGGTGCATCGGGAAGCCGCGCTAGCACTAGATGAACGATGTTGTCCGCAAGGTCGTGCTCGCCCGCGGAGATGAAGATCTTCTCGCCCGTGATCCGGTAGCTCCCGGCATCAGCCGGCACCGCTTTGGTTCGCAGTAGCCCCAAGTCCGTGCCGGCATGGGCCTCGGTCAGGCACATGGTCCCAGACCACACCCCCGCATTCATCTTGGGCAAAAACGTGCGCTTGTGCTCCTCGGTGCCATGGGCTTCGATCGCCGCCATCGCACCAGAAGTGAGGCCCGGATACATCGAGAAGGAGTTGTTGGCCGCCGCGACCATCTCCTGCACGGCCAGGCTCAGGGATGAGGGCAGGCCCTGCCCGCCGTAGTCGGGCTCGCTGGCCATGCTGCTCAAGCCAGCTTCGCAATATTGCCGGTAGGCCTCCTTGAAACCCTTCGGCGTAGCGACCCCATCCTCGGACCATGTGCAGCCCTCCTCATCACCACTGCGATTGAGCGGTGCGAGTACTTGCTCGGCTACCTTGGCCGCCTCCCCCAGGATGGCGTCGATCATCTCACCATTGAGATCCTCGGCACCTGGAAGGGAAGCGTAGTGCTTCTCGATCTCCAAGAGCTCTTGCATAACGAAGCGCATGTCGCGCAGTGGGGCTTTGTACTCGGGCATTTATCGACACTCCGTGGTCAAGAATCGCGACCGTCTTATACGCGCCTGGGACGTCCGGGGTCCGTTGAGTTGCAACGCCGTGATGCTAATTGGGTCATGGGTGAGGGCTCGTCGCCCCCTCGTTGGGTCGCTCAACGGAACCGGTCCCGACTATCAGGCTGTCCCGATCATGGGGCAGCCAGGCACCATGATGACAGATTCGAGCCGCGACGGACATGTAGGTACGTGCACACCCGTATGTAGTGGTAGACTGGGGTCGTAGACCCCCTCCATGGGGGTCTCGGGTGGATCCGCTATTGGCCCCGTAAGTCGTGAAAAATAAAGGCAAAAAGAGGAAGCGGTCGACCGGCCGCGAGACGCCACCGGAGGCCCTGTCGCCGGCGCCGAAAGCGTCGGCGGCGCCCAGCGTGCGTGCCCCTGGGCGGGGACCGTCGCCCCCCCCTGCACCGGTCGCCCCCCGCGCGACTCCCGACAAGCCTGCCGAACCCTCTCACGGGGCCGAGCCGGTGGATCCGGATGCCTGGATCGGCCGCGTCCTCCATGACCGCTACCGCATCCTGCGCCGGCTAGGCGGCGGCGGGATGGGAGCTGTATTCGTGGCCGAGCAGCTAACCCTGCACAAGGAGGTTGCGGTCAAGGTGGTGCGACCGGAGCTCGCTAACAGTGGCGAGATCGCGGCCCGTTTCGCCCGCGAAGCGATGGCCATGGCCCAGTTCGAGCACCCCCACGTGGCGAGCGCAATCGACTATGGGGTGCTGGACGACGGCAGCGCGTACTTCGTTATGCAGCTCGTGCGCGGTGACAGTCTGCGCTCGCTGCTGCGGGCGGGCGGGGCGCTGCCCTGGCGCAAGGCCTGCGCGATCGCGGCGCAGGTCGCCGACGCTCTGTCCGCCGCTCGTGCATCCGGCGTCGTGCACCGCGACCTGAAGCCCGACAACATCTTGATCGAGTCGCGCGAAGACGGCAGTGAACTTGTCAAGATCCTCGACTTCGGGATCGCCCAGGTGGACGAGGCCGCGGCGTCGACCGCCGCGGTTGAAGGCGCCAAGCCAGGCCAGACGATCACGCAGGTGGGCACCGTCATGGGCACTCCGGGCTATATGGCTCCCGAACAGGCTGTAGGCGGCAAAGTCGACCACCGGGCCGACCTCTATTCACTCGGAGTCGTGCTCTGGGAATGCGTCGCCGGCCGTGAGCTATGGGTCGGCAGCGACGCGATCGACGTATTGACGCGGCAACTCAAGGAGGACGCGCCGCCGATCCGCTCGGTCGCGCAAGAAGCAGCGCTACCGTTGGACCTGGAGCTGATCATCCAGCAACTGCTCTCGCGGCGGCCCGACGATCGGCCAGATCAAGCCGGCGACGTGCGGGACGCGTTGCGCGCCCTTTCCCTGATGGCCGCAGGCGGGTGGGAGGCAACGCGCGGCGGCCCATCGCTGGCCAAGCCGCCAGAGCAGAACCAGGCGGTCTATGCGCGCGCCACCCGCGCATTCCTTGGCCAGCGAGCCGAAACGCGCTGGATGCAGGTGGCCGCCCTGGGAGTCGTGGTCGGCAGCGTGGTCCTGATCATCACAGCACAGCCAAGCATGCCCTCCAAACCGCCGACCCACAGCGTGATCTTAGACGATCAAGCCCACGCCGACGTCGCTCGGGCTGCCCAACGCCAGCACCCACCGGCGGCCCCTGCGGCGGCATCGGAACACGCGGACAGGCCGTCGTCCCCACGCTCGCCACGCTCGCCACGCTCGCCACGCCCGCCACGCTCGCCAAGCTCGATCGAAACCAAGGCGCCCACCCCGGAACGGGTACCCACGGCCGCCCGGCTTACCCAAGGGGCAGACGGCCAAAGGGCCCCGACCGTTCGCACCGCCGCGGCCCCCCCGGCCCTCTCAGGC
>JAPPOR010000342.1:0-306 GCA_028817905.1 Myxococcales bacterium
GGCTCGCCCTGAATCTCGTCCCGGCAGGAGTCTCGCTTAGGTGATCACCTATGAGTAATTGCTGGAGGTGGGCTCAAGCGATCAATTCTCACGGTCACTTGAGCCGCGCTTATGCCTTGCGCGGGATGTTGGCCCATCGATGGGTCTGAACGCGACGTTCGGCGGATTCTCTTCGGCGACGGCGGCGCCGTTGCTGGGGCTTCTGAGGGGCCAAAAAGGGCTAGCCCGCATCCATCACCAAATCACGCGCCTTCGCACAACTGCTCGACTCCGCAGGGCTTTCGCTTCAGTCGAAAATACGGGCTA
>JAPPOR010000342.1:316-4994 GCA_028817905.1 Myxococcales bacterium
ACTCAAGACTTCGCCGCCGCCTCGCTTGTCCTTCGCCTCCACGGGGCTTTCGCCGCCCTAGAAGATACGGGCAGTATTCCCGTCGCTCGTCGAAAGCCCCGTGAAGCCGAACTCCTGCGCGATCCGACGCCGACGCCGTGAACGATCCGGGCCAGGGGGGTCCCCAAACAGGCCTACGTAGAGGTGTCGAACCCGTGGTTTCTCCCACCGTCGGCCCACCAAAAGGGATGGTGGCGGTAATACTTCCATCGGACGAGAAGCGCATCAAGCTCCACCCGCGGTGTGCGCTCGCAGTAGCGGCATTCGTGCTACATCTGCCGGCCGCGGCCCGCGAGGTTGGTGGGTCTGGAGCGTCGGTGGTGTCGGTAGGGTGCATCCGCCAACCAGGGACGCATTGTCTCTGGAAAAGCGCGCGCAGATGAGTACCACCCAAGAAAGCACAGCGACCCAACCTGGCGCCCACGTGGCCCTCGGGATTTTTAGTTCGGTCGTCCTGGCCTACGAGATCTTTCTCACCAAGTTGCTGTCCTATGCGCTCATCGTTACCCTCCTGTACGTCGTACTTGGGGTGGCGCTTTTGGGTTTCGGCGCTGCGGGCACGCTGGTGGCGATGCGCCCGCGTTGGCTTGCCCCGGATGCGGCCCCGCGTGCCCTTGCATGGGCTGCGATTGCATTTGTGGCGACGCTCATTCTGGCCACGGCTGCCTTCTTAGGCCTGACACGTCCGATTGGGCTGCATGCCGAGTTGGCTTTCCTGGTCTCCTCCTTGTTGTCAGCACCTTTTCTGGCGGCCGGGGTCGTGGTCGCAATCGCGCTATCGGTTTCCGAGGGGCGCGTCGGGCGCGCCTATGCAGCCAACTTGGTGGGTTCTGGCATTGGATGCTTTCTCCCGATCGCGCTCCTCGGACCCCTGAACGGCCCGAGCTTCATGGCTCTGTTGTGTGTGCTGGCACTCGGCGCCGCCTGGGTGTATGCGCGGCGCGCCCGCATGACGCGGGAGCTGCGCGCTGGGTTGCTGGTGGCAGCGTTGCTTACTTTGCTCGCCGTTGCCTTCCGCCAGGACGTATTCCACGTTCACCCGGAGCCGGCCCCCACTGGGCAGCTCGATATGGTGCGTGGCATGGCCGCTTTGCGTCAGGTGGAGATGCGGTCCGTCTTCGATCGCTGGAACACCGTCGGACGCATTGAGATCTTCTCCTTCGACGACGCGCCCGGGTCCAAGGATGTTTATCCCGTCATGTTGTTTCAGCAGGATGCGAGCGCCTTTTCGACCCTGACGCGCTGGGACGGGAAGACGAAGAGCGAGGTCCGCCCCAACGTCCAGGATGGCGGTAGTCTGGTCGCTCAGCTGTGCAGCGACGCGATCTACGCCCAGGGCTACTTCCGGCACAGAGCTCGGGTGCTGGCAATCGGTCTCGGGGGTGGGCCCGATCTGCAGTGCGCCCTGTACCAAGAGGCCGAACATGTGGACGCGGTTGATATCAACCCGGACGTCGTCACGGCATTGACCGGGCCGCTGTCCGAATGGGTAGGTGGTATCGGACAGGACCCCCGCATTGACTTCCACGTTCAGGATGGACGCAGTTTCGTGCACGGGGTACGCGATGGTCGCTATGACCTTATCCAGCTGACGGGTACCGACACGAAACATGCGCACGCCGCCGGGGCCATGGCGCTCACAGAGAACCTGCTGTACACGGAAGAGGCGTTTGTAGACTACCTGCAAAGCCTGTCGTCAGACGGCGTGCTCTCGGTCGTCCGCTACCGCGAGGCCGAGGCGATCCGGCTTGCGAACACGGCGGTGGCGGCGCTGCAAGTACACGGAGTCGAGCACCCCGAGCGGCATATCGCGTTCGTTTCTTCGGACCCAATGATGGGCATGCTGGTTCGGCGCACGCCGTTCCCGCCGGAGGAGATCTCGGCCCTCAAGGCCCAATACGCCTTTTCGGACCGACCGTTCCGTGGCCACTCGGTGTTCTTCGTACCCTGGAACACGCAACCAAGCATCGTATACGCACCGGGTGAACCCAGCGCCCATGCGCTCGGGGCATTCTTCAAGGCGGTCGTCGAAGGGTCGCGGGCCGACTTCGAGGAGCAGTACCCGCTGCAGGTTTCGCCGCCCACCGATGACCACCCGTTCTTCTTCGACCACTCGCGCTACGATCGGGAGCCGTTCCTCTCGCAACCTCATATGAAGGTGCTCGTGAGTACCCTCGGAAGCCTGGCGCTCCTGTCCTTGCTGCTCATACTGGTGCCCACGTGGCGGCTGCGAGCCGGACTCGGGCTTGGGCAGCAGGCCCTGTCGGTGCTGTTCTTTGGCGGGGTCGGGCTCGGTTACTTGTTGCTCGAGGTATGGATGCTCCATCTATTCGCGATGTTTCTGGGCAACCAAACCTACTCGCTGAGCGTGGTACTCGCGATCCTCTTGATCAGTACGGGGCTCGGAGCGCTCTTCGGGGAGCGGTTTGTGCCCCAGAGTGCGCTCAGGGTATGGCTAGGAGTTGCGGTGATTGCACTGGCGGTGGGCTTGGGATTGTCAGCGTTTCCGCTGCTGCTTGAAGCTGCCTGGTCATTGCCGCTCATGGGTCGAGCTGCCGTGGTCGTCTTGTTTGTCGCTCCCACAGGACTGGCCATGGGGCTGCCCTTCCCAGCCGGGCTGCGCTGGGCGCACCACGCACTTCCCGATAGCGTTCCCTGGTGTGTCGGGGTCAATGGTTTCGCATCGGTGTTGGCAACCGTTGCTGTCATCCCGATCGCCCTGCTGCACGGTTACGCCGCGACCGCGTTTGCCGGCCTCCTCTGCTACGCCTTAGCCGCCGCTGCGGCCGCGCGCTTTGGCCGGGTGGCCCAATAGCTCAGCGCGCTGGATGGAGTGTGCGCCGAGTGACCTTCAGGCTCGTTGCCCCTACGCCGCCTTGGGAGGCTGGCTGTGGACGCGATTGCGTCCACCGCGCTTGGCGACGTAGAGGGAGTTGTCCGCGGCGACCACCAGGGAGTGCATGTCGAAAGGACGGTCGCGAGGGCAGCCCTGAACACCGACACTCACCGTGACATGGATCGGCCCCGAGGTGGTTTGAATGGGCGTAGCTGCCACCTTCTGGCGCATGCGATCACAGATCGCGACTGCGTTGCGGGCGTCGACCTTGGCCAGCACCGCTAGGAACTCCTCGCCTCCGTAGCGCCCCAACGAGTCCTGGGCACGCATCGCGCTGCGGAGTCGCTCGGCCACGGTACGGATGACTTGGTCGCCGACGGGATGGCCGTAGCTATCGTTGACCTGCTTGAACTTGTCGATGTCGATCATCGCCACGGCCATGCCTTCCTTGAGACGCTGCGCGTCGGCTATCGCCAGCGTGGCCACACGCAAGATCGTTTCCCGGCTCCATACGCGCGTCAAACTGTCCATCGCCGCCCGGCGCTCCACCTCCGAGAGCTCGCGACGCAGGGCCCGTTCCGCCGCGCCCAGGGAATCGACGAGCAACTCGCGCTCCACTAGGGCACCTAGATCGGAAAGCGCGTGACGGTCTTCGGTGTTGAAGCTGCGCGGCAGTGTATCGATGACGCAAAGTGTGCCTACGCGGTGCCCTTGGGATGCGATTGGCTGCCCCGCATAGAACCGAATACCGGGTGGCCCCAGCACAAGGGGGTTGTCCGCGAAGCGCTCATCCAGCAACGCATCGTTGACCACCAACGGCGTTTCCCGCAGGATTGCATGGCCACAGAACGAAACGTCCCGGCTTGTTTCCGTCGCGTCGAGGCCGCAAGCGGCCTTGAACCACTGACGCGCCGAGTCGACGAGGGATATCAGTGCAACTGGCGTTGCCAGTGCGCGGCAGGCGAGTCGGACGATGCGGTCAAAGCGCTCTTCGGCCGGCGTGTCGAGTAGCTCGAGTTGTTGGAGCGCGTGCAGCCTCGCTTCTTCGTCGTCAGGGGGGGCGGGTGCAATCATGGCCTGTCTCCAAATCTGAGTGTAGGTTCGAGCCGAGCCTCGTACTAGTCATGGTTCGGAAGGCACAAGACATGGCGTTCGCAAGAAACTCATTCGGTGGGGCATTCACGTAGGCCTTTCGCCTACGATCGTGGGCAACCGGGGTACCTGGGCTGGCTTGGCCTTTTCTGGTTTCCCCTGAGAGTCCTTGCGGCGCGACGATCGCTTTGGCCGTGGACCCTGGGCTGTCCACCACGACGATCGTGACCGAGCCATCCTAGGTTCGCCGCGTTTTCGGTCCTGGCGGAGCCATCTCCCGGTGTTTGGTCCATTTCTCCGTGCCACCTTGCGTGTAAAGTCCGCGCATGAGTGTGCGGCTCCCTGTCCTAGACCGGATACCTCACCAACTTCGCGGCGCTTCGCAGGGGCCTGGACGTCACAAAGACTTCGCTCCCCCCACACATGCAGCGAGTCTTCGGGCGCTCGCAGAAAGCCGAGCGAAGCCGAATCCCTGCGCAGCCGTCACGTTGACGCTGCTGCTGTCATGTTGGCCGCTGAGCACGGCGCACGCCGGCAACGACGACGAATTCTTTGTCGGGCAACAAGCGGCGTTGACGGGTGGTGCCGTGACTGCGTCGGTTCGCGACGGCAGCGCCGCGTACTACAACCCGGCCGGGTTGGGGGCCATTGAGCGCGCGACCGTGGACGTGAGCGCGAGCGTCTATGCGCTGCGCTACCATTCCGCGTCGT
>JAPPOR010000101.1 GCA_028817905.1 Myxococcales bacterium
ACGGATAGACCGAAGCGTTTGGCTACGCTTTCCAACGTGTCTCCTGGTTGGACCCGGTACCGGATGCGGCGACGGTTCTGCTGAGCTTCGTGGTAGTTGAAGAAGGCTTCGCTGCCAACCACAATGGTGCGCACTTCGTCCGGAGTCATGACGATCGTGCGACTCAGGTCGCGCTCCTTGGCCACGAATACCTGGAGGTACATGCCGCTGACCAGATTGGCTTCCGATGACACGTTGTTCCATCGCTGTAGTTCATCGGTGGTCACGCCGAAGAAACGCGCGACCTCCCTAAGCGTATCGGTTGGCGTCACGCGGTAGAACACCCGCCTCCGGTCGGGATAGGAGAAGCCGGCGTCGGGGACGCCGACCACGGGGTCCTCCGCTGGGCGCGCCGTCCCCGGTACCACGTCCGGGACGGTGAGCAGATGTCCGGGGCGCACATCGGCGCTGCGCTCCAGGTCATTGAGTGCGAGCAGACGCGGCTCGGTCGTTTGGTAGATCTCCGCTAGGTCGGACAGTGTCTCGCCCAAGCGCAAGCGGTGCTTCCGATGACTGGGCGTGGCGGCGGACACTTCTGGCCAGCGTTGCTGGAACCGCGCCAGCCTCGCGCGGGGCAGCCGCAACTGCCAGGTCTTGGCGTCCGGGGGCAAGCGACGGCGCCGCAGTTCCGGGTTGAGTTCGGCCAGGGCGGCTACTTGAAACCCCGCTGCGCGCGCCAGGCGGCCCAGGCCCACGCCACCCGGCACCTCGACCAATAGCGTGTCGACCGGCGGATCGGACGACAGCTTCGAGAGCCCAAAGCGTTCGGGGTTCTTCGCAACGATGGCGCATGCGGTGACCTTCGCGACATAGGTTACGGTCTCGTAGGGCAGTCCGGCCTCCAGGTTCGACAGCACCCAGAAGTCGTTGCTGTTGTATTTGCGAATGGCACGCACCATCGCCCCGTAACCCATATTGAAGGCTGCCATCGCCAGCGGCCATGATCCCAACCGATGGTGCAGGTCCTTGAAGAAGCCGATGGCGGCGTCGGTTGCGTGTTCCGGCGACTTCCGCTGATCGGCCCAACGGTCCACGCGCAAGCCATAGTCGCGGGCCGTGGGTCGCACGAATTGCCACATTCCGACCGCGCTCGCGCTCGACTTGGCCAGCGGGTCGAAACCACTTTCCACCATCGCCACGAACACCAGGTCCTCGGGCATGCTGGCTGCCCGCAGTTTGCCCACGATCATGTCCCGATAGCGCCCGCTGCGCTGAAGCCACGCCTGGATGTGGGCGCGCCCGCGGGGGCTGTCGCGGTAGTACGTCAACAGGTCCACGAGCCGGTCGTCCCAGCGCACGGGGAAATCGGGCAATCGCAAGCCTTGCAGCCAGGCCACGTCCGGCGTGGGTGTGGCCACGTGGCGCGGCGGGGCAGCCGCTGGTGCGTGCGAGGTGAGCTCTTGTGGCAAGCGTGAGGTGCCGCTTGCGTGCAAGTCGACGAGTGCGAGCGCCGCGATCTCGCGGCGCGCTGCTGCGATCGCTTCCTCGGCGGAAATGAGCTCACCGTCGTCAGGGGGTGACTGTAGGTCCCCATGGGCACCGGAAGGTGCGCCCGGGGGCCCGGGTGGCTCAGCCTGCGCGATTCCGGTGGGCCACGCCGCGTACGAGCCCCACCCGAGGCATCCCGTCAGCAGCACGGTAGAGAGTGCTCGCGACGCTATCCGCAGCATCGGACCAGGGTAGCGGGTGACCCCGGTCGGGTGCCAGAATTCAGTCGAAATCTGCTATCGTCCGGGTTACTACGCGGCTTATTGCGTTAGGGTAGACCCTCTTGACCTCGTTTGGGGGCGGTCACGTGCATCATGGCGTTCAAGCCCTCGTGGGCTGGCTCAGCGCAAATCCAAGTTTTCCGGGGGTCGAGCTTCGAGGCTCCGCGACTGGTGCCCATCTGGCCGCGATCGAAGACAGTATCCTTTCACCCCTGCCGGCGGATCTGCGACTCATTCTGCGTCGACACAACGGTGCTCGCCTCCCTTCCGGTCAGCTCCTGTCCACCGACGGCGACCACGAGACCAGCATTCCGGGCGTGCTCAAGGAATTGGCGACCCGCATGGGCCTACCGGTCAACGATCCCGAGGTCTTGCTGCCCTTCTTTCGCAGCGACGACGGCGGCATCCTGGCGTTCGACCGGACCGCGGGACCGGTGGCGGATACCTGGCCGATCGTGGACTACGATATGGAGAGCGAAGAGCTGAGACTGGTGTTTCGGACCTTCGACGGCTGGTGTCGACTGTGCGTCGCGGAGTGGACGGCTTCCGATTTCAGGGAGCCTTTCACACTCGACAAGTACCTGCGCGCCGGGGAGCGGCACGTGCAGATCGAGCCCGACGTTTCCGTTGCTCATGCCACCGTGGCCCATGCGCTCAGGAGGGCCGGGGAGCCGGAGCGGGCGCTTTCGAGCTACCTGACGGCCGCCCATTGCGTCCCGGCGCTTCCGTGGTCGGACTGGGAGGCCCTCAAGATCGCGGTGTTACTCCGGGACGCTCGCGCCGTGCAGGAAGCGGGTGGCCGGCTGTGCTCGCGCGCGCCCGGTGCGCGCTGGCGAGCCCGGGAGACCACGCCTGAGCTGGTGGCGGATGTTCTTGGACACATGGCGGCTGTCATCCGTCCCAAGGAGTCGTTGCTGCAGCTATTTGATCACCTGCGCGAGCAGGCCGAGGATGCACCGGGTCGCGAGCACATCGGGGCCATCCGGCGAGCTGTCTTCGAGGGTGGACCACCTCCCCCGACGCATCCCATTAGGACGCTCAATGTCGCCCTCAGTGAGGACCCGGATGTGGCCCTTTCGAGCGTCAAGCAGGCCTATCGGGATGGCACCATACGCGACGACGACCTGCTGCTTGAGCCAGGCTTCCGGCCGCTCTTGGAGCGCGGACTGGGGGGTGACATCATCCGCCAGGCCCGACCCTTTTGACCCGGCGCGCGAAATGAAGTCGAGGCACCAGACGGCGACCTGGAGTTGGTGAACGATCGGGGTCCGTAGTAGTAGTCTTGGGCGTGAAATCGATCGGCGAAGCGCTTCACGAGATGTTGCCCCACTTTCGGCCGCTGCCCGCGGAGCGCGTCGGACTTGCAGCCGCCCTGGGGCGCTTTGTCGCGTGCGAGTTACGCGCGCGACACGACCTGCCCCCCTTCGACAACAGCGCCATGGATGGGTACGCGCTTGCCTTCTCGGCGCCGCTTGCCCCGGGCGACCTACTGCCCGTCACCGGGCAGGCGCGGGCGGGCAGCCCCGCTTCTCAGCCGCTTTCTCCGGGGGAGGCGGCCCGCATCTTCACCGGCGCGCCGCTGCCCGACGGCGCCGACACCGTGTTGATCCAGGAGAACACCGAGCCCGTAGAGGACGATGGAAGTCGCATTCGCGTGACCCACGTTCCTCTAAAGCGGGGGCAACATGTGCGCTCTCGGGGCAGTGACGTGCGCGCGGATGAGCCCTTGCTCCCCGCCGGGCAACAGCTCGGGCCGGGCGAAATCGCTCTGCTGGCAGGTCAGGGCTTCGCTTCTGTCGACGTCCACGCCCGCCCAAGGGTCGCAATCGTGGCCACGGGTGACGAGTTACGGGATGTGGGACAAGGGGCGGAGCCTGGTACGGTTGTGAACACCAATGCCTACAGCCTGGCGGCCCAGGTGCAGGAGGCGGGCGGCATCCCCTGGGTTCTGCCCCCGTTTCCCGACGACCTAGAGGCAATCACCCGCGGTCTCACGGACGCCAGCGTGGGTGCGGACGTGGTCGTCAGCGCCGGTGGCGTGTCGGTCGGTGATTTCGACCTGGTGGGCAAGGCATTTGCACGCGCCGACGTGAAGACGCATTTTTGGAAGGTGGCGATGAAACCCGGCAAGCCGGTTCTCTTCGGGACCCTCCGCGACACGCCGATCGTGGGTCTGCCGGGCAACCCTGTCAGTGCGACCGTGACCTTCGAGCTATTTGTGCGACCGGGGCTGCAGCAGATGGCTGGCAGTCGCAGACCTTTCCGCGCCACGGCCACGATCGAGTTGGCCCACGACCACCGCCACGCGCCCGGTCGGGTGGAGCTGGCCCGCGCGCAGCTGGCGTACGCGCCCGACCACGCGGCCCCTCCCCGCGCCACATTGCACAGCAGTCAGGGATCGGGCTCGCTGCGTTCGATGTGCGACGTCCACGCGCTCGTCATCTTGCCGGCGGAACGCGAAGTGTTTGAAGCGGGAGAGCGGTTGCAGGCGGTCGTTCTGCCCGCCGGTCACAGCCAGGCGCGACATCCGTTCGGCGGAGGCAATGGCTGACGACGCGCAGTGCTTGCGGGCCGCCCTTCGACCGCTGCTTCGTCGGGTCGCGCTACGGATCCGCATCGACCGCGGCCTGCGGTGGTGTGTGCAGGGTGCGATGGTGGCTGGCGGTATGCTCTTGGTGCTCCTGGTTATCGAACGGGCCCTGGTGCTGTTGGCCGACCTGTCCGAGCCCATCGGTGTGTTCCTGGCGGGGGCGCCCGTGCTCCGCGTCCATGCGGAGCCGTTGGCTTCCCGCTACGCCCTTGGCGTGTCCCTACTATTCGGGATCATCGGTTCGCTGCGGCCGGTGGGCCGCCTCGCGTGCGCCGGGCGTGCGGATGCGGCATATGGTTTTTCGGGTACGCTGCTGAGTGCCCTCGAATTCTCTCGCATACCGGCGGAACGACTGACCCCCTTTGAGCGTGCCTGCATGCGTCGTGCGGTTCGGCTGGTCGCCACAGTAGCTCCTAACAAGGTGGTGGTGATCGGTGTTCCCCGGCGCGTCGGGTGGTTGGCCCCGGTCGCGTTGGCCATCGGGGTGCTGGTCCTCATGCCTCCCATTGCGCGGCCCGCCGACCTCCAGGCAACCGCGCCGCCGGTGCGTCCGGTGACGCTTCACCCCGATGACCTGGATGCGTTTCGCAACGAAGCCGGGCAAGCACTTGAGGCGTTCGAGGCATCCGGTGCAGACGTGACCCTGCGTGACCATG
>JAPPOR010001027.1 GCA_028817905.1 Myxococcales bacterium
GAGGCCTGCGGGCGCTGAAAGTCCAGCTCCACCTCCATTTCCGGCGGCAGCGCGCGCCGCTCCGAGCCCATCCCCCCAGGGCCGGGCGCCTGGCCGGCTGAGGGAGCCCCTGCCTGGTTGTTGAACGCGCCGCGGTCCCCGCCGGTGGCGTCGGTGGTGCCAGTAGGCTCGGCCGGGTGCGATCGTCCGCCTGCCGCGGATTCGTCGGAGCTGCTCTCGCAGGCCAGCGCACTCACCAGCAGCAGCGTTGCTACGGAAGCGAATCCCATCGTTCTGTCCATGGGGGACATGTAAGCACAAAACGTGCCGTGGGACGCCACGGTGGCCACGTTCGGTGGGATTAGGCGTCTTACCTCCTCGGCGGGTCGGGATCGCCTGCATTTTCGAGCAGCCATCGGGCCCCGTGGTGGCCGAAGGCTCGGACGGCACCCGATATCCCGGCATGAGCTCCGGCAGGGCCGCGCCGATGTGTGCCACTAGCTTGGCTAGCTAGGTCCCTTTGCTGAGGAGCTCAGGGAACGAAGGACAACCCGCGTTGTGTTGCCCGACACCACGATCTGACAGCCCAGTCGGGCGCCCGCCAGGCCCAACTCCGCGAGGGTTTCGACTTCGCCCTTGTCCGGCGGCTCGAGGCCGCAGGGATCGCTCTGCAGGCGCACGGCGCACGTGCCGCAGTGGGCGCCGCGGCAATGAACGTTCAGTCCTAGCTCCGGGTGGTCGTCCCGCGCGTCCAGTACCCTGGTTCCGGGTACGACCAGGACGCGATGACCATCGATTTCGAGCATGACGTGATTGGTTTTCAATCCCGAATACCTCAGCAATTCTGGGATCTCATTTCTGCATACCGCATCATTGCGGAGGCCTGCTGCCATGTGTAGATTCCGTACACATGCGCATGTAGACTTACCCGCTCCTTCGATCGGGCGTCGGAGCGAGGCAGTCGTCTCATCGCAGTATAAGGTGGGCTGTGAACAGCCGTCAGGTATCGAGGTAACAAGCCGATGGACACATCTTTACTCTCTACGGTTCAGGGCGAGCTCGAGCGTCTCTTCGACCTCGACGGGATGCTCGAGCTCAGCCGAGGCGTGCTCGGCTTTGACCCTCAGCAGGTTGGCTCAACGGGCAGTCCCGGTGCCTACGCACGGGCGCTCGTGAACTACTGCTCGGATCAGGAAGCGTTGCCGGCCCTCGTCGACGCGATGATGTATGCCGGTCAGGGAGCGGACCCGGCCCTGCGGGGATCCCTGTCGAAGCTCGAAAACGGCGAGCTTGCACCGGGCACCAAGGTGGGCGACCTGCAGGTCGTCAAGAAGATCGGCGAGGGTGGCCTCAGCATGGTGTACCTGGCGGAGCAGAAGGTCTCCGGTGATGGGCCCAGCCGGAGGGCTGCGCTCAAGGTCATCCGGCCGGAGTTCTCGCGCGATCGTGCGGCCGTGCACCGGTTCACGACTGCAGCCCGCTTTCTTCAGCAAGTGCATGCTGACGGCTTGGCCCCGATCGTGGGGGTCGGGCAGCTCGCCGATGCGCGCCCCTGGGTCGCCGCCGAGTACATGGCAGGGCAGACTCTCGCTGAACGGCTGCAGCGCAGCGGCGCTCTGCACATCAATGAGGCCTTGCCGCTCTTGCGCGGGGTACTGCACGGTTTGGCCGCGCTCCACCGGTCGGGGATCGTGCATGCCGACATCAAGGTCGAAAATGTGTTCGTCAACCGCGAGGAAGGGCAACGGGAACCCACCGGTGTGCTCGTCGATGCGGGTGCCGACCGCTTGTTGAGCCGACGCGTTTCGAACGTTGGCCTGACAGGACTTCTGCCAGTGATCGGCACCGCTAAGGCGGTCGCGCCCGAACAGGCCCGGGGACGTGAGCCGGATGCCCGTAGCGACCTGTACGCCATGGGGACCCTCATTTACGAGGTGGTGACGGGCCGGCCTCCGTTCCAGGGGGATAGTGCGATCGACGTCATCGCATTGCACCTGTCGGCTCCTCCCGACCCGCCGTCTCAGCATGCCCGCAAGGGGTGGGTCAGCAAGGCGCTTGACGGCGTGGTGTTGAAAGCTCTTTCGAAATCACCGGAGGATCGCTACCAGAGCGCCGACGATCTGCTAGCTGCACTGGAAGATGCGGTCCGTCGCCCGTCGCGTGTTGTGCCACTCGACGAGGCGGCCTTTGCTCGTGCCCGCGAAGCCCTCATAGCGGATCCGCACAGTGGCGCCCTCGCCAGCGAGATCGAGGAGCTTGTCCAGGTCTCCGAGGCATGGCCGCGCGCCATAGAGGCGTTTGGAACGGCTGCGGCCGCGACTGCCGACCTCGAGGCTGCCTTGACCCTGCTGTTTCGCAGTGCCCGCATCTGCGAGATGGAGCTCCGCGATCCGTTGTTGACCGAGCAGGCCTACCAGGAGGTGCTGCAGCGTGATGCTGACAACACAACCGCCCTGAGAGGGATCGCGGATGCCCGACGCAAGCGTCGCGACTTCGACGGCTTGATCGAGATGCTGCTCGAGTGTCTGGAGCGCGAGGACGCCCTCGAGGCGCGCCAGGCAGTGCTCAAGGAAGTAGCCGGCGCGTACGAACAGGAACTACACGATCAAGACAACGCTCTGGTGGCATGGTTGCAGGTGCTCGTCAGTGAGCCGACGGATTCAGAGGCACGACGTTCGATCGTTCGTCTGGCGAAGGGACACGATGCGCGCTGGCACGACGTGATGGAGACCCTTTCGTCGACCGTTCAGGACATGGTGGCCGCGCTCGATATGGATGAGGACGCGGCTCGCGAGCAGGCCCGGGGGGTGCTCGCAGAGGCGAGCGAGCAGTTGGAGCAGTACCAGAGCCACTTCGACGGGTTGCTAGAGGAACGCAAGCAGCAGCTCGAGGCAGCCCGGGCGGCCCAGCGAGAGGCCATTCTAGCGCGTCGGGCCGAGGAGGCCCGCGCCGCTGCGGCGGAGCGCGAAGCACGCGCGCAGGCGCGCCAGCAGGCGCAAAAGGACCTGGCTGCTGCGAGCTCCGAGCAAACCCAGATCGACGGTTCGATCGCTGCTCTCGAGCAGGAGGCCAACGAGCTCCAGGATCGCCTGGATGCACTCGAGACCGCCGTGGACGAGCAGCAGTCCGCCCGCAACGAAGTGCTCGAGCGCCTCGAACTCGTTGGGGCCGAGGCCGAGGATAAGCTCAATGCCTATGAGGCGCTCGAAGCGTCCGCTGGCTCAGCGCCTACCCCGGCGCAGGCGCAGGAGCTCAACGTACTGGCTGGCCAGGCGGAGGCGCTGGTCGAGCAGGCCGATCAACTCGAGAAGAAGGCCGATGAGCTGGAGGCCAAGGAGTCCACCACCCAGGGGGAGCTCGAACAGGTGCGCGGCCGCGTTGCGTCCCTCGATGGACGGCGGAGTGAGCTTTCGCAGATCCGCGAGGCCGTCCTGGAACGGGCCCTGGCTGCCCAGGCTGCCATCGAAGCCCTTCCAGCAGAGGACGACGCAGACGGCGACATTTTGGAGGTCGAAGACTCCGAGTTCGAGGATGTCTCGTCCGAGGAAGCCCAGCTGACGGCGGAAGAGCAATCGCAGCTGGATGCGGCCAAGGTCCAGGTCTCACAGGCGCAGGCAGCTCTTGACGCCTTGACGGGGGACGACCAGTCGGCTCGCCTTGCTCAACTCGAACAGGACAAGCAGGACCTGATCGCCTTGAGCAACCTGCAGGGCGGGTGGTTCGCTGGGCAGATGCGCCGGCCCGACCTCGCCATGGCGTGCTTTGGGCAGGTGCTGTCACTGGAGCCCGACAACGATCAAGCCAACGATGCGATCGCCGATATCCACCGTGGCAATCAAGCCTGGTCAGAGCTAGTGGAGCTTCTGCTCGAGCGGGCAGAGGTCGCCGTGTCGCCCGTAAAGGCTCGCGACTACCGCGCCGAGGCGGCGCTGGTGATGGCTGAGCAGCTTGGCGATCTTGAACGTGCTCAGATTCACTTCGACGCTGTTTTGCAGGAGGACCCGGCGCATGAGCGGGCGCAGGACGCGCTGGCCGGCTTGCTTGCACAGCGCGCCGACCACACTGCACTAGCGCAGCTGCTGGAACGGCGTGTGGAAGGTCAGATGCCAGAGCAGGCCGTGGAAACCCGCTTGACCCTGGCGGAACTGTGCGAGCAGCATCTGGGGGATCCCGACAAGGCTCAGGGGCACTACGAAGCGATCCTCAGTGTCCAGCCAGACCATCTCAAGTCTCTCAAGGGCCTCGAGCGACTGTATGCAGCCTCGGACGACTTCGAGCGTTTGCTTGCAAACCTGGCGGCCCAAGCCGACGTCGCTGCGACTCCCAAGCAGCGCATCGGGTTGCTCGAGCGAATCGGTGCCTTGCTGGAGCAGGAGTTCGTAGACTTGCCCGCGGCCGCTGACAACTTCGAAGCGGTTGTGGCCATCGATCCCGGGCATGAGGTGGCGAACACCGCGCTCGCTCGGCTCTATCGTCAGCTGTCGCGCTTTGAGGATCTGGTCCAAGCGCTTGAGCGGCATGCCGGAGCGGAGGCCGCCGAGGGACGCAAGATTGAGTTGCTCTTGCAGGCAGAGCGGGTGCTTGCCGTGGAGCTAGGAGAGTCCGAGCGTGCCATGGAGGTATGCGAGCGCATCCTTGCGATCGACGAGCGGCACCCAGAGGCCTTGACTGAGTTGGCTCGCCTCAAGGCTACCTCCGGCCAGCGTGCCGAGGCAGTGCGCGCCCTGGTCCGTTTGTCAGAGCACGCATCGGAGCCGGGAGAAGCCGCCGAGCATCTGCTGCGGGCGGCCCGGTTGCAGCAAGACGCGGGGGAGCTTGACGAGCCGATCGATCTCTTCAAGCGGGCCCTCGCTATCGATCCTCACAGCGTCGAGGCCGTCGCTGGGCTCCAAACGCTATACAGCGAGCGCGGGGACGCGCATGGGACGGTAGAAATGCTTCGGTTGGCCATTCCCATGACCGAGGGAGATCTGAAGCGCGCTGGCCTATACGCGGAACTCGGGACCCTATTGCTAGATGCCTTCGACGACGTAGGGCAGGCGCGCGACGCGTTTCTGTCGGCATGCGCGCTCGAAGGGCACAATGCCCCGGCGGCGATGGGCTTGGGGCGGCTCGCGTTCCGTGAAAGCGACTACCAGACCGCGGCTGAGTACCTGGCCATAGCGATGGGTCGCGTGGAGGATCTCGAACCCACCGTGGGAGCCGAGCTTTGCTCTCTAGCAGGGTCTGCCCATGATGCGCTCGGTGATGCGGAACAAGCCCTGGCTGCATACAAGCGCGCGCGACAGTTGCAGCCGGATTCGCGCGAGATGAGCGAACAGTACGCTGCAGCGCTCGAGCGTTCGGGGGCACACGGAGAGGCCGCCGACCTGTACCGTTCGACGCTAGAGCGCTTCGACGAGGAGATCGATGAGGCTGGACGCTCGCGTCTATTGATCGAGGTGGGCAAGGCATATCTGCAGGATGGGCAGTCCGATGAGGCCGCTTCCGCATTGCGTCAGGCGTTCGCGCTCCGCCCGGATGATCTGCAACTGATGGACCTCTTGATCGACGCTGAAACCGAGGCGAAGAGCTGGGATGCGGTTGTCAACCTGCTCCAGCAGCGCGGCTCCGCGACCGGGTCGAGTGAGGAGCGCTATGCGCTACTGGTCCGGACCGGTGACGTGTTTCTCGACCAGCTGAAAGACGAGCAGGCCGCGGCCCAGACGTACATGATGGCGCTCGAGCTCCAGCCGGAGAGCCGCAATCTTCTGAGCAAGCTGATGGCTCTGTACTCCGACACCAAGGACTGGCCTCGCCTGATCGAGGTGATTCTGCGAATCGCCGAGTTGGTGGACGACAAGGAGCAGCTCGCAAAATACTACACGACTGCCGGCACCATTGCGCAGGATGAGCTGGGGCGCTTCGACGAGGCGGCCAACTACTTCCTGGAAGCGATCGCCGCCATGCCGGTCGCTGACTCCGGCGAGCAGTTTGATGATCTGGTCGAATGTCTCACGCAGAACCAGGATTGGGACCGGCTCGAACGCTGTTATGAGACGCGCATCGCCCGGTTTAGTGACGAGGGTGCCGAGGGTGCAGTGCTGGGCACTCTGATGGATCGGAGGGCGGAAGTACTGCGTGACCACCTCGATCGTACGGCCGAGGCGATGCACCTGTTCGAGGAGGCTCAGCGGGTCGACCCCGGCAACGAAGAGCGTCGCGACATGCTTACGGCGGTCTACACGCGCGAACCCAAGCGCTATTTCCAGCAGGCCGTGGCCGCCCACCGCGAACTGCTTGTGGAGGAGCCGCAACGAATCGAGTCGCTGCAGGCCCTACGCAAGATCTACACGAGTGGCAAGAAGCCAGATGAATCCTGGTGCCTGTGCCAGGCGCTACGGTGCATGCAGGCTGCGGATGTCGACGAGGAGAAGTTCTTCAAGAAGTACCGCCTGACTCGCCTGGCCAAGGTCAAGTCCGGCATGGACGAGCGCGTTTGGCACGATCTGGTGATCCACCCCGAACAGGACGGCATCGTGACCGGGATTTTCGCGAGCCTTTCGCCCGCGATCTTCGCCGTCCAGGGCCAAGCGCTGCAGGCGTTCGGCGTTTCAGAGGCAGACCGTGTGCAGCCAGCGACTGCCAGCACGGCCATGGGACGAATGATCCACCATGCGGGCGAGGCGATGGGCTTGCAGTTGCCCGAGGTCTACTATGCGCACCAGGACACAGGCGGACTGTCATTTCTCTTCACCTCCCCTCCGGCCATCGGGATCGGCCAGGGAGCCATCGCGGGTGGACCGCAGCAGGCGCTGGCGTTCGTCGCGGCGCGGCATCTGAGCTACTTCCGAGCTGGCCACGCCGCCCGCCAGTTGGTACCGACCGGCACCGGTCTTCGGGCCTGGGTGATGGCCTCGATCCGGCAGATCTCACCGAACCTACCCGTGCCCCCATCCATGCAGGTGCAGGTGGCCGAATGCGAGGAAGCGATCAAGAACCACATGCTCGGCCCTCAGCGCGAGGCGCTGCGGAGCCTGACTCAGAAGTTGTTGGATGGGGCACCGGAGCTTGATACCAAGCGCTGGATGGCGGGGGTCGATCTGACCGCTGATCGGATCGGTTTCGTCCTCTCCAACGATCTCAAAATCGCTTGCGCCGTAATCGACGCCAGCCCCGAAAGTTCTTCGGTGATACCTCGTGAGGATCGCATTCAGCAGCTGCTTTCCTATAGTATCTCGGAGCCTTACTTCGAGCTCCGCAAGCGTATGGGTATCGCGCTTGGGGGATGAACCGGCTTGCCTTCGACGGATAGCCGCCCCAGAATCGGGTTTCCGGACAGGGCCGTGACCGAATCCGAGCAGACCCAAGACGCGACCGCCGAAGTCGAGGTAACGAATGGTGCCCTCCTCATGGACCTTATGGGTCCCGGTGGGGCACGCGTGGCGCGTTTGGAGCGCGCGCTTGGACTGCAGCTCGGGATGCGGGGTCAGACACTACGCCTTCAGGGTGACATCGAGGCAGTGACGCGCGGCGAGCGAGTGATCGCGGAGCTGCTCGAAGTCTTGGCCGGTGGCCTCTCCCTGGGGGATGCCGACTTGGATGGTGCGGTCGCGTTGTTGAAGCGTCACCCCGAGGTTCACCTGAGCGAGATCATGGCGCCGGTGAGCGTGGCTGCCGGGCAGAAGATCAGCCCGCGGGGTCTCGCCCAGCGGCACTACGTTCAGACGATCCGTCATCACGACATCGTTTTTGGCGTTGGACCCGCCGGGACTGGCAAGACCTACCTTGCCATGGCGATGGCTGTGTCGGCGTTGCTCGAACATCGTGTCAAACGGATCATCCTGACGCGACCCGCCGTAGAGGCGGGTGAGCGCCTGGGTTTCTTACCCGGTGACATGTCCGAGAAGGTCGATCCGTATCTGAGGCCCCTCTATGACGCCATGTACGACATGCTGCCCAACGAACGGGCGCAGATGCTGCTGCAGCGCGGCATCATCGAGGTTGCACCGCTTGCGTTCATGCGTGGTCGTACCCTGAACGACAGCTTCGTCATTCTGGATGAGGCGCAGAACACGAAGGTTTCCCAGATGCGAATGTTTCTGACGCGCGTTGGATTGCGCTCGAAAGCCGTGATCACGGGCGACACGACGCAGGTTGACCTGCCGCCTGGCACCCACAGCGGATTGCATGACGCGACCAACTTGCTCGGGCGGGTGGACGGGATCAAGGTTTGCCACTTCAGTTCGGCCGACGTGGTCAGGCATCCGCTCGTGCAACGAATCGTAGAAGCCTATGATGCCCGCGATGCGATGGTCCAAGCTGCGTTGGAGCAGCAAGACGACGACTGATCGCGGGCTGCCATAGCCCGGACCCACGCTACTCGATCCGGCACATCGTCTGGTTCGCGTTCGGGGTACCGTCGGTCAGTGTCGAGCACCACGGTGGCGGTTGCGTTTCGTCGGGTACATCGATGTAGGCTCGGCGACGACGCTGCCCTCCGCATCCGCCACGGCGAGTGCGCCGATGTTCATCACGGACCATCAGGGACAATGCCACCCGACAGCGTCCGCCGAGGGCTGGCGGTGCTGGGGTTTCCCCTACTGTTCACCCCGTCAGCACCAAAATTCTTCAGCACTCCGCCGTATCCCAAAATGAGGATATTCAGCCATACGGAGGCGCTGTTGGATCGGAAGTGTTTGATGCTGCTTGCTTGGATTGGTCTGTGCGCATGCTCGGGTTCGGAGCGCGAGGCGTCGGCCGATGAACCTTCCGAGCCGCTGGCACACACCGGAGATGGGGGAACCCGGACGACGTTCGACAACCCAGTCGCTACCGATGCCTCCTACGGTGATCACCAGGTAGTTCAGCAGGACGCTGGGGTTGGGCCGATGGACGCGGGCTCGCTGGACGCGGCGCTACCCGAGCCCGACCCGCCCCGGGACAGTGATGGTGATGGTGTCAGCGACGCGGACGAACTCGCGGTGGGAAGCGACCCGAACGACATCGATACCGACGGTGACGGCCTCAGCGACGGTGACGAGCTCGCGGCGGGTACTGACCCTACCGCCCTCGATAGCGACAGTGACGGGTTCGACGACAAGGTCGAGGCCTTCCTGGGTACCGATCCCCTGAGCGCGGAGGGCAACGGATGCGCCTCACTGGAGGCGGGCCACGCCGAGAACCGCTACCCGGTTGATATCATCGCGATCGTCGACAACTCCTCGAGCATGGACGAGGAGATCGCCGCGATCCAGGACCGGATCAACGGGGACTTCGGCGCCGTTCTGGACGAAGCTGCTGTCGATTGGCGCCTGATCCTGCTATCCCGCCACGGCGCCATCGACCACGAGGTCGCTGACCCGGACAACACCTGCGACGACCACGGTATCTGCATTCAGGGCGAGTTGGCAGGCGGCGCCACCAGCTGCGATCCGAACGCTCCGCCCGGCGAGACCGATCGCTTCAAGCACTACAGCATTTGCATCAATAGCAAGGACGGTTTGGCCAAGGCCGCCGCCAGCTTCGATTCATCCCCCCCCAGGTGGACGGGGAGCTCCCTGCAGACGCTCGAGCACAGCGTCTACTTTGACGACGCCGGTTTGCCGGTCGAGCTCAGCAGCGCGTCCACGGGGTGGAACGCCTGGCTGCGCCCGGGAGCCAAGCGTACGTTCCTGGTCATTACGGACGATCGGCCCAGTGACACCCACGATGAGTTCATTCAGTGGATGTACTCGAAGGACCCCTCCTATTTCGGCACCCCTGCTGACCCCAACTGGGCCTTTCACTCGATCATCGCCGTGCAGGCGAAGCCGGGGGGCTCTGAACCGTGGTACGCGGATGAACCCGTGGTCGAGACGGACTGCGGTGAAGGTTCCGAGGACATTGGCGAGGAGTACCAGGCGCTCAGCCGGGCGAGCGGTGGCCTGCGGTTTCCGATCTGCCAGCATGACAACTTCAACTCGGTATTCCGCGCCATCGCCCTATCGGTCGTGGAGGCTGCCTGGGTCCCGTGTACCCTGGTGCCCGAGGGCGTGCCGAACGCGGGCGCCCCAGACTTCAGCCGAACGGCGGTCCTTTACGACACGGCCGCCGGAGACACGGTCGACCTGTCCGCCGTGGCGGACGCCGATGCCTGCCGGGATCGTGGCTACTACGTCGACGACCAACATCACATCCAGCTATGTCCCACGACATGCGACGCGGTCGCCGCCGCCGAAGCCAACAAGATCCGCCTGGTGGTCGCGTGCGCCCCCGTATGTGGCAACGGGAAGTTGGAGGACGGCGAGGAATGCGACGATGGCAACGCGGACGGCGGCGACGCTTGCAGCCCGAGCTGCACCATTCAGAACCTGTGCGGAAACGGCACCCTCAACGAAGGGGAGGAGTGCGATGACGGCAACCTGGACCCGGGTGACGGCTGCAACGCCGGCTGTGGTGTGGAGCAGGGCTGCGGCAACGGATCCGTCGAGGACGGGGAGGAATGCGACGATGACAACCTCGCTTCGGGCGACGGTTGCTCGGACACCTGCCAACTGCAGCAGGGCTGCGGTGATGGAAAGGTCCAGGCGGGCGAGGAGTGCGACGACGACAACCTTGTTTCGGGCGACGGCTGCAGCGACGATTGCCGCGCAGAGCTGCTGTAATCAGGCCACAACGGGGTCTGGTCTTGGAGTCTGCGTCGATTTCGCTTGGGCGCGAGGCCGTTCCAAGGATCTATTGGGGGCTCCGTGCCATCGATAGCAGTGCCGCGACGCGTTCGGTCACCGGCGGGTGGCTGTGGTGCAGGAACACGTAGGCCGGGTGGGGGGTTAGGTTGGAAAGGCTATCCGCGGCGAGCTTCTTGAGGGCTGCCGCGAGGGCTTCGGGTTTGCCGGTGGTCTGCGCTGCGTAGCGGTCGGCTTCGTACTCGTGCTTGCGCGAGCGGGCGCTCATGAAGAGCGATAGGAGCAGGTCGACGGGGGTGTAGAGGAGTGAGCAGAAGACCAGGCCCGTGTACACGCTGGGCTCGCTGATACCGAAAGCCGAGTACAGCGGTTGCGAACCGAGAAAAAAACCGAGCAGCCATAGCATCAGGCCCATTTGCGCGATGCTCAGAACCATGCTGCGCGCGATGTGCTTCATCTTGTAGTGGCCGATTTCGTGGGCGACAACGCCGACCAGCTCCTCCACACTGTGTCGCTCGACCAGCGTGTCGAATAGGGCGATGCGCTTCTGTCTTCCGAAACCCGTGAAGAATGCATTGGCCTTGTTTGAGCGGCGCGAACCATCTATGACGAACAACTTGGAGAGGGGAAAGCCAACCGACTTGGCGTAGCCAAAGATGCTGTCGCGCAGCGCGCCCTCGTCCAGTGGCGAAAACCTGTTGAACATGGGCATGATGAAGGCGGGTGCCACAAATTGCAGTAGCAAGGTTAGGCTGGCTATGGCGGCGAAGCAGTAGAGCCACGCGAGCGAGCCGCCTCGCTCGAACAGCACGAGCACGAGCGCGAGCAGTGGTCCACCAATCAGGCTACCGAGCAGCAGGAACTTGAGTTGATCGCTGAAGAACGTGCCCAGCGTGCTCTTGTTGAAGTTGAAGCGCTCCTCGATGACGAAGGTCGAGTAGTAGCGAAAGGGCAGCATCATCACGGCACGTCCGGCAACCAATGTCCCGATGAAAAATACTCCGGTCAGCGTTGGTGACATCTCCAGCGCGCGCAAGGCGCGGTCGAGGGCCTCGAAGCCGCCAGCGAACCAAACCACGAGCACCAGCGCGAGCCCGACCGCCCGAGGCCAGATGGCGAACGCCGCCCGGGCCCGCGTGTATTCCTGCGAGCGCCGGTATCGCTCCGAGTCGTAGACGTCCTCGAAGCCGGGCGGTGGATCAGGGCGCATGGCGCGCAGATTCAGTAGATCCACCCAGACACCCAGCATGAACTCCCCCAGCAGGGCAGCGAGTGCGATCATGCCGTATACGTTGAGCACGGGAGGAGCTTAGCCCGGAACGGTCACTGGGTCGAACCCGGCCAAGCCCCGCGGAAGTCGCCTTTGAAATGCTGAGCTGGGCAAGACGAATGAGGCTTTTGGGGTGCAAATCGCGGGGGTTTCAGGCGAGGATGCGGAGCATGACGCATCCCATTGACCGGTGGCACGAGGTCGTCGCGGGGCTGAACGTCGAGGCGCTTGACGATCTGCTGGCCTCCGACGTGGTGTTCCACTCGCCCGTGGTGCACACGCCCCAGCAGGGCGCCGCCATCACCAAGCTCTACCTGAGCGCTGCGTTCAAGGTGCTCAACAATGACAAATTCCGTTACCTACGCGAAGTGATCGGGTCGAGTGATGCGGTACTTGAGTTCCTGACCGAGATCGATGGCATCCAGATCAACGGTGTCGACATGATCCGTTGGAACGCTGAAGGAAAGATCACCGACTTCAAGGTGATGGTGCGCCCGCTCAAGGCTATCAATCTGCTGCATGCCCGGATGAAGCAGACACTGGAGGAGCTCGGGGCGATACCCCGCTCCTGACCGCGAACACAGGGGCTTGTCGTTGCATTGAGTTCGAGGGTCGCCCATGACTCGGGGATGGCGGTAGCCGGCGATGCCACCAGAATTCGTCAGGTACGGATGCCGATGCCTGAACGCTTAGGGCCCACCCGCATTCCATTCTGACAGTGGAAGCCCTGGACCCACCGCCCCTTGGGTAGCATGCTCTGCGGGCGCGGCGCTCACAATAGGAGTGCCGGCCAGCGCTGGCAAGGCATGCATCGAACGATCCTGGCTAGGGTGTACTTCCCTTTTCGGGGCTCCACATGGAGGCCAATGCTCTCGGCGACCTTGTTCGCCATTGGGCTCTGCCATGCTGGCGCCAACGCGCAGCCGATGCAGTATGGACCGGACGATGTCCACCTTGCGTTGATCGGGGCGCTCACGGAAATCGAGCACGCAAGCGGTCTTGAAGGAAGGGCCACGCTACCGGTGAAGACGCTGTCCCGGCTTGACCGCACGCTCCTGTTGCACGCGATCCCCGACGTGCCGGCGTTCGTCCAGGCGGCACGCCAGATCGCGCAGCGGGTGCATGCTGGGCGGGAGGCCGCTTCGTTGCGTAACGCCGATGACGAGGCCAGGTCCCGGTCGGCGAACCGACTCCCCGCGGTGCGGCGTGCCAGCCACCTGGCGCTCATCACCGGTGCCAGACTCCGTTGCGACCCTGGGAACCTCCAGGCCTTCGAGATTCTCAGGGAAGGGAGCGAGGGTGCTCTGGCCTACGCGGAGACTGCCTGCCGACGGACCGACTGCGTGCCGGACCCGGATGAGTTCGCGTGTCCAGCCTGCGAGCTGCGCGAAGAGATCAAGCTTGTGGTGCAGGTCACACGCATTCCCCGGGACGCTTGTATCCAGCTCGAGCACGGGGCCGCTGAGGCTGCGAGGCGCCGCCGCCCCAAGGCCAGCGATCGCAAGCGACGCCGTGCCGCGAGGCACGCATCAAGACACGCGTCGAGGCATCACAAGGACGGAAGCGCGGGGGCCCAGACCTTCCCGGCGAGCCCGAAGCCCCAAGCTTCCCCGCAAGCGAACGGTGGCACTGGTGAAAGTCAACTGAGCGCCGTGATGAAGTTGCTCAAGCAGCAACGCGGTGGCGAGTCCGGCGGGCTCGACATTGCCCAGATCACCGCTCTGCTGGCGCCGCTCATGCAAGACTCGTCGCAGCCTCAGGCGGGAAAGAGCGACCAGTTGAAGAAGCTCCTCGGCCCGCTGCTCAACGGCCCAGGCGTTTCGAGCCAAGTCGAGGAGCTCCTGGAACGCCTGAAGAAAAGTCAGCGCAAGTTTGACCGTGCGCTGGACGGACGCTGAAGCTTGGGTGCAGGGTCGGCCACCGTCCTGGACCTTCGCCTACCGGGTGCGCCATGCCCGCGGGAGCCTTCGGGGGATCAATCGTCGGTGCCGTCAACGACGGCAAAGGCCTGCTGGGTCGAAAGGGGCGCGCCGGTGGACAGGTCGATGCCCAGCGCTTCGTACATCGCGCCGCAGGCGGCGCCCGAACCCGTACGACGTCGTCCAGGCTGCACTGCCGCTCTTCTCATCGCCCTCGCCTGGTGTCTCGCCGGTGGCGGGGCGAGTCCTACCAGTTGATGCCGCGCGCCGGGGTGCGGCAAGACGCCGCAGGTGCGGAGTTGGAAGTATGCTGGACTTTCTTTGCGAGTGTCGGAGATGGAGACAGCTACGGAGGGGCACACAAAGCACGGCTGCGACACCTTGCCGCATTACGCTCGCGCGTCGAACGAGCTAGGACCGGCCTCGAACTGAGTTCCACGTTGGAATCTTGAGGAAGCTAGCTAAGCTAAGCTAGCGCGCGCCACTCCCCCACCGGGCAGGCTCAGGCCGTCGAGGCATCCCGAGACCGTCTCGATCGTTTTGCGCGCCTGGGCGGCATCGCCGAGTGGATTGACAACGCAGACGTCTACACCCTGCTCGGCGTACGCGCGCAGCCTTGCGCGGACCTTGTCCGCGTCTCCCACGACTGCGATCGCATCGCATAGGTCCTTCGTGACCGCCTTGGCCAAGCCGTCGCGATCCTTGGCGGCAAAGCACTCGGCGATTCGCTTGCCCTCTTCGTCGAAGCCGATCCAACGGAAGAAGCGGTTGTACCCCGGTGTGGCCGCGTAGGGACCGAATACGGTGCGCACCACCTGGCGGCCCCTGTCTTCACTGTCCGTGAGGAGGACGTGCAGGCGGCTGACGACCTCGATCTGTCGCGGGTCGCGGCCAGCTGCCTCGGCGCCTGCGCGCACCTCGCCGAGCACCTGTCCGAGCGCGCGCTCGGGAACCATGTTCAAGATGACGCCGTCGCATAGCTCGCCGCACAAGCGCAACATCTTTTGGTTGAGAGCACCGAGATAGATAGGGACCTTGCCATCGGGGGATCCGCCGAGCTTGGCCTTCTTCATGGACAAGGTCTCGCTCTCGTAGTTCACCTTCTCGCCCGCCAGCAGGCTGCCGATGGTGGTAACGTGATCACGCATACGCGCGAGCGGCTTGTCAAAGGGCTGTCCCGCCCAATCCCGAACGATATTCGGCGACGAAAGGCCGATCCCCAGCACGAATTGGCCGCCAGTCAGCTGGCTGAGGGTCATCCCGGCCATCGCATGCACGAAGGCCGTGCGGGTTTGGGCTGGGGTCACAGCGGTCCCGATCGGCATGCCCTTGGCGCCTACCGCGAGTGCGCCCGCCAGCGCGTAGGCGTCCCCGCCATTGACCTCGGCTAGCCAGATCTCCTTGAGCCCACGGTCGCGCGCAAACAGGGCGGTTTCGACCGCCGTAGCCGCGCTTCCCAGGGGAAGCGAGATCCCCAGCCTCACGTTCTCGTCTGCCCGTGACATCAGCACCTCTTCTCTGGTTGGTGCGGGCAACCTACCAGAAGATCAGGGGTTGATCTGTGGTAGAAAACTCAATATCGCCATGGCCGAAGGACGCATCTACGACGGGGTCTGGGATCTGGTCTTCAACAGCCCGTTGGTACGCCTCGCGCGGGTGGCCGATCCCGGGGGCGCCGAGCTGTGCATCAAGCTCGAAGCGAACAATCCCACCGGCAGCGTGAAGGACCGGCCGGCGTACGCGATGATCCGGGCCGCAGAGCAGGCGGGGCAGCTCTCCGAAGGGGCCACGATTGTGGAGGCCACGAGCGGCAATACCGGCATCAGTCTGGCGATGATGGCGTCGGTGCGAGGGTACCGCTGTGTGCTGGTGATGCCTCACGATATGGCCGCAGCGCGTCAGACCATTCTGCGCGCCTACGGTGCTGAGATGGTGTTGACGCCCGCCGACCAAGGCATGCGCGGAGCGGTGGATGAGGCCGAGCGGATCGAGCGCGAGACTCCTTCTGCCTTCATGCCGCGTCAGTTTGAGAATCCTGAGAATCCCGCCGTTCACGAGCGCACGACCGGCCCCGAGATCCTGCACGATACGGCGGGACAACTGGACGTGTTTGTGGCCGGGGTGGGGACCGGCGGCACGTTGACCGGGGTTGCGAGGACCCTCCGTCGGGAGGTGCCCGGCGTTCGGGTGGTGGCGGTCGAGCCTCAGAACAGCGCCGTGCTGTCGGGGGGCCCACCGGGCCTGCACGCCATCCAGGGATTGGGAGCGGGGTTTGTGCCACCAGTCTTGGACATGTCCCTGGTGGATGAAGTCATCGCGGTATCCGATCTGGATGCCGACCGGATGGCCACGCGCCTGGCCCGTGAGGAGGGTTTTCTGGTGGGTCCCTCTTCTGGGGCGAACGTCGTGGCGGCCGCTCGGTTGGCCCGCGAGCTGACACCGGACCAGCGGGTCGTCACCGTCGTCTGCGACGATGGCGAGCGCTATCTCAAGTAGGTCGGGTTAGCCGCCCGTACCACCTGGTGTGGGCTGCATGTCGCCCTGGCCCATGTCCTCCCCCATATCCATCGAACCCGACGAGCCTGCCATGTCGCCATCGCCATCGCCATTGGCGCTTGGGACCTGATCCTTGAGGTGATCCAGGTCCCTCGGGTCGTCCTCACACCCGGTCGCTGCCCCCATCAGACCCACTGCGAGCCCGACTACAGACAAAGGCAGGGCAAACTTGCTCATCATCGATCGCGTCTCCCTCGGTTTGCAGGTGTTTACCCCTTCACAGGTTCGTGATCAACAGCTCCTCGGTGCGCGATCCGCCGCGTCACCAAAGGGGGCCGTCTCGCCCGGGCTCGAGCCTTTTTTCTTCGCGGGAACGGCTCTATGCTCACGCTCCATGCGCACACGATTCCTTCTCCTGGTGCTTGTCGGCCTTTTCGCCTGCGCCTATCCCAGGCGCGCCACCCACGTAACCCCGGCTCCGGCCGCGGCGGCCCAGGCCGAGGCGACCCCCGAGGGCATGTGGACCTTTGAAGTGATCGACGCGGAGTTGCCGCCGCGCAAGCCGAGTGGTCTCGACTGGGACGATGACGGCAGCGGGCCTGATCCGTTCGTCCGTCTGTATATTGGTGAGCGGATGGTATGGGAGTCCCCGACGGTGGAGAACACGGCCAAGCCGGACTGGCATGCCACGTTGCCCCGCAACCTGATCATCCCAAAAGGGGCCCGCTTCAAGCTCGAGGTGTGGGATAGGGATACGGCGGTCACCGCGGATCCGATGGGATCGATTGCGCGCGATGGTCTCCCGTCCAATCTGCTTCCGGACGCCCGTGCTCGACTGACGCTTGACACGTTGGCGACTGTTACAGCGCGCATCCAGGCGCCGCGTCCAAGCGCAGGCGTGGGCGTAGAGGTTGAGATCCGGTCCGATGAGTTGATCGTGCTTTCGGTGGCACCCTACTCGCCAGCTGCGCGCGCAGGCATGCGCGTGGGCGACCGAATCGTGGCCATCGGTCCGCAGCGGGTTTCCCACATGTCGAACGAGGACGCGTTCAGCGGTCTGTCGCTCGCTTCGGATCGCAAGAGCAAGCTGTCTCTGGCGGATACGGTCGGGGTGGAGCGAGACGTGGTGCTCGATGCTTGGCCGCTCTGGCAAGTCATGTAGTTAGCGACCTTGAGTCAGCGTGCTGTGGGCGTTTGCGTCAAGTTTGGTCGCGATACCTTGATAGGAAGCGTTTGGACAAGGTCGCTAGGTCGCGCTAGGTCGCGCTAGCGGGCTCCGGGGATGAGCTGCAAGCGACGGCAGGTTTCCGGTGGCGCTTGGGTCACATGCCTTGTTGGGGGGGAACCCGGCTGACTACGAGCACGAGCTAGATAGCTTGGTTTCCGAGGATCTGGTCCACCATGTCGTCCGCTACGACGTGGGGAGGCGTGTTGGTGTCACGCGCCCGCTGGGAGATGGCCAGAACCGTGTCGTAGATGGCCATTGTCTTGTCGGTCGCGCGCTGCTCATCGTAGCCGGCGACCTCTTCGGCTACGTTGATGAGCCCACCTGCGTTGATCGCGTAGTCGGGTGCGTAGAGGATGCCACGGGCGTGGAGGCGCTCGCCGTCTTCGGGCCGTGCCAGCTGGTTGTTGGCCGCCCCGGCCACGATCTTGCACTGCAGCGCTTCGACCGTATCCCGGTTGATCGCTCCACCAAGAGCGCATGGCGCATATACGTCGCAGGCGGTGCGGTGGATTGCATCCGCGCTTGCCACGTTTGCGCCCAGCTCCTGCACCACGCGATCGACGAGGGCTTCGTCGACGTCTGCGATGGTCAGTCGCGCACCGGCCCGCTTGAGTTCTCTGCACAGGTTGACGCCCACGTTGCCCACCCCCTGCACCGCGACGTGCAGGCCTTCTAGGCTATCCGTGCCGAGTGCGACTTTCACCGAGGCCTCGATCCCGCGGCGCACCCCTAGCGCCGTGAATGGTGAAGGGTCCCCGGATCCCCCTGCCCCTTTGCTGAACCCAGCCACATGGGGGGTGATACCGCGAATTACTTCCATGTCGGAGATCGTCGTACCACTGTCCTCTGTGGTGATGTAGCGCCCGCGAAGACCGTCTACGAAGCGGGCAAACGCGGCAAATAGGGCCGCACGGTCGAACTCGCCAGCGGGCCGCATGATGACGGACTTTCCGCCCCCATGCTTGACACCGGCCAGGGCGGCCTTGGCGGTCATGGCGCGTGCCAGTCGCAGCGCGTCCGCAATGGCGGCGGCCTCGTCGGTGTAGGAGATGAAGCGACAACCACCCAGAGAGGGCCCAAGGCGCGTGTCGTGAATGGCCACAATCGCGCACAGGCCCGTGTTGGTATCGTGTCCGAGGTGTAGTTCCCCGTATCCGTAGGTGGCTAGCTGCTCAAAAATGCCCATCTGACCTCGTGACCTCTCTCGCATGCTCGTCCCATCGCGGGCCCCGCTTTAGCAAAAAGGGGCGGGTCGGCGGGACGATCGGGTATGATCTCCTGTGGCGTTGTATCGACCACGCTAGTGTAGCCCATGGCGTCCTCCGGGGAAGAATTGTTGATAGCCGACATGGCGGACCGCGACCGGGAGGGTCTGCGGCAGCTGTTTGAGGCTGAAGGGTATGTGTGCACCGCGGTCAACGACGTGGCCGCCGCGCGCGACATCATCCGACGCAAGTTCTTTCCCGTCGTTCTGATCGATCTCGATTTCGGGGGCACCGGCGGGGGGATTGAGCTCGTTCAATACGTACAGCAGCACTCATCGCCCACTCGCATCGTCATGCTCGCCGGTCGTCGTTCCTTCGAGACGGCCGTGGAGGCGCTCCGCGCTGGCGTCGTTGACGTTGTCACCAAGCGTCCAGACCAGGTTCAGCATCTGCTGCGAGCGGTGCAGCGTGCCATCGACCGCTACCGAGCTGGTGACAAGGACAGTGATCTCCTGCGGGAGGTCCGCGGCGTCCTAGATGAGGCGTTCAAGATCATGCTGGGCTTGAGCCGCAAGGTCCACAGTGTCGGCGGTTCAAGCGGTGCCAGTCTAACCATGAAACCGACGATTCTGATTATTGATGAAGACCAGGCGTTTCTCCAACAGGTAGCCGGCCTTCTGCAAGACAAGCCCTGGGAAGTGGCTGTGGAAATGAGCGGTGGTTCTGGGTTGGACAAGGCCAGCACCTTCTCGTTTCAGATCATCGCTGTCAGAGCGCAGCTGATGGACCTGCCTGGTCATATGCTTATCAAGTCAGCCCAAGTGCAGAAAACTGCGACCCTGGGCCTGTTGTACGACGCGGTTGCCGGGCGGGTCGAGCGCTACGAGGGTGGCCACATCACGCACTCGGAGGACGGCTTTGACGGGCCGCAACATCTGGTTCGCGAACTCGACAAGATCGTCGGCGAGCTCGGCGCCATGCGCGAGGAGAGGCGCCATCTGCAGGCCCTACGCACCGAGCACGGCAACTTTCTGAAGCGCTATGCCGAGCTCAAGTCTCGCATCGATGCGGTTTCCGACTAGATGCACCTCGGGCTCCGCACGCAGCTGGTCCTCGCGCTGGGACTGGTATTCGTGTTGTTCTTCGCCTTGCTGGCGATGGCGATAGCCCAGTTGACGCGTCGATCGAGCGCACTCGACCAGGCCCGTCAGACCGAGCGGGTCGCGACGCTCCTGGCCGCGCACCTCGCGGGCCCCGGTCTTCCGGGCGACCTCGAGCGGCGCATGCGATGGGTGAAGGGGCGCCTAGGCCTAGAGTCGCTCGTCTTTCAGCCTGCCGATGGTGAGCCGATGGCGGTAGGTGGGCAGCCGGCTCGTGCGGCGGACCGCACGGCAGAGAGCGATGGCGGGGCAAGGGTTCTGATTTGGCTGCCCTCCGACGAGACGGGGGTGGCCGGCTCGCTCGGTCGGCTGCTGGTCTTTTACGTTGCTGTGACGGTCGGGGCCGCGCTCTTGCTCTCCGTGCTGCTCTTGACTCTCCTAATCGTGCGACCGCTCGAAAGCGTGACCCATGCATCGGAGCGGCTCGCTGCCGGTGACCTGGGTGTCCAGGTGCCCGTGTCGGGGGCCGCTGAGCTTTCGGGTCTTGCGACTTCGTTCAATCGCATGGCTGCGCAGCTCAGGCGGGATCGCGAAGCACTGGAAGCGCAGGTAGTGGAGCTCCAGCGCGCGGATGTTGAGCTTCGCGCCACACAGGATCAGCTCGTGCATGGTGAACGCTTGGCTTCCATTGGCCGGCTCGCGGCCGGGGTCGCTCACGAGATCGGCAACCCGCTGTCGGCGGTGCTCGGGCTGCTCGAGCTGCTAGAGGGCAATACACTCTCGGCGGCGCAAAGGAGCGAGTTCCTTGGGCGTATTCATGCCGAGACAGACCGGATCAACGGCATTATTCGGGGGCTGCTCGACTTCGCGCGTCGGGACGCGAGCGGCTCCGATGCGTTGGGTCCCGTTCAGGTCGAACAGGTGTCTCGGGATGCGGTCGCTCTGGTGCGCCACCGTCGCGATGCGGCCCAAGTGCAGATCGTGGAGCACTACGAGGCCGGTTTACCGGTGGCCACCGGTATCGGATCCCAGCTGACACAGGTGCTGCTCAACCTGTTGCTCAACGCGGTCGACGCCCTATCCGGGTCGGGGACCATTTCGGTCGCTGCCGAGCGCACCGATGGGGGACTTGTCGAGGTGAGCGTCAGCGATACCGGAACCGGAATTGATCCTGAGATCATTGGGCACCTGTTCGAGCCGTTCGTGACGACCAAACCTCCCGGTAGCGGAACGGGCCTCGGCCTCGCTGTGGCGCACGCCTTGATCGAGCGGATGGGGGGACAGCTGTTGGCCGAGAACCTGGCGCAGGGGGGAGCGCGTTTTTCGGTACGACTGCGCGAGCATGCGGCCAGCCCGGATGGTTCATGAACTCTGCGTCGGATCGCGCAGGGATTTGGCTTCGCAGGGCTTTCGACGACCGACGGGAATACTGCCTGTATCTTCTAGGGCGGCGAAAGTCTTGTGGAGTCGAAGCACAAGCGGAGGCGGTGTCGAAGTCATGAATAATCTGGGCTAGATTCCTCTTCATGTTGTCTGAGGCACTGCGCCGCAAGCTCGACAGTCTGCCTACCTCGCCAGGGGTCTATCTGTTCAAAGATCGGGCTGGCGAACCGCTCTATGTGGGCAAGGCGGCGAATCTGCGGACCCGTGTGCGAAGCTACTTCCAAGCTGGTAGCTCCGATCAGCGCTACTTCATCGACCGCCTTGCGGTCGAGCTTGGTGACATCGAGACCTTTGTCGCTGCAAATGAGCGCGAGGCGACGCTTCTCGAGAACGGCCTGATCAAGGAGTACCAGCCCCGGTACAACGTCAAGCTCCGTGACGACAAGGAGTACCTTTCACTGCGCCTGGACGTAGGGGCGCCCTATCCGCGTCTGGAGGTCGTCCGTCGACCCAAGAAGGATGGTGCTCGCTATTTCGGCCCATACCACTCGGCGACCGCCGCCCGCAGTACCCTCAGAACGGTGAACCGTCATTTCCAGCTTCGCACCTGCACCGACCGGGAGCTCGAAAGCCGCACCCGTCCGTGTCTTCAGTACCAGATCAAGCGGTGCCCGGGCCCGTGCGTCTATGAGATCGATCGTGACGCTTACGGCGAGCAGGTACGCAACGTGAGCCTGTTTCTCGATGGGCGGCATGATGAGCTGCGAAGCGAACTGGAGGGCGCCATGCATGCGGCTGCCGTTGAGCTCAAATACGAGCTGGCGGCGACCTATCGCGACCAGCTGCGTGCGCTAGACAGCGTGGCCCAAAAGCAGCGCGTTTCGCTCGTTTCGGACCTGGACCAGGACGTGTTTGGGTATTATCGGCGCGAACAGAAGGTCGAGCTCGCGGTGCTGCTGTCACGCCGCGGTAAGGTGGTAGGGGCCCGAACGTTTGCCATTCGCAATGTGCGCGTGCCAGATGATGAGATGTTGTCATCGTTCGTTCGGGAGTACTACGGCCACGGGAGCTTCGTGCCGCACGAGGTGCTGTTGCCGGTAGCTGTGGAGGCAGGCTCTGGGATCGCGGAGGTGTTGAGCGAGCAAGCCGGGCGAAGGGTGCAGCTTCTGCAACCTCAGCGGGGTCAGCGGAGACAGCTCTTGAGGATGGCGATGGACAACGCCGTGCACGCCTTTCAAGAGAAGGCACGCGCCAGCGAAGATCTCGGCGTACGGCTAGCCGCGGTTCAGTCTAGGCTCGGCTTACCGTGCCCGCCAACGCGCTTCGAGTGCATCGACGTATCGCACCTGGGTGGGGAAGACACCGTCGCCGTCGTGGTGTCCTTCCAGGACGGCGAGCCGGACCGGAAGCGCTACCGGAGCTTTCGTGTGCGCAACGTTCGGGGCGGCGATGACTACGGAGCCATGTACGAGGTCCTTTCGCGGCGATTCCGTCGGGCGAAGCGGTCGGAAGCGGGGTGGGAGCTTCCCGACCTTCTGGTGGTAGACGGTGGCAAGGGGCAGCTCGCGATGGCGGAGCGGGCTCTCTCGGAGCTTGAGCTGTCGTCTCTTCCGGTCGCTGCACTGGCGAAAGAGAAGCAGGGTGCCCTCGGCGAGCGCTTGGTGGACCGCATCTATCTACCCGGCCGCATGAACGCGTTTGAGTTGGCAAGCGCGGGCCCTGGTTTTGCGATGTTTGCGCGAGCTCGAGACGAGGCGCACAGGGCGAGCAACGCCCTGCGGCTCAAGCTCGGCAAGCGGCGGCGCCTGCACAGCCGGCTGGATGACATTCGCGGTGTGGGGCCAAAGACTCGAAGGCTGCTGCTGAAGACCTTCGGAGACATAGCGGCAATCGCAGCAGCTGATGTCGAGGCGCTCGTGGACGCCGGTGCGACCCGCCGGCAAGCGAACGCCATTCTCGATCACTTTCATGGTGATGAACAGGTGGCCAGCGAAGAAGGCGCGATCGCCAACGCCTTCCTCGGCAGCGATGCAGGCCCTGAACCCTAGTGTCCATCGGGGAAAGGGCACGCGCCCTTTTCGCTTCGCTCTGTTCCGGCTGCAGACGGTGACTTTGAGAAGAGCAGCTTCGCGCTACCCGCCCTGTGAGATGGGAAGCACGCGGAGTTCCGTAACGAGTAGGTCCATGGGCAGGTCGTGCGCGCCATGCGGCACGGCTGCTACGATCTGGACTTCGAAGGCGATACCGAGGCGGCATACGCCTGGTGCATCGGCCAGGACTCGGTCGTAGAAGCCCGCGCCGTAGCCAAGGCGGTGGCCCCGTAGGTCGAACGCGGTACCCGGGACAACGATCAGGTCGAGTTGGGACGTGGGCACGGCAGGACTGTCTGGCGATGGTTCCAGAGTGCCAAACCGACTGCGGACGAGCGGCTCGCCTAGAGCATGCGGAACAAAGTGCATGACGGACCCCGAAGCGACACGCGGCAGAGCCACCCGCTTGCCTCGGCTGAAGGCGTCCGTGGCGAGCGGGCTGACATCCAGCTCGCTGCCGATCGGGGAGTAAATCCCGATCGTGTTCGCCTGTGCGTAGCGCGTCAGTTGGCTTGCCTGTGCGCAGGCGGCCTGCGACCGCTCCCGTCGGGTTTCGGGAGCGAGCGCGTCCCGGGCCGCACGAACCGCTCGGCGCAGGGCGCGCTTGGAGGGTGCTGTGCTTCTTTCACGCACTTTCACGCACGCTAGCTGGGACCCTGTGCCTCTAACCGCGCGTCTATCCGATCGATGGCCTTCTGGATGGCACCGCGGGTCAGGGACTCCATTTGTTGAAGCTTATCTTGAGCAGTCTTCAGATCGTCGGCCATCCCAAGCGCCACCATCGCGAGTAGTTGTGCAGAGGAGGCTGTACGTGAACCTGTGGCAAGCTCCGCCACGCGCCCATTCACGATCTCAGCCAAGGCATGCAGATGCTCGGCCTGCGCGTCCGCAACGAGCCGAAAACGGGTGCCCGCGATCTCGAGTGTGATCGTGTGTTTCATCGCCTCGGTCTAGCTGGCCCGTAGCTGATCCGTCAAGCGTAGCCATGTTATCCTTAACCTCCGCGTGTACGTGTGATGCGCCTTTCGATGTCGCTTGCTGCGCCCGGTTCGGAACGGCGTGGATGCGCATGGACCGAATGGTCCACCGCCTTACCCTTTGCGCTCGGTTGGTAAGCCATGATCAAAGTTGAGTGTCCATCGTGCCAGGCGTCCTACGACCTGGATGAGCGTCGTGTGCCCGACAAAGGGATGAGGATGCGCTGCCCCAAGTGCAGCTCCAGCTTTGTCGTGGACAAACAAGGTGAGACGGCGCTCGCAGCGCCCAGCAAGGCTCCGCCTGCGAAGCCACCGGGCGCGCCGCGCACAGGGACGGTCATGGGCATGGTGGCCGCGCCACCGCGCCCGGCTCCCGCGCCGCCCCCACCCGCGCGCCCGGCTCCCGCTCCGCCGCCG
>JAPPOR010000011.1 GCA_028817905.1 Myxococcales bacterium
TGATCACCACATAAAACTCAAACGTCGACTGTCTCATTCACGTTGACACGTTCCGGACTCTCCGTCACGTAAAACTAGTTCGATGGAGAAACCAAGAGCAGCTCCAATGGTGTTCGGAAGTTGCCTGGTGGCGTGCCTCTTGGGCTGCCTGGGGGGTGCAACTACTGACGACGACAGCGAAGAGCAAGGTGACCCGACTCGACCATTCGAACCGGCGCCCGGCCCGACGGAATGCACACAGGATCGCGCGTGCGAGGACCTCGCGTACGCGGCGTTGGCCGAGCTTTCGGAGCCGGCGGCCACACCCGGATTGCTTGGGCCGCCGGTGTGTCGGGAGGTCGCCTTCGCCGACGGAACCGAGGGCGGGCCGACTTGCCGATGCCCCATCGACGGCTGGGGCAATGGGAGCCTGGGGCCTGTCGGCCTAGGCTGCTTCGCTCGCGGAAGAGGCGGGGAATGCCTGTTCGATGAGACCGATTTCGCAGGCTGCAACCCAGATAAACCGGCTAGCTGTGACGACGCTTGCGAGCTTCTCTACAGTCGCGTCCAAGAAAATGCCAAGAGAATCTTCGACACTGAGGTCCTCGACAGCGCGTGCGTCGAGCAGAGATGTCGGACCGTGATTCGAATCGGAAACGTTTGCTTCCCAAAGGGGGCCGAGCGCGAGTTTGACGGCTACGACTGCAACCTTGGAGCCGAAGGCATCCTGGAGGCTCACGCGGTGGCGACTCAAACGCGGGAGTAGGGGAGCAAGAGAGAGCTGGGACTGTCTATCCATCTGGCCGGGAGCGGCCCGCCAAGCCCACCTGGGCTCCCACTGGTCTCCTTCCGCATCGATGCGACCTACGACGTTCCCCAGGCCTGGATGAACTGGCTGTACTGGCATGGCGCCCTCCACGCGCCTCCCTAGAACCCTTGACCATTGAGCTCGTTTGCAGATGGGTCAAGTCTGGGGAGCTCACCATGGTCTATTGGCGCTGTATCAAGGATTCTAAGTCGCACCTTCGGCGCTCCGCGTGCCGGTCTCTGATCAGAGGCTCGGGAGTGGAGGTACGGACGACTCGGGGCATGGGTAGATCATCTCGATGCTGCCGAGTCCATCGGCTTCAACGGCGTCGCACAGGCGGCCGTCCATCCGAACCTGGGTGCCGTCTTCCGTCACTTGCCAGCCCAGCTCGCGCGGCACGGTGTACCGCTGAGACCCGGAAAGTCTTGCGGTCATCACGAGCATCTCGGGAAACAGCGCTGGGGCCGACAGGCGCAGCACACATGGAATCGGGCGTATCGGCACGAAGGCCTCGTCGAGGATCTGGCGGGTCGCGGCCCCAAGGGGGTCGTAGTCGGGCGGGTCACCGAATGCAGGCGTCGTGCTCGCGGGGATGAGTTCGAAACCGCCTCCTCCGGCGGCGACCAGCTCCCGCAGGGCAGCCTCCCCTGGAGGCGTCGTGCCAGACCACGAAAGGGCGTGGGTTGTGACCCCCATCGATCGCCAACCGTCGACGATCGCAAGCGCGCGCCGGGAATCCCAGCTACAGCTGGGATCCCCCGCCGCAATGATGATCACGGTCGTGGCCAGGCTGTGATCCAGCGTCGCCAAGAGCTCGTCGGTTCTCAGGAGGGCGGCGAGTAAAGGTCGTTGCTCCGACAAGCCAGGCTCCAGGGCGGAACCCTCGTCGCCGTCGCCCAACAGCTGCAGCAGGTCGTCGCCGGAACCGACCACACCCGTCACGCCACATGGGTCCGGACCGACGTCCAAGCCACTCGCCTCACATCCCGCGTCCGCGTCGCCGCAGGTCGTCGACTCGATCGCGGGGTTCGCCGGAAACAGGACCGTCGCGGCCGAGTGCAGACCGGTCGCAACGCGACGAACCTGAGTGTGCAGGACATTGTGTGTCGTACGCCAGATCTGCATCGGACGGCGCTGTTCCTCAGACGTCGCCCGGTCCACGATCAGAATCAGGTTGCCCGGCTGGCGCTCAAACTCGGGCTCTGACTCAAACGTGATCGTGAAACAGTCCTCGTCGACGAAGGGGCCAGGAAGCGCGGCATCATCCTGCGCGGGCGTTGGTCGGTCGGGCATTGGTCGGTCAGACCCTGCCAGCCGGGTCGTGTCCGGCCCAGGCATGGTGGCGACTGGGCTCGCGCTCCCGGTCATGCCTAGATCTCGGGATGAACGGGTCGCAGTGCCCGTACGGGAATCGCGAGGACCGTCGAAGCAGCGTGCGCCCTCGCATTCATCCGAGTGTTCGCTCGGATGAATCGTCTGCGTGCACCCGACAGACCCGACCAGCAATACCCAAGACCAGCGCGCCAAACAGTTCATTGCGCCCCCAACGGCATCTCAATCTGGTTCATGTCAGGTCGGCATGCAAGTGAGCTCCGTGCAGCCGGGTCCGGGCAAGGTCGTCTCGAGCGGCACAAGCGTTGGCGCATTTGCTCCAGCCGCTCGTGGACCACCTGCGCGTCGGTGCTGTTCACGAAGACACCAGGCGACACAACACGAGGTCGGCGAAGCGTTGGCTGTGGCGCCGAGGCTGAAGGACTCGGAGGTTGCGCGACGCCGGTTCCCCGGCAACAGTTGCCCTGTAAGTCGCCCGTGGGCGGTTGGAGGAGTGATGGGTCGAACCGGCGGACTACCGCTCGCGCGGGGTGCGATGGTGTTGGCGTTGGGATTGTGCGGGACGGGCTGCCCGCGCACGCATCAGATGGTGTCGGATGAAGACCGGAGCGACGCGCGCGAAGACTTCGAAGAAAGCATGCCCAGCGCCGGTCCCCGCCGAGGTTCGTCTGAAGCCCCAGCAACCACCGTGACGGCGGGCGCAGGTGCTCCGCGCCCACGGGATGGCACGTCGAGCCCGGGGGACCAGCAGAGCCCCCCGGGCGCTCCCCCCGCGCTGCACCCTGAAGTGGACTGGGAGGCATTGAGCATCACGCGCTCGCCCATGTACTCGGCCTACGACGGCGTACACACTTTCTCGCTCCCGGCCCACGTCCCCGGTATCAGCACGCACGTGGAGCAATGGAAGGCAGAGCCCGCAGATGCCGTCGCCTTCAAGCCCTGGCAAAGCGCGGACGGCGCCGAAGCTGGTGTGCTCATCACGGTGATGCGGTTCGCGCCGGCGATCGAAATCGCTGTCAACCAGGGACCCGTAGGCGGCCGCGCAACTCTCTTTGTCACCCGCGCGACACCCGAGGCCTGGGAGGTTGGTCGTCGCCGCTACCAGGACGCACCCGAGTTCGAGATGGATGCCTTCGCGGCCCTCGACGAGCTGGGACCGGTCGTCGTAGACGGCAAGCTCCCGGCGCCGTTGCCAGACCTTCGCGATCTCGGCATCGAGACGCGCGTCCGCTGCGACAGCTGCCACACGACCGCAGCGACCAACTTCCAGGTGGAGCACAACCCCGCCCAGATCGCAGGCTTCTCGGACGAGGCGTTGATCGAGGTCATCACCGAGGGGCAAAAGCCCGACGGGGTGGGCCTCCGAGCGCTGCCAGAGCGCATGGCGGGCCTGTTCCGTTTCATGCACCGGTGGCCCGGCACGGGTGAGGAGGCGTTCGGGCTTGTCATCTACCTGCGCTCGCAGCAGCCGCGTCCCCAGGGAGACGTCATCTTGACAACTTTCCCCCGGAGTATTGACTTGCCGGCCCTCCCGGCGGTCTGCAACCCGAACAGCGGCATGTTCGACTTCCAACTATGTCAGCAGAGCCTGCCCGAGGTATGCATGGCGGGTTCCCCGGACTTCGACACTCAGGCATGCAGGGAGATCCTCATGTCAGACGGGATGATGCCGGACGGATAGCGCCGCAGCGGCCGCCCATCATCCGGAGCGTTCGCGCATGGGAGCTTGCTCTTGGGTGCCAGCTGGCCCGGATCTGATCATTGATTTCTTGCACGACCATCATAGGCAGCGGTTGCCCTTCGACCGTGCGCGATGAGGTCTGCCAGCGGAGGGGGATAACCGGGGGCTCAGCAGAACGGCTTGGGCTTGCCGACCCACTCCCGAACGGAGGGGTACATCGTGATGATGGTCACCTGTGTGTCGTCCCCCCTCGGCGGGGCACCCGCTGCGTCGACCACGAAGGTGACCGAGACCTTGGCCTCGCCCTCCAGGCCTTCGTAGCCAACCTTGCCCCGCTCACTGGTGACTTGCCTCACCTTGACCGCCTTGTCGAAATCCTCGCCGCTGTTCACCACGAGGCGGCGACAGGTCATGGTCTTGAGCAGACTCTGTACCTGCCAATCACGATGGAGAAGCTCTTTGAGCGCCGCGAATGCCTCGTCGGCGCGGACCCACGACGTAACGACTGACAATCGCGTGCCACGCGCGATGAGCGTCATCGTGTCGACGTCACCGTGGCGCTCGACGGTGTGGCCGCGGCCGAGGTCGAGCAGCTCGAAGACCTTGTCTGCCCCCCTCTGGTCCATGTCGGCAATCGTGATAGGCATGGAAAAAGGCTACTGTCGACCATCCGGTGACTTCAAGAAAGCGCGGAGCGGAGCGGTTTGCCTCGCAGCACCTCGGCCAACAAGGGACGGAGCAGATACGTGCGAAAGCGCACAAATAGCTCCTATTGGCTGCCGTGCGGTGCTATCGAGTCTCCGCAGCAACCCGGGGATGCCCCAGGGGAATCAAGTAGACCGAAACTCTCGAACCGAGCGCCGCTGTGCCATGGCCGCCTCGAGACTTCCAGTCGCCGCAGCCGCAACCTCAGGAAGCACGATGCGAGCCGCGCTCATCTCTTCTCCTGGATCCAATGCGGACGACTGCTGCTCGCAACACAACAGCAAGGCCGCGCTCACAGCCCCGGCGCAAACAGGACGCGTCCGCATCACGCCCCAGACCTAGTCCCCCCGGCGCGCCACGCCAGCTCGGGATGCGATCGGTGCCAGCCCGCATCCATCACCAAATCACGCGCCCTCGCACCACTGCTCGACTCCGCAGGGCTTTCGCTTCAGTCGAAAATACGGGCTAGCCCGGAT
>JAPPOR010000244.1 GCA_028817905.1 Myxococcales bacterium
GCTCACCCCCGGAGCGCGTCAGCGCGACCTAGCGACCTTGTCCAAACGCTTCCAAGTCAAGGTAACGCGACCAAACTTTAGGCAAACGCCCACAGAACGCTGACGCAAGGTCGCTAGAGGGACAGGCCGTACGCCGCACCGATGAGCAGCCGCAGGTCCATGGCGTGCTGGCCCTGGACTGACAAGGTCCCGAACGGCGCGCTACCGCTGACGCGCTCAGCGTAGGTGCCTTTCGCGCCGAGGTTGTAGGCAAACTGAATGTCGAAGCTGAGGCGCAGCACACTGATGGGCGAGGCGAGACCGATCCCGACCAGCCAGTTGGCGTGGGTGTCTGACTGAACCGCGAGCGGCCCAAAGGTGTCGCTGGTCCTTTCGGCGGACATGCCCAACACCACCTCGGGGCCCGTGGTGGCGTACAGCCGCGTGCCTTCCCCCGGAGTACCGATCTGAACCAGGATCGGCACGCGCAGATCGGTCGCGCTCCAGCCCCAGGTTTGATCCCCCGTGGGAGTGCTGAGCTCGCTCAGATTGGTTACGAAATCAAAAAGCAGCCCGGTCTGAAAGCCTACGAGACCGTCCAGAATCCGCAGCTCGGCGTACCCTCCGACGGTGAAGGCATAGCCACCCACGCCATCGTCAAAAGGGAGCCCCATCGGGGCGGGATCGGGCGTTGGCAGGAGATTGCCACCACCCCCGATCTTGAGACCGAACGCCAGGGCCATGCCCGAGTCAGACGCACCGTCGGACTCGGGTGCCTCGCCCGTTTCGCCTTCGAGATCCTCTGTCTCCGAACCATCCGCGTCCGCGAACCCCTCGTCATCCAGGCCTTCGTCCCCCAGGCCTTCGTCGTCCAGGTCTGCGTCGTCAGACCCCTCTTCTCCCAGCTCGTCCTCTCCAACGCCTGCTTCGGCATCGTCGTCGAACTGCGCAGATACGGGCGACGATGCCCCCGCCGCGACCAGAAGCGCGCACCCTACTCCGACCAGCAAAACCAACGACCGCATACCCATAATCGACTCCCGGTAGCGCTGGGACCATACCAGGTTTGCCGGCATGTGGGCACGCGGTGGCCTGGTCGCTCGACTTGTAGTAGGAATCGCGCCATGTTGCGAAGGATCGTCACACCAGCCATGGGCGCGCACGCGATCGCGCTTTGCGCGGCGATCGGGGGGGCCCAGATCGTCGCCAAAATGGTTACCAAAGCGGCAGCCCAATCCGCGCCTAGCAAGGCACCCCAGGCCGAAAAAGAGGGGGCTGTCGGAACGGCAGCCGAGCAGGCAACTCCCGCAAACGGGGACGCTGCCCGCCGAAAACGGGCCGTAGCCACCTTCAAGATGGGCGAGATCACGGTGGGCCAGCTCGAAGACACGATCGCCGGGTACAACCCACTAATGCGTCTGCAGTACCACAAACAGGAACAGCGGGAGACCCTGCTCAAGAAGACCCTGGAGTTGGAACTCCTGGCGGCAGAGGCAACGCGGCGCGGCTTCGGCAAGGACCAGGAAGTGGCACATGCAACCAGGCAGCATGCTGTGCAAACCATGATCCAGGCCGACTTCGACGAAGGAGAATCACTCAAGCAGGTTCCCGAACAGGAGGTCAGGACCTACTACGACGCCAACCTGACGGAGTACATGCGGCCGGAGATGCGGCGCGCAAGCCACATCAAGGTGGCCACTAAAGCGGAGGCCGACGAAATCCTTGCCAAGGTGAAGAAGGCCGACCTGAGGCTGTTTCGCCGCCTGGCCCGCGAAAAGAGCCTAGACGCCGCAACCAAGCTGCGAGGCGGGGACCTGCGGTACTTCGATACGCAGGGGAAGACCCCGGGCAACGACGGTGAGGGCGCACCGCTTGCACTGGCTCGAGCCGCGTTCTCGCTCAAAACGAGCGGCGAAGTGTTTGGTCGTGCGATCGAGGTCGAGGGGGGCTACTCAGTAGTGAAGCTTACCGGCATTCGCCAAAAGAACGAACGGACCTTCGACCAGGTCAAGGGGAACATCCGGCTGCGCCTGTGGCGAGAGAAGAGGAAGAAGGCGATCGACGACTTGGTGGACAAGCTCAAGGCCGAACACAAGCCGGAGGTGCATGCCGACTTGATCGGTCTGGTCAAACTCGACACCAGTCCACCCGTACCACGCAGCAACAAGCTCCCGACGCCCTTCCCGAAGAAGTCGGAGCCCGCCCCGGCGCGCTAGCTGGTTGAGATGCGGACACTGTCTGGGAACGCTGGCGCGCAGTTCAAGTTCCCACCGTTGCTCCTGCAGTTGGTACGCCAGAGCAATGCCCCCGGTCCAGCATGATGGCCGGAACACTTCTGAAGAAGAGCCTCGAGATCCGCGACGCGGCCGCAACCGCGCTCGAGATGCGGGGACAGGCAACCACCGTCCGGGGCACCGAGCGCCACAGCGGTGCACCCATGACCGTTCGCCACGTTGGGCTGTCCGACTACTTCGAGCGCATGATGCGAAGGATCCTGCGTGACGGGTATACCGTCGTCTCACGCCGTGCATTCTGGAATGCGCTGGCGTTTGCAGAGCTCCGCCGCGAGCCGGGTCCGGACCTACAACTCGTTCACCTGCCAGAAGCGTACTGCAGGCTGTTGCCTGCCCGCGCACTGGAGATGCCGTGCTGGAGCCTGCAGATCGTAGATCTGCGAGGGTCTTGGGAGGATGTCACAGGGCGCTTCCGTGCAAAGATGCGCACGACAGACCTGCCCAAGGTACGGCGCCAAATCCGCAAGCATCAGCTGAGCTATCGCGTGACCCGGGGGGAGCGGGAACTGCGAGAGTTCTACGATGAGATGTACGTGCCGTACGCTCGTCATCGCTTCGGTGCGCTAGCCGACGTCGACACCTATGCGGCGATGCAAAAAGACGTCCGTTCCGATGGAGGGCTGTTGCAGATCGTCTGTCAGCAGCGCGTCGTAGCGGGGTCTGACTTCCGTCGGGCCGGAGACACGATGGAGGTCGACCGCTTCGGTGCGCTCGCCGACCTGGGGCGGCCTCTCGAGGATGCCGTACGCAGCGCGACCTACCTGTTCGCACTCGAACACGCCCACCGTGCTGGCTTTCGCAAGCTGAGCCTGGGGGCCACGCATCCCTTCCTTGCGGACGGTCAGTTCCGCTTCAAGCGCAAGTGGGGCGCCGCCGTGCACGCAACCTGGATGGACTCGGCGTTCCTTTGGCAACCGCTCACCTTCGGCACTCCCGTACGGGCATTCCTTTCGGCCCATCCCATGCTTGTGAGGACGCCGCGGGGGTTGGAGGGCAGGATCCTCGTCAACGAAAGGGTCGACGCGCGCCGCTTCGAACGGCTGGTCCACGACCTCCACTCGCCAGGGATCTCCCGGCTGCACTTCTTCGGCGACTACCCGAACCCAAGCCCAGATGACGCCCCTCCGCGCTCCGTGATCTGGACAAACCTATCCACCGAACCGGACCCGCTCGGCTGCTTCGTACGCGACGCTCGCTCGCCCGGCCCTGTGCGTCGCCACAAGCCGATCGACCCGTGATTTCAGGTAGTTTCGCGGCTAAGGCCACGGAAGCGTTGATCGGGTAGGTTCGTCGCAGTGTTGCACCGGCTCGCCATCATGACGCCGTAGTGTGCGGATCCAGGGTCAGCGCTACGGCGGCTTCTTCGCAATGTGGTTGCTAGCTTAGCTAGCCCGCAAGAGGGCCGGCGGGGGAAGAGGGCCGCATGGCCCTCTCCGTGCGCAAGAAGAACCGAAGGGAAGGTTCAGGTCAGGCAGACCACCGGTGCGCCGGCTCCGCTTGATCGAGCCAGTGCTCTCGGTGGCATGGGGCTCCCTTCGGTTGGCAGCTTGCTGACAAAGGATGTCGCCGGCAGCACCGCGCTTCGGGCCGGCCACGGGGCGCGGCCTACCCCTCGAAGGGGGGATCGCCCGGCGCGCGGTACCGATCGAGCGGGCTCCGGACGGCATCACTTCCATAGTAGCGGCCATTGCCTTCGGGCTCGCCAAAGAGCAGAAACATCGCGGAGCGAGCCCCTTCGGAGGGTGGCTTCATCCCCATGTCCGCAGGGGCTTGACCCTGGGCATCCGCAAACGGGCGCGTCAAGTCCGTTTCGATGAACCCGGGCGTGCAGGCGTTGATGCGCAGCGCGGGATGGGCGCGGGCGAGCAGCATCGTGTAGCTGTTCGCGCAGGCCTTCGAGAAGCCGTACGGGCTGCCATCACCCAAACCGGCGGCGGCGAAGGCGTCCTTGTCGCTGCCCATGGCGATGCTCGTGTCGATCAATTGTTCGAGCGCGGGCCAGGCGACATCGGGGTCGAGGAAGAAGCGCTGCCGCTCTGGGCTGCAGGTGTGGACGAAATTAGGACCCGCTGCAGACGTGATATTGACGATCCGACCCCCGGTGGGGTCCAGCAGGGGAAGGAAGGCCTCGCACACCCGGCGAACGCCCAGGGTGTTGACGTGGACGACCTCCTGCAGTGTCCCGGCCGCGACGCCGGCGTTGTTGACGAGTGCATGCACAGGCGCCGGGTCCTGCCCATGGCGTTCGACCACCTCCCTCGCGGCGCTGGCGACACTCTCGTCGCTGGCTACGTCCAGCTTCAGGAACGCCAGCCGGTCTGCCCACTGTGGTCGCTCCGCGATCACGCTTTGCACTGCAGCCCTACCCCGCTCAGGACTCCGGGCCGCGAGCCACACGAAGGCATCGTTGTGCTCCTCGAGGATGGCCTTCACGATCGCCAATCCGATTCCCTTGTTTCCACCTGTCACCACAATTCGCCGCATCACCATGCTCCGTTCGTCGCCTGCGGCCGACAGCTTATCGCGCCGACCCTCCATTGCTAGTTTCCGAGATGCACCGTCACCACGGAGGGACCGTGACTTCGGTCCTACGTCTCAGGGGCGCCGAATGTTTCGCGCAGTCGGCGCACGCATGCATGAACGCCATGTGACAGGTTGAAGGTGCCGCCGGGCGGGGCTCGACCAGCCGGCGGTAGAGGTGCCTAG
>JAPPOR010000774.1 GCA_028817905.1 Myxococcales bacterium
CCGCATCCATCACCAAGGCACGGGATGATCGTGCAAGTGATCGGCTTCGCAGGGCTTTCGGTGAAGGCGGGAATACTCGCTGTATTTTCGACTGAAGCGAAAGCGCTGCGGAGTTGAGCAGTTGTGCGAGGGCGCGTGATTTGGTGATGGATGCGGGCTAGGTGGCCAACAGCCGTCTGCATCACGTTCTTGTTGTGGTCCATAGCCGAATCCCTCCCGGCTTGACCTCTCTGGTCAGCCGTCTGAGTGTTCATCGGCCAGCCCTCCGGTGAGTTGCGGACGAATTGTGTGGCCCCATGGTCGAGGGGCGTCCTGCTCCCAAACAGGGTCGCAGCGCGATGGGAGGGCGCGCACGCGGCGCGAGTGTGCGAGCCTGATCGCATGGAACCGGCAGGGAAGGGCGTTGAAGAAGAGCGGGATGTAGTGGTCGCCAGCGACACCCGAGAACTAGCCTATGGGACTGGAGGGACGTCCGACGGCGCGCAAGGTAAGTCGTCGCCCTCGACGGATGCCATGGAGGCTGACAGCGGGCCCACGCGTCTGGAAGCTTACAACGTCCTTCGGAACAATCTCATCGAGGCGGCCAAGCACTCGCGCAACTTGTTCATGACGCATCTGGCGGTGCATTCGTATGCACTGATCGTGCTCGCTGGTCTGGATGACAAGAAGTTCTTCGAACGTAGCAGCCAGCAGACTCTCCCCATCATCAATACGTCGGTCGGGCTGAGCTGGTTCTTGCCCACCCTCGCGGTCCTGTGCTTTCTCGTCTTCGTCTACTGGCAGATGTACCTGCGCAACATGTGGCTGCTGGAAGCAGAGGTGAAGAAGGCCGCTGTTGGGCTCGAGCAAGAACAGGGCTTCGTGCCGCCTGGTGGCTGGCACCAGTACCCCTGGGCGGCCTTCTTCGCGCGTATCGACGACCCCGTGATGCGACTCGGCGGGAAGGCTTTCGGCGTTCTCCAGTGGCTGGCGACGCCAACCATATTACTCATTTGCTGGGCTCGTGTGCAGCGGCTTGGGGGACAGCCGCTCCACTGGGTGACCGAAGGGTTGCCGTACGGGCCGGTGTTTGGCTTCGGCTATCTCGCGAGCGTGTGGGTTGCCTGGCGCCTTTTCGTCAGGCAGCACGAGCTGAGCCACGGCGCGCCATTTCTGTTCAGGCGCAGGGTCTGGATTGTGGCGACGTTGGCGCTTTTCGGGTTTTCGGCGGCGGTCGGGTTCAACAACGTGTACAACCCGGCGCAGTTGGGGCATCTGGATGCTGGCAAGGCGCGTCTGCCGGGTGCTCGGCTGGCCCGGGCGGACCTTGCCGGGACGAACTTCGAGGAGGCGGACCTGTACAAGGTGAACCTCCAAGGGGCGGACCTCCGCGGCGCGAACCTCATGAAGACGCACCTGTACAAGGCGAACCTCCGCGGTGCGAACCTTCGCGGTGCGGCCCTCGTCGATGCGAAGCTCCACAAAGCGAACTTGTATAAGGCGGATCTCGCAGGGGTGGACCTTCGCGTGGCGAACCTTCGGGGGGCGAACTTCTGCGGCGCGAAGCTCCGCGGTGCGAACCTCATCTACGCGGACCTTCACGAGGCGAAACTCTACCGAGCCAATCTCTCCCACGCGGATCTCCGCAATGCCTACCTCCGCGGTGCGAGTCTCCTCACGGCGAGTCTCTTCATGGCGAACCTCCGCGGCGCGGACCTTTGCGGTGCGGACCTCCGGGCAGACTTCGGCTTCGCGGACCTCGGCTTCGCGGACCTGCGCGTGGCGAACCTCCGCGGTGCGAACCTCCGCGGTGCGAATCTCCGCGGTGCGAACCTCCAAGATACGAACCTCCATCGGGCGCAGCTCGAGAGAGCGGACCTCCGCAGGGCCAAGAGCCTCACGCAAGCCCAGCTGGACACGGCGTGCGGCGACGCCGATACGAAGCTCCCCGAAGGCCTTACCGTCAAACCTTGCGAGTAGGGCCTGGTGCGGACGGAGGGTGGTCTTCGTAAGCGGCTTCGAGAAGGTCCCGTGGGGACGCAAGACATTGACGTTGCGGCCTTTTTCTTTTCCAATCCCATTGGGTGCACGCAGCCGCTAGGCCGCGTGTCGGATCTGTCGCCAGGGTAGGGAGCCGTTATGCTGAAGAAGATCGCCTTCACGGTCTATCCGGTCACCGACGTGGACCGAGCGCGGACCTTCTACGAGAAGGTTCTGGGGCTCCAGGTCGGTGCGAACGGAGGTCACGAAGGAATGTTCTGGGTCGAGTACGACCTCCCCGGTGGCGGCTGCCTGGCCATCTCGAACGCAACACCCGACGCGCCCAGCGCAAAGGCCGGCGGGACCATCGCGTTCGAGGTCGATGACCTCGATGCGCTGGTCTCGCACCTCAAGGCCAACGACGTGCCGATCCTCGCCCCCGACGTCATCCGCGGCCCCAACTGCAGGATGGTCCCCTGCGCTGATCCCGACGGGAACTCGATCATCCTCCACCAACTCGACGAAGCGTCCCGCTAGCCGTCGATACCCTCTCTCCAACGGAAGAACGGTTTGTCCGCCAGGTCGAGCATCTCGCGGTCTTCGTCCGTGTCCCCGTACGCGTACACGACGGGATAGCTGTCGAGCTCATAGCGTTCGAGGATTCTCCGCCGCTTCATCGCACCGGTACAATCGCCCCCGACGTAGCGTCCCGTCACCTTGGTGCCGTCAACCTCGATCTCTGTACAAATGAGCTCGACCGCCTGGGCCTTGCACCAATGCCGTAGGTAGAGATCGAGAGAGGCCGAGACGACGACTATCCGGTCGCCCTGCTCTCGGTGCCAGTCCAAGCGCCGCATGGCTCGGTCCCGGAGCAGCACCGGGATCCTCTCCTCGGCAAAGCGCCTTCCGCGTTCGCAGAGCGAACCGGGCTCCGTGCCTGCGAAAGCGACGCGAGAGATCGCGGTGCGGATGGTCGTGGCCCGCACTCGGCCGAGACGGTAGCCCGCGATCAACGGAGCCAACGCAAGCTTTCCCAACAGCAGGCGACGAGGACTGACCGCGAACTCGATGAAGTCGACGAACGTATCCCTTGTCGTGATGGTGCCGTCGAAGTCGAACAGTGCAAGGTTCATCGGGGTGCCTACAAGGTGAGTGGCAGCTCCATATGGTCACGGTAGATGCGGGCGCGGTGGGCGAGCAACGAGGAGTCGAGCGCCTTGGAAATGGCCGGACTCATCCCCTCGAAATCGCGCCGGAGCGGCTCTAGCATGGGGCACTGCTCTGCGGGGAGCGGTCCGAACTGGACCAGGAAGACAGCGCAGTAGATATCCGCTGCCGACAGTTCGTCTCCGACGAGATACCCGGAACCGCGCGCCTCCGCCAGGTGGAGCCTGCGTGCCAGCAAGTCGAGCAAAGCGCAGACGCGGGCTTCGTACGCGGGAGCGAGCTTCGCCCGATATCCATACTTCGCGCCGAGTCCTGTGGCGAAACTCGCAAAGGCGTGGCCCTCTCCCTGGAGTGCTCGGTGCACCAGGTTGAGTCGACGCGTCCAGCCAAGTCCCTGTTCGCCGGCAAGCTCGTGGCACAGGCCGATCACCATCGCGCGATCCTGGGCATCTACGGGAAGCAGCGGTCTGTCGGTCCATTTGCGTTCGGCAAACAGTAGGATGTCATTCCAGCGATCAATGGGGGATCGCCCGCCGTGGAGAATTACCGGAGCGCCGCGCGAGCCGGCCCATTCCATGAACTCGGGATCGTCGTAGTTCGTATGCACCGCAACGAACGGCACCTGCTTGGCGTGGAAGATGCCCTTGACTGCCTCGACCCAGGGATTGGGAACTCCCGGCGCGGACGCGACCAGCACCAGATCTGTGCTCTTGCGTGCCTCCTGGAGTGTGACGAACTGAAATGGCATGCGTCCCCGTCCCTCCGGCATCCCGGAACAGGGACCCCCCGCCGCGTATACCACGCGACGCTGCGGCGCGTTCTCATCTTTGTCGGGAGGTCGTCCCTTGCGATGCCCTTCGATGAAGCGCGTGACCTGGAGTGGTCCGCGCGATCCACCAGCGCGACGAGCCTCCACAGCACTTGGCATTCAGGCGATGGGGACCCGGCCGCGGGCCTTCTGCGGATCGCGCATGTCGCGGAGGGAGACGCCTACGCCGTACGTCGCGAAGTGGCCGGCTGGTGTGACCTCTATAAAGCACATCCTTGGGAGGCTCTCCGCGTCTCCGTGGGCGGTGGCCCGGGCTAGGGCTTGCACGAGGGTCTTGTCCGCGGCGTTGGCGTCGATCACCCGTGCGGTGCCGTGGAACGCGATCGTGGCCTCGGGAATCCTGATCCATGGCATGAGCGGTACGCGCTTCGGGATCGTTACGTTGAGCGCGACGTTTGGGTTCAGGCGAATGTGCCTTGCCTTCCACGAGTCTGTGTCTGCTCGAAGGTAGAGCCTGCCGCGCTGGACGACGTAGATGACGCCTGCGGACCGCGCCTCGCCGTGTGGCGTTACATAGGAGAGCACGGCGAAAAACCGTCTATTGATCTCCGCCCAGACGAGCGCTGTGGTGACAGGAGCTGGCATGAACACTTCCGTGCACTCATCGGATACGGCGAGCAATGACCTTGCGCACATATGCCCGGATTGCTCCCAGGCAAGTTCAGGGCCCGTTCGCGGCAGACATGAAGAGTTGTTGTCGTCGAGCGCCTGGCGCCAGACTGACCACAACGATCCCGGTCTTGCCGCCACTGCCGACATAGCGGTATGCATCGGGAATGTTCGCGAACGGGTAGACGCGATCGAATACGCCGCGGAAACTGACCCGAGTTCATGAGGGCCTGGAGGCGTGCGACGGACCCTGGGGCATCCGCTGGTGATGCCAGCGGGATCGCGGCGGGGGGCTGGCCCCCGCCGTCGCCGTCGGGGGTGAGTCCTCGAAGGAAACGCCGAGAATCCTAGGACTACCGAAGCCGGTACTTCGAGAGCATCTCCCAGGCACGCTCGGGATCACCATAGGTGTG
>JAPPOR010000422.1 GCA_028817905.1 Myxococcales bacterium
GTTCTGGTTGGCAAAACTTGAGTTTGCCCGAAGACCGGACCTTCATTGCATCTGTGCCCGGTCGTTTCTCCGGCTACTCGAAAACCGCCGAACTCGCGACTAGCGAAGCTAGCCCGGATGATTCATGAACTCTGCGTCGGATCGCGCAGGGATTCGGCTTCACACGGCTTTTCGGCGACCGACCCACATACTGCCTGTATTTGCGAGGGCGACGAAAGGCGTGTGAAGTCGAAGAACAAGCGAGGCGATGCAGAGTTCATGAATCATCCGGGCTAGAGTGGAGGGAGGTTCCCGTCCGCATCTCGGGTCGCCGCGATCACTTCTGTTGCGGTGACCTCGACCCTGCGATCGCCGCGGTTGGTCAGCGAGCAGAACGTGCCGCGGCCGTCCCCGCGACCGCCGCACATCGATAGCTGGGGCGCCTGGGTGTTGTTGTTGCGCGTGAAGCCGCAGGTTCGATTGTCCAGGGACACGCAGTTGCGAACCTCGTGCACGGCGCCACCCATGTTCCTGTCGCCAGCACGCGCGCGCCCCCCTAGCTTGAAACCGTTTCCGTCCCCATTGGTGTTGTCCTGACCGGGGCCGATCTTTCCATTCGCGATTGCCCAGCAGTCCTCGATCACGACCACGTCGTCCGAAGCGAATAGGTCCCAACCGTCATCCGCGTTGTTCCAGGCGCGGCAACCGCGAAACACGTTGCCCGGGCCGATGTATAGCTTGGCGGCAAAACCGTCCGCGTTCTCGCCACGGTTGGCAGCGTCGTAGTTGTCGTAGGAATCGCAGTTGACGATGGTGTTGTGGGCCGCACGGGTCGGGTCCCCGGCTTCCGAACTGTTGGCGGATATTTGCACGCCCGTGTCTTCGCAGCCATGCGTCACGACGTGTTCAATCGTGTTGTAGGAGCCGGAGATATGGATGCAATTGTCACCTGCGTTGATGATGTCGAGCCCGCGCACGTGGACGTAGCTCGCGGAGATCTGAAACCCACGGGCACTGCTCCGACCGCGCGGCTGCGCCGAGAAGTCGAAGACAGGGCGGGCGCCGCCAGCCGCGAAGATCTGTAGGGGGCTGTCCTCGGAGCCGCCGTCGCGAATGGCGATCGTGTCGGAGGGTCGATAGGTTCCTGCCGCCACCCAGATCGTGGCTTTCGGATCCCCCCGTGCCAGTGCGGCGTTGAGACTGGCAAGCGGGAGCGCCTCCGTCCCCGGGTTGGAGTCGTCTCCATCGGGCGCGATCCACAAGCCATCCTCGGTGGTGTCCGGGTCGGGCTGCGCGGCGTCCGAATCGCCGGGCGGTTCGGGCGCGCCCTCCGGCGTCGTGCCAGCGTCGCGCGTGTCGCCCGTGTCGCTCGCCCCACCCGGCGGCGCAATGTTGTCGGGCGCCATGGCTGCCCCGGCAGCGCGCTGCGGGTCAACTGCGCTGGCGCCTCCCGCCTGGGGCACCGGCTCCTGGCCCGCCACGGCCTGCGGGGAGGCCACGGCAAGAGGCGGCATAGCGGGAGCCGTTTGGACAGCGGGCGCCATGGCTCGCGAGGTCGGTGGGCGACCGCCCGGAGCCGCCGTGCCGAGACCGGGGCCGTCTTCCGCGCACGCCACGGCCAGCACGACCACCCCCATCAGAAGGGTCCGCCACCGTTGAGCGCGGACGGGCTGGCAAGCGCGCTGGGCGTCCCAGGTGGACACGCGCCTACGACGCATGGCGGGTTCCTCTCTTCGCGTTCCGTTGTGCAACACAGACTCGACCGAAACGGCCACGGCTGACCCGAAGCATAGACTAAGTGGCTCCGGCCAGGCGTTCGGGGTCAAGCCCTTCTTCGGCACGGGGAGCCCGGCAGCTGACGATCGAGGACAACTGGCCCGGATCGCCCGGATCATTCGCGACTTCGGCGTCGGATCGCGCAGGGTTCGGCTTCACAATGCCTTCGCTGCACGCAACCAGCCCAACTGCCCTGGCCGGGCCTATCGAGAAGGCGCGTCGCATCCCACCCTTCAGTGGGCATAGCCCAGAGCCTTGAGCCCCTCCATCGCGGACTTCTGGAATTCATTCGGCGGAGGAAGGTCGAACTCGGCGAAGGTGGACGGGAAGCCTGCGGTCCAGGCATCCATGTAGCGCCGTAGGCGCATGACGTCCTGCGGGTGTTGCTCGGCAACATCGCGTAGTTCCGCCGGATCCTTGTTCACATCAAAGAGCCGTACACGTTGCGTATCGATTCCGCGAATCAACTTGAGGTCGCCTTCGATGACTGCCTGCAAGGGCTCGGGGGAGGCAGGCAGTAGCCCGGTCGCCTGGGTGTAGATCGGCACCGCGGGCAGGGAGGTCGCCTGCCCGCGCAGGCGTTTGACCCAACTTCGACCACGCCAGTGCTCGGATGCCTCCAGTCCGAGGAGCTCGGCCAGGGTCGGCACGACATCCAGGGCGGACACGGGCTCCTCGATCACACCCGGGATGATTCCTGGGCCCACGATCGCGAACGGAACTCGGATCTGCTCATCAAACAGGGTATGGCCATGACCGAACCCACCCCGCTCCACGATCTCTTCTCCATGGTCAGCGGAGAACAGCACGTATGTGTTGTCCATCAAGCCACGGGCTGCAAGTCGATCCATGATCGCGGACAGCGCCTCGTCGACGTAGCGAATCTCACCGGCGTACAGGTCCCTGACCGCCTCCGCATGCTCCTTGACCACCCAGGGATGTTCATCGTGCCGCAGGTAGTCGAACACCTGCGGTCCGTGCCGGAAGCGTGTCGGCGGATCATACGGGGTGTGGGGATCGAGGAAGTGGATCCACAGGAGAAACGGCCGGTCCCCGATGTTGTCGAGGTAGTCGTGAGCAAACCGGGTCGCGAGCCACGTCAGGTCCATCGGACGCTCGGTCACCGGCGCACCCAGAAAGCCCAGTACCCCCTGCAACAGGGGCGTGCTGTCGACCCATCCGTGCGTCCGGTTCTTCATCATCACCCCGGTGACGATGCGCTGCTCGAACTCGTGCATCAGCCAGTCCTGGAAGGCCATCGCCGGGTTCGTGACGAACGCCGTGGTCTGGTAGCCCTGCGCCTCGAGGGCATCGACGATGGAAGGCCCCGGCAGGAAGTACTCTCCCAGGTTCGAGTAGCGGGTCAGTTCGAGCGCCCGCTGGGACCTGGACGCCTGGGCGGAGAAGCCCGGCGGGTAGCGCGAGGTCCACAGGCTCTCAAGCGAAGGAATGGTCCACGGCGCCGCCGTGTAGTAGCGCTGCATGCGCATCCCTCGCGCTGCAAAGGCATCGAAGGCGGGCGTCTGCGCGGGACCACCATAGCTCGACATGGACGCGGCCCGCAGTGTGTCGCCAGTGATGACCACCAGGTTGGGCGCATCCGCCGCCGCATCCCGGAACCTTGCTGTCTCGCCCTTCAGAGCAACCAGCGGACCCGACGGTACGACGGCCAGTAGCGACAGCGCCCAGAGGGGAAGCGCAAAGCGCTGCAAGCGGGAGGGCACGAAGCGCAACAACAACAGGCCTGAACCGAGCAGCGTCGCTCCCACGGAAACACCCACGACGCGTGCCATCTCCGCCACCAGCGGCAAGCGGGACCAGGCAGGAGCGGCGAGCAGCCCAGCCGCTCCACCGACGAACGCATAGGCAATCACCAGCGCGACCGGCACAGGTCGGCGGGGCATCGCGATCGGTGCAGCGGCTGCAACCACCCACAGGATCACCGCCGGCCACAGGTCCAGCGGAGACGCATGTGCAGCACACGTGACCGAGAGCAGAACGACCCCAGCCAAGACCGCAGCCAAGACCGCAGCCAAGACCTCAGGGCCGCCCGGAGCGAGTCCCGCTCGTCGAGCAAACTTGGCGGACCGCATCAGGCGGGTCAGCACTGCCGCCAGCGCTACAGAAGACGCGGCGTAGATCCCTAGCGAGCGCGGCAACTGCCCCCACTGGTCGGGCTGGACACCACGCCAAAACTCCTTGAACGTGAACGCATACAGGTCGACAAACCACAGCCCGCACGAAAGTGCGAAGGCGCTGGCCAGCCAGGGCCACAAAACGCCGTTGCGCGGTTCGGTCACGCGGGACTCCCGGAGCCGTCCGCAAGCTCGACCTCCGAGTCCCTCGCAACTGTCCCGGCCCGGCATGCGTAATACATCGCGAGCACGCCACCAACGTAGACCGAGACAGCGGTCATGGCCACAACCGTAAAACCAAACTGCATCGCCATCACGACCGCAGCCAAGGTACCGACGACCGTCGAGCATCCGTTGACCGCCCACGCCCAGGGCACCAGCCGCGGGCTGTATGCAGTCACCAGCTTGATGCCGAGCGGAAAGAATCCCCCCAGCACCAAACCGAGGGGTGCGATCAGTGCGACGCTCAGCTGCACACGCACGGCGAAGTCGGCGCCGAGAAACCGGTCGAACACCTGGGGCACGACGACCAGATACGTGCCGACCAGGCTCACGAGCCAGGCGAGTCGGCGCGGCAACGCCGACGCGTAGTCGCTCACATGCACCGTCGACAGGCTCCCCAGACCAGTCGAGACCAACAGCGACAACATCACGACCGTCAGCGCGTGGGTCGGATAGCCCAGAAACAACACAAAGCGCTGGATGAAACTGATCTCAAGTAGGATAAAACCGAGGCCCAGCGCGGTGAAGTACCCGAGAAACGCGACCCGCTTGAAGCGTCCCACGCCCGCGGGTTTCGGCACCCGACGAAGGGGCCACAAAATCAGGACGATCGAAAACAGGATCGACTGCAGCAGCATCACGCCGAGCACGATCTGGCCGGTCGCCGGCGTGCGACTGTAGTCGAGGCCGTGGTAGATGTCGGGGTCGAGCAAATCCCCAAAGCGATAGAAGTTGAAGAAGAACGGTGAGTCGTCCGTCGCTGGAGCGAAGTTGTGCTTGGCGCCGCGCACAAACGAAGCGACGGCACTGTCACTGCCGTTCAGCAGCCGCGATGGGACCCGGTCGAGCTTGCGCGTCGGATGGTGGTAGAACACCAAGCCCTCGCGCTCCACATAGTCCTCCAGAGCTTCGATGTCGCGCGGGGAAAACAGGGTGTCCTTCACCAACGTGTGCGTAAAGGGATAGGCGCCCTCGGTTCCGATGATGGCCACGTGGCGGCCGATGCGCTTGAGCCCCAGACGCTTGATCGCCTCGCGAACGATAAGCGAAAGGCGGATGACGTGTCTGGCTGGCTCCCTGGGTGTCATGAAGTCGCCGACCGCCATGGCGAAGACGCCCCCTGGACGAAGGTGATTCATATAGTCGACGATCGCGTCGACCGTGTAGAGATAGCTCTCCGATAGGACATAGGCGCCCGTCGACAAGGCTGACAGGGTGTCGACGCTGTTGATCTCGATGAGATCATACTGCTGCCGGCGCGAGCGCAGAAAACTCCGCCCCTCCGCGGCAACTGCCTCCACCTCCGGTCGGTTCAGAATGCCGCCATTGAAGTCACTGAGCAGTTCTTGACCCACGTAGATCGTCTTGGGATTGAGCTCCACGCCAACCACGGACCGCGCCCCATGCTTGACCGCGTTGAGGACGTCCACGCCGCCTCCGATGCCGATCGCAAGCACGTCGGGGGCATCGAGAATCTGATAGGGCGCCGAGAGCACGTGATGCTCGAGAAAGTCCAGAGACTCAAGCTCACCATCCCAGTTGTACATCACGGCGCACGAGTCGCCGTCGTTGCCGATCATGTAGTATCCAGGTGCGCCGCCGGTGTACGTGGGGCTAATGCCCCACTCCATGTAGCTGCCGGTGGTCTTGGGCGGGTCGAAGCGCACCACATCCACGCGATTGACCGGCGTCCAGCGGTGATAGACCAGGCTGGCCGAGGGATCGGTTCGAAAGCGCGCGATGTACTTGGCCTCAGCGGGCACGAACTCGACGAAGCCGGCCACGCCCACCACGACGAAGGACAAGGCAAGCCCCAAGGCACCGTAGCGCGAACGGGAGCCGGCGGGACCATAGGCCGCGGCGGCGAGGGCGAACAGCACCGTCGAGCTGGCCAAGGTCGCGGGCGTCCCGAGCCACCAGATCATCGGCACGACGGCCGCGCACGCCACACCCGCACCGAGCAGGTCCCAAAAGTACAGCTTTCCCACGACCTCGGCGTGCCGGTCCAACGGGATGGCAACCAGGAACCCCCCCATCAAGAAGGGCCACGCGACCACCCCATAGTAGATGACGACCCGCGCGAGCTGCTCGGGGTCGCTCCCAAGCTTGAGCGGGTCGAGCGGCAGTTGGCTGATCACGATCAGACACGCAAGCACGCCGAGCTGAGCGAGCAGTGCGATCTGGCTGAGCAGCCCCTCCCTACGCCGCAGCACGGGAAACGCTGCGAGCAGCGAGCCGCTGGCGCCAAACCCGAGCAGCGCCACGCTGATAGTCAGATACGCGAAGTGGTACCAGATGGTGTACGAGAACAGCCGCGTAAGCCCGATCTCCAACACGATCACGGCGGCCGCCGCAGCAGCGATACCCACGAACAGAGAACGGCGCGGTGGCTTGAACATGCTCAGATCTGCACGGGCGCGGCAGCCGAGCGCGGCGCGGGTCCGATGCTACCAGATTGCGATAACCGGTCGGTAGGACAGCGGGCTGATACGAATGGAAGCTACCAGCGTCAACCCCCCCCGGTACCACCACCGCCCGTGCCACCCAAACTGCTCCCCGGACCGCCCACACATCCGGTGGTGTCGAGCGTGCAACTATTGGTGCACAACACGGTCCCTATCCGGTAGCGTGGAGGGTCGATCAGGGCGACCCGCCGCCCCGGCCCGGGCGGGAGGCTTGAGCGCGTAGATCGTCAGATGCTGAAAGCTCCGCGCCATGCGATACCGGCGTTTGACCAGAAGCCCGACCGCCGGAAACGCCTGTTCGATCCGGTTGTCGCGAAAGGCTCGCACGATCATTGTGGGCGGATCGACCCACAGTCGCCTAACCAGATCGGGCGGTGCGACAGCCCGCACGTCCTCAGCCCGAAAGTGTTCGTTCTTAAACAAATACCAGTAGTAGCGATCCCGTCCGCCCGCAGGCCGGGTATGGGACGCGAAGTTGAGTAGCTCATTGCGAGCGAGAACGAAGACCTCCGCGCCGTCCTCGGTGTGTTGGTCGATGTAGCGGGCGGCCAAGTCGGTAATCTGGTCCCAGCGCCGGGGCCCGATACGAGGATGGAACGGTCTCACGTACGGATCGGGGTCGCGCGCGTAGCGGATCCCAGCGAGCCGCGGCGTACCCCAAGAGTCAGCTGTGGACGCGAGCAGCTCACCCCGCGGCCGGGTTCCAAGGGTTGCGCACGCGAACACGATGAAGGCCGGGCCCGCAAAGCGTAAGGCGCCCTGGCGGAAGCCCGGCGCAAAGTTCGCGGACGCATGCGCAACGACACCCGACCACATTGTGGGCAACAGTACGGCTCCGAGCAGCATGGCCTGGTGCAGATGGGACTCATCTGTCCTGGAGTACATGACGAACAGCTTGCACACGTGGAACGCAAACAGCGCCGCCACCCATGACGGGTCCCCCGACCCGCGACCCCCAGTGGAGTCCCTACGCCCGCACAACCTCCACCAGAGGGCGAACACCAACGTGACCAGCCAAGGAAACTGGGGCCACAAGAACTCGTTGAAGCCGACATAGTGGCCGGCCTTGCCGATCGGTGGGATGGGGCGCGCGTATTCCAGGCGGGCAAGGATCGCGCCCATGTCACGCAGATAGTCGGGCAACGCGCTGCCCAAGTAGGCGCCCAACAAGAGCAGCGCTGACAGGGGCGGGACGAGCGCGCAGATCGCCCAAGCGCGCACATGCGCCGTGAAGGCTGCTGGCGCGGGGAGGTTGCGGGCGGCCCATGCGAGCATCAGCAGCAGGGGAACGGTCAGGTAGAGGGCATAGAGTCCGTTGTAGAACTCGCGGATGAACAGTTGAAACACGGTCGCGTAGGCCAAAAGGCCCGCGACCTGTGCGATGCGGGTCAGGCGCCGAAGGCCTCGACCGACGACGACCGCCCGAGCGGCCTCCCCGGTGACCGCAGGGCAGTAGAACGCCACAAACATCAACCCGGCCCACAACATTGCCCCGCCATTGAGCTTGGTACATAGGGCAAGCCCGGTGAGCACACCGGCCCCTGCCAGGTGCCACGGGGTCGGCGACGGCCTTCGCAGCACCAGCGCGATCGCACCCAGCTCGAGCACCAGCGTCGGCAGGAACGCGTAGATCGTCTGCAATAGCTGCCAGGGGAGGCCCAAAAGAATCGCTAGCAACACCACGGCGCCCCAAGCCCAGCGATCGGCGCCGCTGAGCCGACGCGCGAGCACGAAGGACAGCGCCAGGGCTGCCAACTTGGCCACCACCAGCCAGAGCCGAAGTCCCCACACCTTCTGACCGGCAGCGATGTAGAAGAGGGCCGGAAGCGGCCAGCTAGCGAGCCCGTACAGGTCGACAAAGTCAAAGTAGGGCCGTCCACCCTCTGCGATCGTCTGGATATACCCGAGCAGCAACCCGCCATCCACATGATTGGGCCCAAGCCGCCCGTGCTGCGCGACGTAGAACGCCACGGCGACCCAGCCAAGCACGGAAAAAACAGCCGAAGGCCAGCGACGAGTGCCAGAAACCATGAGCCCGGTGACGCTCAGACGACGCGCAGCTTGGGCACCGCGCGCGCACGCCCGGTCTCACCGTCCAGGCCGTCCACCTTCTTGCAGACAAACAACTGGATATCGCCGAAACGAAAAGGGATGAGCGCCTTGCCCGGGCGCGTCTGCTCGAGCAGGCGCCCCAGGGGTTCGACCCCGGGAACGCCCAGGGAGCCCAACTTGGTCATCAGATAGTCGAGCGTAATGATGTGGCAGTAGCTACGCGATTCAACGATCCGGAAGCCCGCACGCCCCAGCATGTCGGCCAGCGAGCCTTGGGTGAAGTAGTAAAGGTGCATGTCCATGAGCCAGGGCCAACTGCGGCCCATCAGGCGTGGGAACCAATTGTCGATCATCAGCGTCGACAACATCAACGTGCCGCCCGGCTTGAGAACCGCGCCGATCCTGCGCAACTCGGCCTCGGGATCATACAAGTGCTCGAGCACGTCCCACATGGTCACGACGTCGAATGGCCGGGTCTGGGGAGGCAGGTCGGCTACCGTGCCGTGGACGATGGGTTGCGAGGTGAGCTGCCTGGCCGCGTCCACTGCCCAGCGGGATGGCTCGACGCCCGTGATGTCGATGCCGCGCTCCTCGGCGACCTTGAGGAACACACCGCAATGGCTCCCCACGTCCAAGACCCGATCGCCTCCGGCCAAGTGGTGCTCTACCTGCCTGAGATTGAACTCGAACGTCTGCACCCTAGCGGCGGCATGTTCGAGGTATGCCTGGTCCTCTACCTCCTCGTAGGCCCGCACGAGCTCATCGGCAGTGAGCCGGGGCTCCATGTATATGAGCCCACACTGCAAGCACGACAGGATCCGCCCATGGGTCCGCTTGCTGTGGGACGAAACGCTGTAGGCGCCGTGCGTCGCCTGACCCTCCCGCGCGGCATATAGCTCGAGGTTGTACGTGCTGTGGCAGCCAACGCAGGCCGAACGCTTGCGCGGCGCTGTGGGCAACACCCCCCGGGTAGAGCGCGGGTTGACCCGCTCCAACCCTAGACGACCGATGGTCGCGATCGCCTTGTAGATCTCCTTTTTTGAGATCTTGGAATCCCCATGCAGCCGGTCCTCGAAATGGATCGGGAATTCGTCCAGGGCGCTCGTGATCGCCGCGACTTCAAACAGACTCTCGACCGCGAACGAGTAGCCGTCACTCTTGATGCGGTCGATCGGCAAGCGCGCCAGCAAGCTGCGCGTGAAGCCGCGATACAGGGTGGTGTTCTCGGCCAGCCGCAGCCCCAGGGCGCCGCGGGCGGCAAGATTGGCCGTGCGACTGACGAGCTGACGATAGGGACCGTAGTCGCAGCGTCCGCCCGGGGCGTAGCGCGACCCGGTGACAAACTCGGAATGATTCAGACGCTCCACCATGGTCGGCAAGTAGCGCGGGTGATGCGAGAAATCCGCATCCATCGTGATCAGGGCCCGGTCTCCCCGGTCACGGGCTTTCAGCATTGCAAGCTTGTGGGCGGAGCCGACTCCCAGCTTGCGTGGGCGGTGGATCACCTCGAGCGAGGAGTCTTCGGCAGCCATCCCGTCCAGCAGCTCGGCTGTCCCGTCCTGGGAAGCGTCGTCGACCACCAGAATGCGGGCATCTGGAAGCTGCTCGTGAATGCCGCGCACCAGCGGCTGAACGTTGCCCGCTTCATTGTAGGTCGGAAAGAAAACACAGATCGTGGACATGGCCACTCCGAAACCGCCGAAGTGCGCACGCCCAACCCGTACGGCAAGCGCACCCGCGATACCACCACCCCCACCAGGGGTGGCCGGAAAAGTTACCACGCCCCCAGCCTAGGGTCACGACAGCAGACGGCGCAGCGGTCTCGAAAGGGCACCGTCGACGCCGCCTTCCTTGAAAGAAAAGCAGCAAATTTTCCGTGTGTTACGAATTCTTCGGAGGAGCCAGGGTCGTACGCCCAAGGATCGGCACGCGGCGCGCGGCCAGGGATCGGAGCGTGCGCCCCAGAATGGTCAGCAGGAGACCAGCCAGCGACAGGCCCGCGAAGTAGACCAGCCGGGTTTCCAGATCACCGAACTGAAGGCGGTGCCCATGGAACTGCAGCGTAGCGAGCACCAGGGAGTGCCCTAGGTAGACACCCCACGACGCGCGGCCGACAAAGGCGAGCGGCATGCCCAATACGTTTGACCGGGCGAGCAACTGGACGAGCCCCAACAGTACGATTGTCAGAGGCACATCCAGAGCCCCCCGCAAGCCATTCGCCAAGAATGGACGCGACGCCGCCAGCTGCGCGATTCCCCAATATCCCCAGATGAGCGCGAGCACCGCGACCGAAAACAGGTCGGGGGTCACGTGCGCCCGCCGGCGGCCCAACCACATGCCGGCGACTACATGCCAAACGTAGCTGGGCGCAAAGACCCAGAACAGGAAGAAACCCGGCATCTCCGGTCGCAGTGGCAACACGGGCCGCAGCGCATCGATGACCGCAAGCGCGTTCAGGTGGCACAAGACGGTCACGGCCAGGCCGAGCGCCCCCACAACCGCCGGCCCCAGGCGCGCGATCATGAAGTGCAGCACCGGCACCGCCAACGAGATCAGGGCGATCACCGTGAGCAGCCAGGTCGGCCCGGCCCAGGCCACATAGCCAAACGGCGAGAGCAGCCACTCCGCCGAGCTCCTGGGCCCAGTACCCGCGACGAGCGCCACCACCGCAAGAACGGCGAGCCAGGACCAAAACGGCACGAGCAGCCGGCGCGCGGTGGCCCCCAGATAGGCCTTGGCCAGGCCGGCACGGCCCGCGCGGGCATGCCGCTGACGGAAAAACTCGGCGGACACGCCCATCAACATCAGGAAGACAGGCGCGGCGCGATTGACAACGTACCCGTGCCAAGGCCAATCCACGGCCGCCCGCGCATGGACGGCGATCACGCCCAGCATCGCGAAGCCGCGCAGCACGTCGACGGTGTGCACCCGTTGGCTATCACCTGTCATCAGTGCCGTCACGCTACCCTCAGCGAGAGGTCCGAACAAGCACGACCGGGGACACCCGGCGCCCCAATTGCACGTGACAAACGACCGCACAGAGGGCAGACAGGACCACTACCAGGGACCGAGCTAGCTCTCATTCAGGAAGGGGCTGCGCCCGTCTTCGTCGCACCAAAGCCGCCCCATTCTACATCCACCCGTCCCCTTCCTGCGGGTCGCTCCGCCCCAAGTGCAGACCGCCAACGTCCAAAAAGGCCAGTTTCGGGATGAGAACCAGGAGGCAACGCACCCGCACGATCGCGATCTCGGCCGCAGCCGCGGCGGCAGCCGCGCTCTATCTTGTCCAGCCGCTCCGAAACGGCCCCAATCCAGTAGACGAAGCGCTGCTGCTTGGGCATGTGGACGCGCTCGCTCGCGGTCAGCTGCTGCATCGCGACTTCATCGACTTGTACGGGCCGGTCCACTGGTGGACCCAGGCGCTGGCCTACCAGGCCGCAGGCGAGCGCGTAATAGGGATCCGCCTGTGGCTCTTGATGTTGAAAGCGGCTGGCCTGTTGTTAGCCTGGACCCTGGTCGCGCGGGTGAGCGGGCGTTTCCACGCCGCGCTGTGTACGGTCTGGCTGGTCCTGCTGCTCGGTGTACGGTGGCAGCTGTTGCAGAGCCCCTACCCGTTCCTGCAGGCCTTTTGCTTGTCACTGTCGGTCCTGCACCTGCTGCTACCCAACGGTCGCGAGCCTCGCACACCTGGGGACGGCGCCATCTTTTTGCGAGTGCACGCCGCAGGCTTTCTGACGGGGCTGTCGATTTGGACAAAGCTGAATGCAGGACTGTTCTTGCTAGCGGCGGGACTCTTCGTATGCGCTTTCCTATCCTCGCCGCGCGCAGACAAGCGCAAGCTCGCGCCCAGTCTGTGGCTGCCCGGCTTGGTTGCCTACGCCGCCACCTTCACGGCACTTATCTGGCAGCACCTGGACCTGTGGTTTGGGCTATACCTGCTGCTACCGTTGGCCATGACAGTCACAACCACGGGACTGCTTCTCGCACGGGGAACGCTCGTAGCACAGTGGCGCCCTGGGCTTGACTACGCGGGCTCTGCGGTCGCCACCTCGGTCATCGTTTTGATGCTTTCTCCCGGACCCGCATGGGCACTCGACTACATCGAGACCCTCGCGCGCATCATCACCACGCTGGACTATGTCGCGCCGCTGCCAGCCATCGGGGTGCCAGGTCCCCTTGTGGGCTTCAACGAGCACTACTGGCCACAGCTGCCATGGCTCACCAGCGCGGTCACACTGATCTGGATGGCGCGGACGTTGCGCGACGGCCGCGGGGAGGCCCACTCGAGCAGCCAGCAGGACAACCAACGGAGCCAGGCGAAGGGAGCCTACGCTGCGGTCGCGGCGCCCCTCGCGGTGTGGGTGTTCGCGAGCGCCCACATGTTTGTGATCTACTCACGGCCAGACGAAAGCCACATCTACCAGGCCATGCTGCTAGCAGTGCCGGCCCTGTTCGTCGTCGCAGCTGTCGCCTCGCCTCGCACCGGCCCCCTGAGCACCGTTTACCGCGTAGCGGCGGTTGGTCTCGTCTCGGCGGGCGTGGTCACCCTGTGGGCGCCCCCTTCCCTCGCTCCGTTCGAAGCCAGACCGAGCCCGTGGGCAAATCCACGCATGGAGTTCGTCGACTTCGGTCCCCAGCACGATCCCTTCGTGAAAGCCGCGTTCTTCGATGACAGGCAGCTCGTGGACACCCGCAGCAATGCGGCAGCCGAGTTCCTGGACCAGGCTGCCGACGACGGAGAGCAACTCTTGGTACTAACACGGGATGAGCTCTTGGCCTTCAACGCGAATATGGCGCCGGTCGGAGGCCGCCATCGCTATTTCTTCTACCTACTCAAGAACGACTTCATCGACCGGGCCGGCTTCGACCGCCTCGCCCCGCCCGAACTGCTGCCGGAGCTGCTCGCGGACCCACCCATCTGGATCATGGGCGAACCGTTCCGCTCCCCGATCCTCGATGACCTTCCCGAGATCGAACATCTTCTGCGAACACGCTACCACCGCGCGCGCGAAATCGGACACGTCGTCCTCTACCGCCGGTCGGGCTAGTCGCCTAGCTAGTGCGGAAGTAGTGCGAAAGGCGCTGTTGCATGACCTTTCGCACCTGCGCCATTAGATGCGGTAGGTCGCGCCGGGCGGTGCCGGCGGTCTCGATCGGCGCGTCGCAGTAAACCGTTACGTCGTAGCCCGGTCGGATCAGATACGAGCCCTTGCGCATCACACGGTACATCCCCGTCACCGTGACGGGTACGATCGGCGCCTCGAGCCTCTGGGCGACGCGGAACACGCCGGGCTGGAAATCCCCCAAATGACCTGTCAGCGTGCGCGTGCCCTCCGGAAAGATCAGCAGCGAGTGGCCCTGCGCAAGCTCCTCGCCGGCCCGCCGCAAGAGATCCCGCAAGGCGCGCGGATTGTCGGGCTCGACGGGAATCGTGCCGCGCCCGCGCATGAAGTGTCCGTAGACCGGGTACTCGAAGTGCTTTTTGAGCTCGACGCCCTGTTTGAAGTGGGGCGTGGCGCAGTACATCGCACAGTGGTCCAGGTGGTTGACGTGGTTCTGGAAAAACATGTATGCGCGGTCGGGGTCGACCCGCGGATCCACCACGGCGCGCCAACGTGAGCCGGTCAGCGCCACCTGGCCGCGCGTGTACAGGCGTTCCAACCACTGGACGCGCTCGGGCGCCATAAACCGGTGCAGTGCGATCTGCAGCCCCATCATCCCGCCCAACCACGTCAGGCCCGCGCCCCACAGGGCGACCGAAACGCAACGGTCGGCAAGCGTATCCGGCGAAAGGACGACCTCGGGCTCCTGGGGTGCCGGGTGTGCCATCGGCGCGCGAGGGTAGCGAAGGAGCGCCTCGGGGAAAAGACGCGCGAAACCAACCAAGCCCGGATCATTCACCAAGTCACGCGCCCGCGCACAACTGCTCGACTCCGCAGCGCTTTCGTTTCGGGCGAAGATACAGCGAATACTCCTTCCTCCACCGAAAGCCCTGCGAAGCCGATCACTTGCGCGATCATCGCGCGCTTTGGTGAAAGATCCGGGCGAGCCCGGAATATCCCCGGCCGCGATGGCGTTCGTCCCGGTGTCGGAAAGCCACCGCAACCGCAGGTGATCAGCTGCTATAGTCCCGCCCCGTGTTTGAGCTCCTCTACATCCCCTGGTTCAAGCTGCACCCGATCGACATTCCGGGTCCAGTGGACCTGCAACCATTTGGCATCATGGTCGCGATCGGCATTTTGTTTGGCTCGCGGGTGGCCACCTGGCGGGGAAAACGGGTGGGCGTACCGGAAGAGGTCGTCTCCAACTTCCTGTTCTTCGTAATCGTCGTGGGCCTGATCTCTGCGATGTTGCTCAACATGGCGTTCTACGAGCCCCACAAGCTGGTCAACCTGTTCAAGGGCGAAATCAGCTACCCCGGACTGTCTTCGTTCGGGGGCTTTTTTGGGGGCACCATGGCGGCGCTCTATTTCCGCCAAAAGCATCGCGTATCGCTGATGGTCCTAGGCGACATCTTTTGCTTTGCATTCCCGTTCGCGTGGCTCATCTGCCGCGGTGGGTGCTTTGTGGTTCACGACCACCCCGGAATCCCCACGGACTTCTTCCTGGCTGTCGACAACTACAACAACCAGGGCGTGCCGCGCCACGACCTGGGTCTGTACGAGGTCCTCTGGAGCGCTGCCATGATTCCGCTCCTGCTGGTGCTTGAACGCAAGCGCCTTCCGGCTGGCTTCTTCATGGCCTTCGTTCCCCTGTGCTACGCCCCGATCCGCTTCGGGCTGGACTTTCTGCGGGAAGACGCGGCAGCAGGAGGCGACGTGCGCTACCTCTCCCTAACCCCGGGTCACTATTGGGCGGTGATGATGGCTGTGGCCGGTATCGTGGTCGCGGTCCGAACCGCCAAAGGCCCAGCGATGCAGCTGTCCTTGGATGGTGCGCCGGCGCCCGGCGAAGGGCAGGCGTCGGCGAGCTCGCCCCCGGGCGATGCGGATGAGGGGCCGAAGGTCAAGTCCACCACGCGCAAGCAAAAGAGACAGAAGAAAGCGAAGCGCTGAGGCGCCCGTTCGCGAGCCCTGGTTCACTTGACAGTGATAGGCACGCAGGCAACTGAATAGGTATGCGGTGCCAACGTCCAGCACGCCCGTTCCTGGGCATCGGTAGGTCAGCCACGCTCGGTCGTTCCAGGTGCGGTCGTCCCAAGGGCGATCACCCCACATTGGGCCACCGGTGGACCATCAGGTTCCCGACCACGGGGTTGCTCAAGCGCTTGTTGACGCTCTGTGTCACGCTCTCTGTCGCGCTCTCTGTCACGTTGGCGGGGGCATGCACCCGGTCTGCCCTGCCGCTCAAACGCGGCCCGCACAGGGCCGAGACGAGCAACGAAGCAGCGGGGAGTGGCCCTGGTACGTCCGAACCCTCTCGCCGCGATGGCGCGCGGCCGGGAACCAGTTGCAGTCAGCCGCGAGACGTTCGTGGATACCAGCTCAACTGGTCGGAGCGTTGTGGACTCCCCGAACGGAGCATCGGAGTGGGTGTACGCGGGGGCGGGGCGACCACCGGCGACCACGCCTGCGTCGTTTCACCCGACGGCGCCGTCTTCATCGCGTTCTTCTACGACGGCGAGAAGCTGTGTGATGGCAACTGGCACCGCCAGGAAGGGCCTACTTGGCGCTCGACCCTCACAACCTCCGAAGCGCGCCGGTGCACCGAGGTCGTCAACGTACTGGAACTGAGCACACCGCAAGGGGATGAACGCCTCACGGAGCTCGCCCCGCGCAGAAATCCGTGCTGATGCGGAGCCGGCTTGCCTTGGTCTGCGGTGCGACTATCCTGGCGCGATGCCGAAGAAGCAGCCCAACGCCATCAGCCCCACTCGGGCGGAAAACTACCCGGAGTGGTACCAACAGGTCGTCCGCGCCTCCGACCTGGCCGAGACCTCGCCGGTGCGCGGCTGCATGGTCATCAAGCCGTGGGGCTATGCCCTGTGGGAGAACATACAGCGCGTGCTGGACGAACGGTTCAAGGAGACCGGACACCGCAACGCCTACTTCCCGCTCTTCATCCCCAAGAGCTTCCTGGAAAAGGAGGCCGAGCACGTCGAGGGCTTCGCCAAGGAGTGCGCGGTGGTCACGCACCACCGACTGGAAGCCGGCCCGGACGGGGGCCTGGTGCCCGCCGGCGAGTTGGACGAGCCGCTCATCGTCCGCCCGACTTCCGAAACGATCATCGGAGCCATGTTTTCAAAGTGGGTGGAGTCCTACCGCGACCTGCCCCTGCTCATCAATCAATGGGCCAACGTCGTGCGGTGGGAGATGCGCACGCGCATGTTCCTGCGGACCACCGAGTTCCTATGGCAGGAAGGGCACACCGTGCATGCCAGCGAGGACGAGGCCCAGGCCGAAACCCGGCAGATGCTAGAGGTCTATCGCGACTTCGCTCGCGACTACATGGCGATGCCGGTGATTCCGGGGGAAAAGTCAGCAGCCGAGCGTTTTCCGGGTGCGGTCGCCACCTTCAGCATCGAAGCCATGATGCAGGACCGCAAGGCACTACAGGCCGGTACCTCCCACTTCCTGGGCCAGAACTTCGCGAAGGCCTCGGAAATCAAGTTTCTCACCCCCGAGGGAACCCTACAGCATGCCTGGACAACGTCGTGGGGGGTCTCCACGCGCCTCCTCGGCGGCCTACTGATGACCCACAGCGACGACGATGGCCTCGTCTTGCCGCCGCGCCTCGCACCGGCACACATCGTGATCATGCCGATGACGGGCCGCGCCGAGGATCCAGAGGCCGTGCTGTCCTACTGCAGGAGGTTGCGCGATGACCTGCGCAACCAGCAATTCGACGGCCGACGGGTAGAGGTGGAGCTAGACGAACGTGACATTCGCGGCGGCGAGAAGGCCTGGCAGTGGATCAAGAAGGGCATCCCGATGCGGCTCGAGGTCGGGCCGCGCGACATGGCCGACGACTCCGTCTTCCTCGGGCGGCGTGACCGCAGCCCCAAAGACAAGGTCAGCGTCAAGCGAAGCGACTTTGTCGACACCGTGGCAGCCACCCTGAGCGACATCCAGGCTGCCCTGCTGGCACGCGCCGAAGCCCATCTCGAGAAACACACGCGCCCCATCGACAGCGAGGTCGATTTTCGCGCGTTCTTCACACCGGACGACCCGGAACATCCCGAGATCCACGGAGGCTTTGCCCTGAGTCATTGGTCGGGTGATCCAGCGGTCGAAGCGCGCATCAAGCAGGAGCTTGGGGTGACGATCCGCTGCCTACCGCTCGATGAACATGCGCCCGGCCAGTGCCCCTTCACCGGTGACCGGTCCCCGCAACGGGTGGTGTGGGCCAAAGCGTACTAGCTAGCAAGCGCAGGAGTGCTGCGTCGGTTCGCCGGCGCACACTCGACGCCGCCAGATGAGACGGGTCTTGACCTAGGGCGCGTGAGGTCGTTAGCTGCACGGGGAGGGCACACATGTCCGAAGCGCCAAGCATCCGTACCCTAGGCCAGCTGAAGGCCTCGGGCTACCACCCGCGCAGCGTGCGCGAGGAAATCCGACTCAATCTGCTCGCCAAACTGCGGAAGGGCGAGCCACTGTTCCCCGGTATCCACGGCTATGAGGACACGGTGATCCCGGCGGTGGAAAACGCTCTGCTAGCCGGCCAGGATGTGCTCCTGCTGGGAGAGCGTGGCCAGGGCAAGAGTCGCCTGATCCGCAGCTTGGTCGACCTGCTTGACGAGTGGAGCCCGGAGATTGCAGGCAGCGAGATCCACGATGACCCGGTGCACCCCGTCAGCGCCTACGGGCGGGAGACGGTCAAAAAGCACGGCGACGACACCGAGCTTCGCTGGGTGCACCGGACAGAACGCTACGGTGAGAAGCTGGCCACCCCGGATGTGTCCACGGCTGACCTGGTGGGCGACGTAGACCCGATGAAGGTCGTTGCTGGTCGCGCGCTTTCAGACGAGCTAACCATGCACTTTGGCCTGCTGCCCCGCACCAACCGAGGCATCTTCTGCATCAACGAGCTGCCCGACCTCACCGAAAAGCTCCAGGTCGCCCTCTTCAACGTCATGGAAGAGCGGGACGTCCAGATCAAGGGGTATAACGTCCGACTGCCACTCGACGTCCTGGTCGTGGCGAGCGCCAATCCCGAGGACTACACGAGCCGCGGGCGCATCGTGACGCCACTCAAGGACCGATACGCCGCCCAAATCCGCACGCACTACCCCAACAACCGCGGCGTCGAACTCGAAATCGTGGCGCAAGAAGCGCATGTGGCGGGTATCGAGGGGGTCGAGATCTACGTGCCCGACTTCATGTCCCGTATCGTAGTTGAGACCACCTTCCAAGCACGCGCAAGCCCAGACGTGAGTCAAACCAGCGGTGTATCGGTACGCGTCACGATTGCGAACTACGAGACGCTGGTCGCCAACGCCCTAAGAAGAGCCATGCGGCACGGCGATGGGCAGGCAGTCCCGCGCGTCAGCGACCTGGCTTCTCTGCGGTCCTCGATTCAGGGCAAGCTAGAGCTCGAATACGCCGCGTCGAATCGGGGCGAGGACGAGATCGTGGATGATCTGGTGCGGCGCGCGATCAAGACCGTGTTCGACCAGACCTGCGAGGACGCAGCCGCCTACGGACCCATCGTGGAAGCCTTCAACCAGGGCTGGGTCGTCGAAACCACGGACATGACGCCCGCCCGCGAATTCGTGGAAGGCATGGACAAGATCGAGGGGCTGCGCGAGGCCGCGGTCAAGCTCGCCGGCGGCGACTCGCCACCGAAGGTGGCCTCGGCGGTTGAGTTCATTCTGGAGGGGCTGCACCTGTCCAACAAGATCAACAAGACCACCAACGAGCGCGGCTCAAGCTATGGAGCATCGTGAAGGTCTTTCGCTACAGCAAGTGGGACGGAACGCAGGAAGCATTCAGCCTCGACGCTGACCAGGCGCTCGACGCGCTCGGTGATCTCATGATGCACGGGCTCTCGCCGCGCGATGCCATGGATCACATGCGGCAATACGGCTTCGATCTGGCGGGCCAGGACTTCCGCGTCATGGGCACGCAGGAGCTGATGGACGAGCTGCGCAAGGCCGCGCGGGATCTGCTCGACCGCTACAACATGGACCAAGCCACCCAATCACAGGAGCAACTCTTCGAGCGCATGGCCGACCTCGAAGCCGAAGCCCTCAAGCGCGAACATGGGTACGAGTCGCGCGCGATGAATGACTTTCTGGAGCGGAGGCATTCGGACGCGGAGCGCCTGTCGGAACGCATCGAGAAGTTCGACGGATACCAGTTTCAAGACGAGGAAGCCGCAGAGATCTACGAAGCGCTCAAGGGAGAGCTCGAGCGCATGAAGCAACTGGAGGACTTCCTGAAACAGGCGGGCCGCCACTTCCAGGGTCCCGAAGCGGCTGACTACGATCGCGCCCAGGAGATCCGTGAGCAGTTTGAAGCGCTACAACAGACCATGCAGGCGCTTCAGCGTGGTGAGCTGGACAAGATCGATCCCCAGATGATGCGTCAGTGGGCGGGGGAGCAAGGAGGGCGCTCGCTCATCATCCTGCGCGATCTCGAAGATCGCATGCGCGAACAGGGCTACCTTCGTACGGGCGAAAACTCGGACGAGCTGACCCCGCGCGCCATGCGAAGGATCGGCGCACACGCGTTGGCGTCCGTGTACAGCAGTCTACGCAAGGCCCGTCCTGGCAGTCACGAGACCCAGGAGCGCGGTGCCGGGTTGCCACGCCCTGACGAGAGCCGCCCCTATCGTTTTGGGGATGCCCTCAACATCGATGTCGTGAAGTCGGTGATGAACGGGCTCAAACGATTGTCGGGGGATGCGATATCGCAGGACGGGCTGCGGCTGGAGGTGGACGATCTCGAGGTTCGCGAGATGGACTTCTCGACCCAGACCACAACCGTCCTGCTGCTCGATCTGTCGTGGTCCATGTCGTTCCAGGGCCGCTTCCCGGCAGCCAAGCGCGTCGCACTGGCGATGGACCAGCTGATCCGCACCCAGTTCCCGCGGGACCACTTCTTCGTGGTCGGGTTCTCGACCCGCGCACGCGAGCTGCGCGGACCCGAGCTGCTCGAAATAGACTGGGATCCTGGCGACCCGTTCACCAACCTACAGGAAGGTTTGATGGAGGCTGAACGACTGATCGTAAAGCATCCGAGCCCATCCCCACAGGTACTCGTGATCACCGACGGCCAGCCCACAGCCTACTTCACCGACCAAGGGGAACTGCACGCGGAGTGGCCCAGTTCCTACGGCGGCATCTCACCCCGAGCAGTCGCCCAAACACTCAAGCAGGTGCAGCGCATCACCCGGCGCGGCATTACGATCAACACGTTCATGCTTCACGATTCGCCCGAACTGGTTGGCTTCGTGGAGCGCATGACAGAGGTCAACCGGGGAAGAGCCCTGTTCACGGATCCCGCCCATTTGGGCAGCTACGTCATGGTCGATCACCTGGCATCGCGTCAAAAGAAGAGACGCTAGCCGAAACGGCTGTGGGCGCATTCGCACACCGAATTTGTATTCTATTCAACTGAAGCTACGGGCGTGGGCATGCGTGACATGCTAGGCTTGCTTGATGGCTGTTCGACCGATGTCGTGGTTCCCACATCGGACGACCCTAGTCGCGCTTGCAGGAGCTGTGCTCGTCGCGTGCTCTGGAGTGCAGGTGCCCCAGGCCCGCGTCCACTCGGATGAAGAGATCCACGGCCACCTCCGAGCCCATGCTTCGGAAGACCTTTCATGTCCCACGGATAAGCTGCGCCTGGAGGAGGTCGCTAGCCAGCGCTACCGAGTGCGAGGGTGCGATACTGAGGTCGCCTACTGCTGCTACGAACGCACGCTGGAGGTCTTCTGCGAAAGAGCGCCGCAACAACCCCGTTGCAACGAGCCTCCCCTTTCGCCCCCTCCGACCCCGCAACGGTACCAGCCCCAGTCCGCCGAGGACTATGGGGTGATAGAGCACTGAAGCAGCCCGCTGTGGCGCTCGCGTGGCCACGCGTCCGAACCCCTGCCGCGCGCCCGACCCGCGACGTACGTGACCGCGGAGAAGCCGGTCGGTCGCCTGCCCCGAATGCTGGCGAGGTCTCACGGCGGGCGCGCCCAATCCTATTTGTTTGCCTAATTGGTAGCCTGGGTCGCCAAACACGAGGGGCCTGAGCCATGCTGACCACAAGGCCCGTCCTATCCAATCGCCCACTCACTGGAAGCATGCATCGCACCGCTTTGGGATGAGTCCCCTGCCTGCCCAAAGACCGGGAGTGAAGGGGCTCATTCCATCGACAAAGAATCACGCGTGAGATGACGTTTCTTGCCCTAGTCCACTCCATTCTGCCCATTCGCGGCCGTTGATTATCCGCGCCGTGAACTTTTACAAAGGAGGCGGAATGACCGGAGTGGCTATGCACGATCGAGCAGAACGTTACCTACCGGTGAGCTCGGGCAGCGTTTCCCTATCACTGCCAGAGGTGCGCGGTACTGTTGCCAACATTTCTCGAACCGGCCTTGCCTGCACGTTCGATAGCACAGCTGGAGAAGGACAGCCCCCGTTTGTTACCGGCACCACAGTCTCCCGCGTGCGCGTGTCGTTCGATGGCGAAGCGATCGACTTGGGCCCAGGACGGGTAGCGCGCGTGACAACCGCAGAAGCTCCCGGTCCAGCGGTCGATGGGGAGAGCCAAACACTCGTCGGCATCGCCTTCGACCATGACCAGTGGGAATCCCTGCAGAGCCTAGCGAGCTACCTGAAACCCTACGGCTACGTCACGGGAGAGCTGGCGGACCTTTCCGACACCTGGCCGCTCGGTCAGGGCACCGTCGCCAACGACGCTGCGACCGAGCAAACCCTGGACCGGTTCTATCGAAAGGACGACCCAGACATTCTGGCCAAGTGCAGGCACTTTCGTGCCTGGACTGGCGCCATGCAGAACCAATGCCTCTCACAGCGCCTGTGGCGGGTCACCGCAACGACCGCAATCGACAGTCAGACGACGATCTTCGATCCGATTCAGCGACGTGAACGTGTCATGCGATGCTTTGACACCAACGGCTACCTGGGTCTCCATCGCCATCCCCGCGTGCTCTCCGCAGTGCAGCGTGCGCTCGCCCAGGTCGGCTACGGGACACCGAGTTCGCAAATGCTGGGCGGCACCAATCGGCACCTGCGGGAACTCGAAGACAAGCTCAGCGAGATGCACGGGCGAGAGGATACGATCGTGTTTCCGACCGGGTATGCCGCCAATACTGGAACCATTAGCGCGCTGGTGCGCCGTAAGGACGCGATCCTTTCAGACGCCCACGCCCACGCCAGTGTCCAAAACGGCTGCAAGGCATCCTCGGCTCGCTTCTTTCGCCGCTTCAGACACAACGATGCCGACCATCTCGACAGGATGCTCGACAAGGCTGACAGGGCGGGTGCGGTCGGAAAGCTGGTGATCACCGACGGCGTATTCAGCATGCACGGGAAGGTTGCACCGCTTCCGGAGCTTCTCGCGACCTGCCGCAAGCATGGCGCGCGCCTCATGATCGACGACGCCCACGGCTTCGGGGTCCTGGGCGAGAACGGCCATGGCATCGAAGAGCACTTCGGCCTGAAGGGCCAAGTCGATATCATGATGGGCACGCTCAGCAAGGCCGTCGGCTCCGTGGGGGGGTACATCTCCGGAAGCAAGGATATGGTCACGTACCTGCGCTACTTCGCGGACAGTGGCATGTTCACCACAGCGCTGCCAGCAGCGCTATGCGCCGGTATGCTGGAGGCCCTGGCGATCATCGAAGAAGAGCCCGAGCACCGGGCTTCGCTCTGGCGCAATGTGGCCTACTTCTCCAACGCCGTGCGACAAGCAGGCTTCATCGCCCCGGAGCCCGAAAGCCCGATTATACCGGTGCACATCGGTCCGCAGAAGCTGCTCTGGCAAATCAGCAAGGACCTGTTCGACGCGGGCGTGAAGTGCGGTGGCGTCATCTACCCGGCAGTCGCCAAGAACGAAGCGATCCTGCGCTTCGTCGTCAATGCCTGTCACACGCGCTCCGACCTGGACTTCGCGGTCGACGCCTTGTCACGCGCGGGGCGTGCGGCCGGAATTCTGGGCAAGAGCCGTGACGAAATCCAGGCACTGTGGGGAACGGACGGGACGGCACCCGCCAGCCACCACGAGCTCCGTTCCGCCGCATAGCAGCGTTGGCGGTGCTGGGGACAGTCGAGGGTGGGCGGTCGGAGCGTGAAGCGCTGCACGGATAGCACGCCGAGCATCCGGCGGGCGTCCGCGGCGGGCTGCAGTGCAATGGAAACATGGGCCTCGTAGCCGGCTTTCTTGCCCCGCGCCCGCCCCAGATTCCTGTCGCTGGCTGGCGCCTCCATACAGAATGTCGGTCGCGTCGTGCGGCACCCAAGCTGCCGCCGGCTAGCACCGGCGTTGGCGTTGAACCGGGAGACGTTGCAGGGGGAGTGACTGTTGTGGCCGAAGCGGCCTGAGCAGGATCGAACTTGATGCGTTCCCGGGTCGTGCGAGATAGCTCACGGTCGAGGACGCGGCGCCAAGTGGCGCAGTGCCCAGTGACGCAGTGCCCAGTGACAGTGATGTGCGAAGCGCCGCGACTACAACACGCGCGAAGAAAATGCACTGAGCCTCAACAAACCACTTGACGCTCGTCAGGGGCCTTTCTTCCAAGAAGTGCTACCCGCTTCAGAGCAAACGTTTGCGCGGCCGTATGGGCGCTCTGAAGGCCCTCGCACGTAGTCTTGGTTTCGCAAGGCCTGCAGGGCGCTGTTTTGCCTCCTTGAGGGATCCTCAAGGGACGAAAACCCCCGTGCTATAACAAGAACAACAAGCAGCAAGGGGGACGCATGCACGCTACACC
>JAPPOR010000550.1 GCA_028817905.1 Myxococcales bacterium
GTTCTCACCGGGAGGGACCTCGAAGTCCTCCGCCAGCGCCATCAAAGAAGCATGCCGGCGACCGTCCGGCATGCGTGCGTCCAGGGCGGCTTCGGAATACTGCGTGGATGCGGGCCCAACGCGGGCGGTTGAGCAGGCGGCCAACAAAGCGAGCCAGGGGACGAAACGCGCAATGCCCATTCCGCGGAACATACCCCATCCGCGCAGGCCGTGGCACCGCTTGTCTACGCCCGCTGCGGCCCGGCCGCAGACCCTGTGAAAACCGGGTCCTGCGCGATCCATCACGACGATTGTGACCAGGTCATATTGGGACCTGCTTCTACCCCCGCATCACCGGAACCCTCTGATGCCATGGGCAAGCCGACTCTAGCTCGTAGGCGAGTGCGAGCAACGTTCTCTCGGCACCGATCGGCGCGGCAAAGTGGGTACCGAGGGGCACCCCCCCCTCCCCGGTGAACAGGGGTACGCTCATCGCGGGGATACCGGCGAAGTTGTGAATCGCCGTGTAGCCAGCGAGCCTCTCCATCCCTGTCATGATCGCGGCATAGTCGCGATCGGGCGCCAGCGTGCCGAGGTGCCACGTTTCCATCGGTTGGGTTGGGCACATGACAACGTCAAACCCCTCGCAGTAGTCGCGCATCGCCCCCCCCAGGGTCCCGATCGCAGCACGGGCGCGCTCCACACCGTCCTCGGGTTGCCGCCGGTACCACTCGATCAGGTCCAAGACAAAGGGCTCCAGCTCGCGCTCGTCCGGCGGGCGCCCCAAGGCGTGGACCATCATCTGACACAAGGTATCCATGGCGGCGCCCGCCAGTGTGAAGAACGCATCGCCAAGGGCCGCGCCATCGATTGGTGGCGGCGGCGTCTCACAAACGTTGTGCCCCAGATCGCGACACAGCTCGACGCTGCGCAACAGCACGTCGCGAGCGGCTGCACCTGACTGCTGGCCCGTCAGCGTCTCGGTGTACCAACCGATACGCAATCTCTGCGCAGAGGGCTCGGAGACGAAACCAACCGGGGGCTCTTGGCTGTCGACGCGCTCCGTGAGCGACAGCAGCATGGCGCTGTCGGCCACCCGCAGGCTGAGCCCGTGATCGACGAGTAGCCCGTGCATGTCGTCGGGGGTGCTTGGCACGACCCGGCCCCGCCCGGGCTTGAAGCCGAAGACACCATTCATGGAAGCGGGCGTGCGGATTGAGCCGCCGCCATCACTGCCGTGGGCCATCGCCACCATGCGAGCGGCAACCGCGGCCGCACTCCCGCCGGAGGAACCGCCCGCCGTGCGCTCCAGGTCCCACGGGTTGTGCGTCGCACCCTCGAGCAGCGTCTCGGTGCTGCCAAGCAGGCCGAACTCCGAAGTGGTGGTCTTCCCCAGGACGATCAACCCGGCGGCGTCGAGGCGTTCGGTGTACAGCGTAGGTTCGGTCGCCACGTTGGTCGCAAATAACCGCGATCCCATCGCGTGGCGCATGCCAGGGTAGGCGCTCAGGTCCTTGACCAGGAACGGCACCCCCGCCAGCGGGCCGCTCAGAGGGGCCTGCGCGCGCTGTCTGGCGTACTCGAAGTCACGATACGCCAGCGCGTGCACCTGCGGTTCGACGGCCTCGATGCGGGCGATAGCGGCATCAACCAGTTCAAGGGGCGTCACGTCTCCGCGTCGGACGAGGGCTGCCTGGGCCAGCGCGTCGAGCTTCCACAACTCATCGGTCATCGGATATCACCCACCTTTCCAATCCTGCGAGCCCGGCCAGCTGGTAGCTCCAGAAGGCCCGGAACGCTTCGCGGGTGGCTGCGTCGCCCCCGTCCTGCGCAAGGATCGCCCCAAGCGTGCGCACAGTGTTTTCGAACACGTGCTGTAGGGTCGAACGTACAACCGGTCGCAGCCGGCGCCCGCCTGTCTCGCGGCGCAACCTCTCGAGGGCCAGCTGCACCAGCTCATCCGCGAACCTGGCCCCGAAGCCCTCGTGGCGGGTGCCCTCGGCGCCCGCCAGCAACGTCACCACCCGCAGGCGGTTTTCAAGCCAGAACGTGAGCAGCTCGGACTCGGCCGCCGCCGCGTCGCCGACGGGCCGGGTGATGTCCGCCGAAGCGGCCAGCAAGTGCACGCGCCGCCGGACCAGCTGCATGAAGGACGCGACGAACGCGTCGCTGATCACCGCATAGAAGAGTGCGTCCTTGTTGTCGAAGTAGCGGTAAACGTTGCCCGTCGAGACACCAGCCTGGTGCGCGATCATCGCCACCGTGGCCCCCCGGTACCCGCGCTCCGCGAACACGACCTCCGCCGCACGCATCAGCTGCGCGCGTACTTCGGGCTTGAGGATCTGCACCATCGCACACGCTCCAATAGCGAATATATAGTTCACTATTGGAGCGCTCGCAAGAAGGAGCCAACGAGGGAGTCGCCCGACAGCGGAACGCTTCGAGGGACGCACAGGCACTGACCCGAGCAGACCCGCGTCGACCATCACGATCCTGCAAGTGTCCGACCAGACACATGCTCTGGCCGCGCACCCGCCGGTGCATACGCGCTTGCGAACCGGACGAAATCAAGTCCGTGCACTGATGCATGTGAACCAGTTCACACGCACTAATACTGAAATATTACATAGTAACTGTACGCGGAGATCAGCCGCTGGGCCTTGGCAGCAGTGAAGGCTCTTTCATCACAAGGGGGTACATATTGAAGCGGATACCACGTTGGCTAGCACTGGCTTGCCTCGCTTGCACAGGGGGCTGCATGGCGAACCCAGGGCACACAACGAACGAGGCCGGCAACACCGGCACACTCACCATCGCGGTCAAAGGACTCGATCCCCGGCGGGACGTCGACGGTTTTGTGGTCACCATCCATCCAGAAGGGGCATCATGCGCTGATGCGCCCCTGGAGACGTTCTCCTCTTCCCTCCAGTGGGGCAACCTTCCTGACGGTTCTGCACCCGATGGCACCGCCGATGCTCGCCTGGTCGCTGACGGCGTCGTGATCCTTGAGCCGGGAACCTATCTCGCCTGCGCACAGCCCGTAACCGAGTCCGGAGACGCGTCCGCCGAGTGCGCGCCAGTCGAACAGACATTTGGCATTGTTGAGGGCTCCACCATCGAACTGGTGCTCGTATCCCAATGCGCCGCATCGGCACCTGGGGGCGTGGGCCTATCGACCATCCTCAATTCGCCTCCGCTGGTGATGAACCTGGAGGTCGCGCCCTCCCGGTTCGTAGAGACCTGCCAGGAGACCCGCCTCGAGGTCACCGCAGAAGATCCTGAAGGCGACGCGATCGCGTTCGACTGGCAGATGAGCGACAACCCCGATGAGGCCAGCTTTGACTTTGAAGTAGGAGAATCACCAGGGCAGGCCAACTTCCAGGCATATTCCGCCGGGCAATACCTTGCACGGGTCCAGGTCACCGACAGCCTAGGGGGTTCAACCGCTCTCGAGGTACCCCTGTTCGTGACACTCGGCGACCCTCGCTGTTCGGAGGCACCACCGATCACCGTGCGCGCGACCAGCGTGACCGCGCCCTGGGTGCCAGAAAACGCGCTCGATCCGGCCCGTCGCACGTATTGGATGAGTGACATCAACTCAGGGAACGAGGAGTGGGTCGAACTCACCTACGGGGAGGGGTTCGTAGCCACCTCGGTGCAAATCATCCTGGGCAATGGGCGAGATGGTGCGTGGCCAACGGTACAAGGCAGCATGGATGGCAAGAGCTGGGATGAGCTGGCTTCGGTGCACGCATACTCCTACCCACTCGACGAGCACAACCTTAGGCATATCGCGTTCGACTTCGAAAACACGAAGGCGTATCGATACTATCGCTACCACTCTCACCCGTCGGTGTATGTGTTGCTTCAATACCTGAACTTCCAATAGTCGATCCGCACGCGGGACGGTTCGAGTGAACCGTCCCGCTTGGCCCCGACACGGCAACGATCAACGGGTTCGGGACAAGCCTATTTGAGTGCCGCATCGCCCCCAATGGCTCGAGGGCCAGGCTACAGCAAAACGCCGCTGGGTCAGCACTCGCGCTTGCCTTGGCTTCCGCGGCTGGCGCGACCAAGGCGCGACCCGGAAGCAGAAACTGGCTATCAGACCACCTGGTGGAGGGCGTCCGATTGGCGTCACGCGGGACCTGCATGCCATGGGTCCCGGCGCCTGCAGCACCACCTCTGATCCTGGCTCGCAGGTCCCAGTTGCAGTAGGTTCCAGCATGTAGCAGGAGCCGAGCCGTGAAGACCATCCACATCCTGATTGGCCCGAAAGGCTCGGGCAAGACCTTCATTGGCTCGCTACTCGAGCGGCGCCTCGGCGTCCCTTTTCTCCGGGTCGAAGACATCGCTCGGCGCGTCAAGGGTGACCGCAGCCATGACGATGCGGCCTACATCTACGACGTCTTCAGCGCCATCGAAGGCGCCGTGCGTCAGCGCCTAACCGTCTCCGACGAACTCGCCATCGAGTCCACGGGCTTGACCGACGCCTTCGACCAGATGCTGGTTGGCCTCGAACGTGATTTCCAGGTGAACCTGATCCGAATCACGGCCGATCCGGGTCGCTGCCTGCAACGGGTCAGGGAACGGGACGTAGCCCAGCACGTCGATGTGTCCGACAACCACGTGCGTCGAATCAACCAGATGGTCGCGCAGAAGCAGCTTTCCTGGTGCGGTGAGATCGCCAACGACGATGCGGACGAGGGGTCCCTGGTGGCCGGGTTCTGCGCGGCTACCGGGAGATCGAGAGGGCAGAACTGAGATAGCGGACAGGAGGACGCCCTCGGGTTTGCCCTACAGGTTCCCTTCGACCGGCGACACCGTACCAAGCTAGCCGGAAGGGTCCCGCCTATCCCTGCGAGGTCCGCTTGAAGGGCGGCGAGCCGGGACTGGCACCCTGTGCTAGCGTTACCCCATGGTGGTGACAACTCCAGGTCGCGCGAGGGCTGGTGCGCGAAAGCCCCTTCGCACCTCGCTGCTGC
>JAPPOR010000076.1 GCA_028817905.1 Myxococcales bacterium
GTTCTGGTTGGCAAAACTTGAGTTTGCCCGAAGACCGGACCTTCATTGCATCTGTGCCCGTGCCCGATCGTCCTGAATCCCCGAAGACCCGAACGCGAGGCGCACTATGCCCTGCGGTACTCCGTACCGAGCAAGCAGGTATATGGGTGCTCTGTACCGAGATCGTCGCCAAGGTATGTCGAACGGGGGCCAGGTAGCGTGTAGAGGCGATGGACGCGCCCGTGTCCTCCGCAGTAGGATCATGCTGTGCGCGTCATGGGAACGACCGGCGAGTCGTGCGCCGCACCGGTGCTGCGTGGCCGCTACCAGTGCGAAGCGCTCTTGGGGCAGGGCGGTATGGGAGAGGTGTACCGTTGTCGGGACGAGGTCACCGGGCGTGTCATGGCTCTCAAGCGCCTCAAGCCAAAGCTGGTGTCAGAGCGTCCCGCCCTCGGATTGCTGTTTGAGACCGAGTTCTACACGCTTCGCGAGCTGAGCCATCCCTCCATCATCAAGGTGTTTGACTATGGTGTCGATGATGATGGGACTCCGTACTACACGATGGAGCTGCTGGAGGGGGCGCAGGTGCGAACAGCTGCACCGCTTGCCTGGAGGGAGGCGTGTGCCGTATTGCGCGATGTGGCCTCGTGCCTGGCGATGTTGCACTCCCGGCGCTTGCTCCATCGAGACGTCACCCCACGAAACGTTCTGAGGGATGCACAGGGCCGGAGCAAGCTGTTGGACTTTGGTACCATGGCGACGTTTGGCACTGCGGGCCAGGTGGTCGGAACACTTCCGTGCATGCCTCCGGAAGCGCTCAATGGCCAGGCCCTGGACGCTCGGGCCGATCTCTACTCCCTGGGGGCGTTGGGCTATTTCGTGTTGTCGGGGCGACACGCCTACCCGGCCAATGGGCTAACGATGCTGAGGGACCTGTGGCGCTCGCGTCCAGTTCCGCTTGGGTCTCTGGCTCCTGACGCGCCCCCTGAGCTGGTGGGGCTGATTCAATCGCTGTTGAGCCTGAACTCCCTGGCGAGGCCCGCCAGCGCGAGCGAGGTGATCGAGCGCCTGACGGTGATTGCGGGGCTCCCCGCGGACGAAGACTTGGCGGTCGCGCACGCCTATCTGAGAACGCCTCCTCTGCTGGCGCGCGAGGCTCAGCTGGCGCGCATGCGAAAACAGCTGCTCAGGGCGCGCGAGGGAAGGGGAAGCGTGGTCGTCATAGAGGGCGGGGCCGGGACGGGCCGCTCGCGTTTGTGCGAGGCGGTGGAACTGGAGGGGAAGCTGGTCGGCGCAACCTCCGTTCGCGTGGAGTCCATGGTAGTGGGCGGTGCGCAAAACGCGCTGATGGAAAGGCTAGCCCGCGGTCTGTGCGAGCAGGAGCCGGACCTTTGCCGAACCTGCGCGCGCCCCTTCCGGGAGGGTATGGCGCGTGTGTTGCCGGGGCTTCGGGACGAGCTAGATCTCCCGAGTCCAGAGGCGCTCGCCGAAGCGCCTTTGTTCGACGACGCCCTCGGGAAATCGATCATCGCAGTGGCCGACTGGATCGAGGCGATCGCCAAGCAGCGCATGCTGGTCCTGGTCCTGGACGACCTCGAGAGCGCTGATGCCACATCGCAGGCAGCCATCGGGACCCTGGCACGTCGGGCTTCCGAGCTTCGGCTGGCCATGGTTGTCGCCGTCCTGCCGGCGGGCGGGGAGGAAACGGCCACCCTCGATGGGCTGCGTCGGGAACACCCCGTCCAGCACTTGCGAGCGCTTAGCGAGGAGGAGTCGGAGCGACTCTTGGGTTCGCTCTTCGGGGCCGCTCGCAACCTTCGGCAGATTGCCCACTGGGTCTACCAGCGGGCGCTGGGAAATCCGCGAACGACGATGGAGCTTTCCCAGCACTTGGTAGAGCGCGGGATCGTACGCTACGAGCAGGGCTCCTGGATCCTCCCGGAGTCGGTGCGTGGGCAGGGGTTGCCGTCCACCCTTGAGGATATGCTGCGCTTGCGCCTCGCGGAGTTGAGCAGGGACGCCCTTCGTCTGCTCGGGGGGCTAGCCGTAGCCGAGGTTCCGATCGCCCTTGAGGAGTACGCGCTGCTGCTCGGGGGTACGGATGCGAATGAACGTGTTGCGGCCGCGAGCTCGGAGCTGGTGGGCGCCGGCATTTTGGTGCGAGCGCAGGACACGTATCACATTGCTCAGCAAGGGTACATCGATACTGTGGTGCAGATCGTTGATGACCAGGAGCGGCTCGCCATTCACCGGCGTGTGGCTGAGCTGTTCGAAGGACGTGGTGACGTGGCCCTGCAGTCCAGTCACCTTATGAAGGGCGGCGAGGAGCTCGTCGCGGTGGATGCCGTCCTGGCCTGGTACAAGCGTAACCCGATCCATGCCGGCGTTCAGGCGCGGCCCCAGGCCCAGGCCGTGGTCAACGAGAGCGTTCCTGCGACCGTAGCAACTCGCAAGCGCATGGTTGACATCTGCGAGCGGTTGGGTCGGCCGGCGCTGGACAAGTACCTTCTGCGTGTCAGCATCGTTAGGCTGGCGAACGGCTACGACCCTTCCCTGAGTCGCGGAATGATTCGGCCGCTGATCGGGCAGCTCGCGCATGACATGGGGCTGCAGCACTGGGATGCGCTCGGTGAGTCTGCGCCCGGCAAGAAGCGGATACAGCACTGCCTAGAGCGGGCTCAGGCGACCTATGACGCGACCCCGGAGTACGAGCGTGTGCAGGCGCCGCTACATGCGGTCAAGACGTGCGTGCTGGTGCTTGGGCTGGCGCAGAACTATGCGCGGCAGGCGGTTGAGGTGGAGCTACTGGCCTGGCTGCTACACATCTGTGACCGCATCGCGTATCTGTCGCCGCGGCTAGGCATCGTGAGGAAGGCCACGTTGCATTCCTACGAGCTCGCACGGGGTAGATTGGGGGTGGCCGCGACGATCCGACACGAGCTGCTGGAGTACTATCGCGAAGGCGCGTTGCCGAACGACCCTTCCTATGTAGTCTCCCAGGTCGGCCGGGCCATCCTGATTCACGCCGAGGGCTTGTCAACGGCCGTAAGAGGCGGCGAGAGCGCGGAGCGCTGGGCCGCACTGCTTGAAGATCCCCTGCAGGGACTGCCCGAAGAAGGCAATGTCGTCAGGAGATCGCCGCATGTGTGGGTGCGCAGGGCCTGGGAAATTCGCCACCTGATGCACCTGTTCAGCGGCGACGCGCGGAGAGCGCGGGACGCGCGTGAGCGGGTCGAACGACTCACCGCGGGTCGCTCGTACGCGGCCTATGGTGGCGGGGCCGCCCACATTGAGGCGCGTGCCCATGCCCTGTGCGGAGACCTGATTGGGCTGAAACAGTGCATCGAGATCTTGGCACAGATCGTCGCGCAGCAGCACCCGGCGTGGGAACCGTTCCTGTTGACCGCTCGTGGCGACTACCATGCGCTTCGGGGCGAGCCGCACCAAGCACTCGCTTACCTGGAGCGGGTGATAGCGAGCACCGGACCGGGCAAGCACGGGGCTTGGGTCTCGGCAGTGGCCTCGTACGTGCAGGTGAAATTGGCGCTCGGTCATTCGACCGATGCGCGCGCCACGGCGAGCGAGGCGGTCCAAGCATGCACCCAGGCCGACCTTGGCTCGCATGCACAGCATCATCTTCGGCGGGTCCTGGCGCTCGCAGAGGCCCAGGCGGGCGATACGGAGCGGGCGCTGTCGCGGCTTGAACGATTGATCGAGTATGCCAAGGCCGACGGTGTGGACGGAGTGCGCATGGGCGAACTATACGAGGCCGTCGCCCGCGTCCACCTGGCCGCCGGCGACGGGCCTGCGTTTTATGAAGCCGTCGCCCGCACGGGCGACAGGTACCTCAAGCTAGGAAGCGCCTCTCTCGTCGCAAAGCACGAACGGCTGCTGCAGGCGGGCCGGGACGCCGGCCTGAGCAGCCTGTCGGAGCCGCCGCGGGACCTGGCGGCACCGGGCGCGATGGATGCCGGACAAGCGGGGACTGTCGCGCTCGGGATCGAGCTGTCGGAGGATCCCTTCCTGGCGGCCCTGAGTATGCTTCTCGAACACACGGACACGGATGCAGGCTTTCTCTTCCTGTGGCAGAACGGGGAGCTTAGGGTCGTGGCGGGAAGGCCAGATACAAGCGCGCCCCCCGCGTTGCTGGCTGCGCTCAGGCCGTACCTGCTGGACGAGGAGCAGGACCTGCCGGACGTGACCATGACGTTCGTCAGCGATGCCCGTACGGAGTTGCCTGCACTGCACACACAGCCGGATGGCCGAAAGTACTTTCCTGTCATCATCAACGACCAGGAAGGCGACCAGACGCGCCTCCTGGGAGCCGCCGCCCTACTCGACGCCGGCCGTGCCTTCCGTATCCCAGATCATACCCTGGTGTCTTCTTTGGCAGAGGGACTGCGCTTGGCGCTCCAATCTCAGACGGCCCTTTCGGTTTTCGATCCGGGCTAGCGGGCTCTTGATGCCTGCTTGATGATCTCGGCTGGCACGTGGGTCGGCGGATGTGCGCCGGGAGCGTGCTTTGCAGATGGATGCAGGGTAGGTTCTTTCGCCGACCATGATCGCTGTCCCACACAGCTTGCGGCTCGCTGCGTTCGCTCGCGCGGCGCTTCGCAGTGGCTGCCCGCTTCTGGTGCTCGCGGTCACCCACTGCGAGAGCGGAGACCGCGCGCACGTCGGACGCGAGCCTCTGGCCGTGGATCGGGTGCAGCTCAGCTATGCGGATCGCCAACCCGTTTCGCCGGCGAGTCCAGCCGGAGTCTACTGGGAGGGGGAGCGGCTATGGGTATGGTCAGACCGCCACCAGAAGCAGCAGAGCTACGAGCGGCAGCGGGGCCAATGGGTGCCGGGCCCGACGCGCCTCGGCCCGGCGGGGACTCAGCGCTGTCTGGTTGGACGCGCAGCCTTGCAGGGGAAGACTTTCTGCGTCGGGCGCTACGAGAACGCCGGTCTCATGCTCTTCGAGGGCGGTGTGCCTGGCG
>JAPPOR010000176.1 GCA_028817905.1 Myxococcales bacterium
CGTTCGCCGATGTAGCTCAGTTGGTTTAGAGCGAGCGTTTCATACGCGCTAGGTCACTGGTTCAAATCCAGTCATCGGCACCATTCGTTGGTCAACGAAGACGGTGACTTGGCCATCCGCCGCCGACAGGCCCGGGCGGGTGGCCGGTGGGTGCGGCCCCCGGTATGGCCACGTGATCGTAGGTGCGGTGGGACGCTGAGGTGGCCACTTGCTCGCCTCTGCGCCCGTCAGCGGGTTAGCTGCAACTCAAAGTTAGCCGGATGCGGCGCGACCGGTTCTCACGTCGAATAGGTACTCCCGATCTTCAAAGTCGTGTGCCCGTACCCATTGACCGGTGACCGAGAACTCTCCCGTGAAGATGTCGGCGCCTGAAACCGACCAGACTGTGTCGCCACGGAGAGTCAGTCGAGTGATGTCGAGTCCTCCGTGGACGAGAATCCCGTCGCTCGCCGGAGGCACGTGAACACCGAATACCGTTGCCGAATCGGCCATCGCCTTCCAGACAAGCTCCATGGTCGGGCGGCGCGGCGAAGCGGAGCCGACCGACTGAGGCCTGCGCTGGGGATAAGTGGGTGCGTCCGAGTCGTGCCTCATCGAACGCCTCCGGCGCGTCGATGGTTTCGCGGTGGTCACGCCCGGAGCCCCGAGATGTGCTGGTCAGCGGTATCGACCACTCCTGCTCGAGTGATGGCGTGCGAAAGCGCATACGGGTGGTACGCTTGCCGGGCCAAAGGGAGGGGTATGCGGGTCGCAGTCGGAATCCTATCGGTCATCGGCGTTTGTCACGCTACCTGGCCAGCGCTGGTGGTACGGGCCGATGGGCCCGGTCATGGCGACGCGGAGCTGCGCATGCGGGTGCTGTTCGATAGCACCTCTGGGCATGCGGGCTGGCACACCGGCTGGGGCTACGCTGCGCTGCTCCAGCTAGGCGAGCGAACGGTCCTGTTCGATACCGGCGCCGACGGGCAGGCCCTGCTGTCGAATCTGGCCCGCGCGGGGGTGCGACCCTCGGAGATCGACCACGTGGTCCTGTCGCACGACCATCCCGACCACGCGGGCGGCCTCGCGACCCTATTGCAGGTATCCCCCCACCCCGAGGTGCACATTCCACGGGGCGCGAGCATTCGGACGCAGCAGGTGGTCCGCGCAGCCGGCGCGCGCTTGACCCTCGTCAGTCGCCCGACGCGGATCGCCCCGCGGGTTCACTCCACCGGGCCACTGGGGAAGCGAATCCCCGAGCAAGCCCTGGTCCTGACGACGGAGACCGGCCTGGTCGTCGTTGCCGGCTGCGCCCATCCGGGCCTCGAGCGCATGCTGCGCGCAGCCCGCCGCCTACACCGGCGACCGATCGATACGGTGGCAGGCGGCTGGCACCTGCTCAATGCATCGCGGCAGCGCATCCGGCGCGTCATCGCAGCGCTACGTCGGCTCGATGTCCGGCGCGTAATACCGGGCCATTGCACGGGCCGTCAGATGGTTCGGGCGTTGCGCGATGCGTGGGGTGATGCCTTTATCGACGGCGCGGTAGGAAGACCGCTGCCCTTCCCGCTTGACCGGTAGTGGGTCGGGGTCATCGTGCCGGCGCGCGCCAAATCATCATGTAGTTCTCCTTGAGGAGACCGGCATGCTCTCGAACCAGTTCGAAGCCAGCACGACGAATTTCCTCACTCACCACCCCCTTGCCTGCTCGGACGTGCCCCAGCACCCACGCGCTTGACACGTTCGGTATGCGTTCGAAGTCAATCACGACGAGCGTACCCCCTGGCCGCAGGGTCTCCCGGATCGAGCCCAGATAGCTATCGGGGTACTCGAGGTGATGATACACGTTGCACAGGAAGCCCAGATCTACGGAGTTGGCAGGCAAGCCGGTGGTCCGCTCTGCTCCCAAGACCGCCTGGACATTCCGCAACCCTGCCTCGGACACCTGTTTGCCAATCCGCTCAACGAAACTCGGCACGATGTCGAGCGCGTAGACCTTGCCTTCCTCGCCAACCGCATCGGAGAGCAGGCGCGTGAACAGGCCACTGCCGGCACCCAGATCTGCGACCACCATCCCCGGCGTCAGCGCCAACGCACGCACGATGGCCTCACGGTGGCGTGCAACTTCGCGCTTTGGCCCCTCGAACACCCGGGCCCAGGCGTCCGCCGCGCCCGGCGCGAAGTACTTGTCATTGATGCCTGGGCGGACACTCTGAGCGGAGGTCGGCGGCGCGGGCGGCGCCTGACCGTCGGCGTGCACCTTCGCCCCCCCAAGCGCTTGGACCGCCGCTGGCCTGTCATCGGAAGGGGCCCGCTCCGGGGAGGGAGTATGACCCGTCGAGGCGATCCCTCCTGCCGTCGTTCCCGCCTGTGACCTCCCACTCGCGGCCCCGGGCGGCCGAGTCGAGAGGTCACGCGAGCGACCGCGCTCGATCGGGAGGGCCCCTTGGCCACCGCATGCGGTAGTGAGATACATACCTAGGAGCATGGACAGGAAGCGGTTGCCGGGCGCCCTACCAGACAAGCCAACTCCCCCAGAGCGCCAGCCCAAAATTCGCATGATTGAACAGGCTGGTACGTGCGGGCCGCATCCCTGGGGGCCCTTGTCTTCCCATGAAACCAAGACCCCAGGCGGGGAAAAGCACACACCAGGCCAACGCGGTTGTGAGCAGGCCATAGCCGAAGGCCATGCCAAATCCCCCCGGCGAAACCTGTAACGCCTCGGTCGCGAGCAAGTATACCGCCGGCAAGGGGCCGTCGTAGGTGAACTGCAGGCTACGGACCGTTGTGCCATCGTCCCGGCTGATGCTCTGCAGCTGCCCGGTGCCCCGCCCGCCACCACGTCATCGTAGCGCAATATCGCATACGCGCAGCTCGTCTGAGCCGGGCTTTCTTTCGCTTCTCTGAGGCCCGCCCAACTCCAGAAGCGCCGACGACAGCACCCGGCAGCGGCGCTGACCGAGATGGCTGAAAAGGCACAGCGGGCGATCAATACCAAGGCCAAGCAGACCCTTCAGAGCCGCACGACGGACGTCAAGGTCAAGAAGGGAAGCTGAACGGCGGTGAGTACCGGGCGCGCGGGCGGCGAACCATCACGCCATCGGCCAATCAAGTAGTGCTAGTGCGTGTTTTCGTATTCCGCCTCGACATGGAAGATAAGCACGCGACCGCAATCCGCCTCTGCCACGAGGCCCTGGCAATGACTCTCGCCCGAAAAATGCGGGCGGCCACTGAGAAGGCCGGCCATGATCGCCGACGTCAAGTCGTGATAGCCATCGCAGTTCGGCTCCAGGCAGTGTATCTCGAAGAGCGCAGGCGCGGTCGCAATGACAACAAGCTTGACGTATGTAAGCACTTCCGCGTCGCTCGACACAGGGCCACTTTGGATCTGCAAGCGGAGCACATGCAGGCGCGGAACCTCCGTGTGGAGGCGCGGCGCACTGTCCTCGCGCTCGCGCAACTCCGCCACGGCTGCGGTGTGAACCGCATTTCGACCGCGACGCCAAGTCACGACAAACGCTCCGGCATCGAAGATCCCATGCACATCCTATCCTCCAGACGATGGCTACTGGCCACCGCTTCTAGCATTGTGGCACCTCGCGGTCTCCACTACAAACCACGTGACGTCCTCGTATTCCGAGCATTCGCGATAGGGCAATTGGACTAGGTCAGGTATGGTTTCGGAGCACTGGCTCCCAAAACACGTCCGACGCGAACCGGTAGGTAGGAACTGAACCACACGATCACAACACTAACCATTCGCCGTTCGCTCCATACGGAGGTTGCATATGAGTACCTTTGAGAAGCGAGCACGCGAAGAGAAGAAGGCAGAAAAAGCGCGCGCGAAACTGCAGCGCCGCATTGAAAAGCGAACCATGCCTGCCGCCGCGCCAGAAATCGTGTCCGCGGCTGAAATCATCGGCGATGTGCCGTCCATCGCGCAGGTGATGCGGTCACTCGAGGACGGCCCATCAGTGAAACGAACAGCTGCGCTGATTCCCGTCAAGCTGTTCGCAGGTAGTCTCAGCGACCAGACTTCGAGCGCAGCCCTTGGCGAGCACTTTGCGCCGTGTGGCCGGATTGCTGAAGCGATCGTGATCACCGATCGCGCTTCCGGCGCCTCCCGCAACTTCGGCTTCGTGACGATGGTGGACCGAAGAGACGGGGCCAAGGCAATCGAAGCACTCGATGGAAGCGAACTCGACGGCAATCACATCGTGGTGCGCGTCGCCACAGAGTCCCGGTGAGCTGTATTCGCCCCTGCAACGGGGCAGCCCCGCCTGGAGCCTGATACCTGATACAGGCCGGCGGGGACGCGCAGCAGTTTGCTGGCCGGCGCCAGCACGCCCGAGTAGCGCACTCGCGCCCCTGACCGGGCGACTACGGTGCCTGTGTTCGACTTACACGCCTCACACATCGGGTCAGCAATTCTCGTGGCATCTTGGGATTGCGACCAGGCCACCAGGCAAGGCCGGTCGGAGAGGAGTGAGAGATGCGATGACTTTCACGAAGCTTCGTTTGTCACCCAGCGGGTGCGAAACCCGCCCGGCCTTGCCTGATCGCACTCCGGACAGTACGGGGTAGCTGCACCCAAGGTCCAACGTGGCTCGGCCGATCACGTCGCACGTCGGGGCTCGCGACCGAGGCGCCCTAGACTTCGCGCAGGTACCCACCCCGACGGTCTTGCCCGAGAACCTTGAACATCTCCCGCATCTTGCCGAAGTCGTAGGGCTTCTTCAGGAAACCAGAGAACCCCAGACAGGCAAGCTCCGCGGGTGTTTCGTCCGAGTCGTATCCGCTGGAAAGCAGTATGGGGATATTGGCTCCGAGTTCACGACGAGGACCGTCAGGGAGCCGGGGACGGACCGAAGACTGCAGGAGTTGCGCAACCAGAAGCGCGGGCGGCCGACAACACGGGTATGCCACGCGTCGCACGCCAGCACGCGCCAGGAGTCG
>JAPPOR010000420.1 GCA_028817905.1 Myxococcales bacterium
GCCCCCGCGCAGGATTAGCCCTCGGGCTCGGGACAGCCCGCAGCGCCCTCAAACTGACTGGCGTCGCAGCGTCGGTGGGCTATACTGCGCCACTTTCATCGGAGGTATCGCAGTGACTAACGCGCCCCTACCCGACGCACTCACCTTCGACGATGTCCTGCTGCGGCCGGCCTATTCGGATTTCGTGCCTGCGCAGGCTGACGTGAGCACTCGGCTAACGCGCGAGCTCTCCATCAATATTCCGTTTGTTTCCAGCGCGATGGATACGGTGACCGAGTCGCGCATGGCGATGACGATGGCGCGCGAAGGCGGAATCGGGATCCTGCACAAGAATCTTAGTGCGGGCTCCCAGGCGCGCGAGGTGGAGCAGGTCAAGCGCGCCGAAAGCGGGATGGTGCTCAATCCGGTCACGGTGAGTCCGCGCGAAACGCTACAGGGGTGTTTGGATGTCATGCGCCGTCACAACGTCTCGGGTCTGCCCGTGGTCGACGGCACGCGCCCCCTTGGAATTGTTACCAGTCGAGATGTGCGGTTCGAGACCGATCCGGGCAAGCCTGTCAGTGAGCTGATGACCCGCAAGCTCGTGACCGTGCCACCGAGCGTTACCCAGGACGACGCGCGCAAGCTTCTGCACCAAAACCGGATCGAGAAGTTGCTGGTCGTGAATGCCCAGGGAGACCTGGTCGGACTGATCACGTTCAAGGACCTGATGCAGGCGGAGCGCTACCCGGGCGCCGTCAAGGACTCCTACGGTCGCCTGCGCGTGGGGGCTGCCGTCGGCGTCGGCCCCGACCGTGAGGAGCGCACTGCGTTGTTGGCAGAGGCGGGCGTGGATCTGATCGTGATCGACACGGCCCACGGCCATAGCAAGAACGTCGTGGACGCTATCAAAGCGACCCGCCGCGCCCATCCGGACATCCAGTTGATGGTCGGCAATGTTGCCACCGAAGAGGGCGCCAAGCTGCTGATCGAGGCGGGTGTGGACGCCATCAAGGTAGGTATCGGGCCGGGTTCTATCTGCACGACGCGTGTGGTGGCAGGAGTGGGGGTTCCTCAAGTCAGTGCCATCATGGCCTGCGCCGGCGAGGCGGCGAAGCACAATGTGCCGGTGGTTGCCGATGGTGGCATCAAGTACTCGGGGGATGCCGTGAAAGCGCTGGCAGCGGGCGCCCACTCGGTGATGATCGGTTCCCTGCTTGCCGGCACGGACGAGGCGCCGGGTGATACGGTTTTGTATCAGGGGCGGACCTACAAGAGCTACCGAGGGATGGGGTCCCTGGGTGCAATGAGGAGGGGCTCCAAGGATCGCTACGGCCAGGCAGACGTGGACGAGTTCGACAAGCTCGTTCCTGAGGGCATTGAGGGACGGGTCCCCTATCGTGGGCCCGCCTCGTCGGTCATCTATCAGCTCGTTGGCGGGCTTCGGGCCGGGATGGGCTACACGGGTTGCGCGACCATTGATCGCCTGCGCAAGGAAGCCCAGTTCGTCAAGCAGTCCCCGCAGGGCCTGCGCGAGAGCCACGTCCACGACGTGGTGGTTACGCAGGAGGCGCCGAACTACGGGACCTGACCCGGAACTTCCCTTTCGGGAAGCCCCGGGTCAGGTTGCTCTTGTCGACGGAGAGGGCCACGCGGTCCACGCGGCCCTCTCACCCCGCCGGTGGGAGCCGACGGGGCCCCACTCTTGCGTGTCGCGAGCGCCTATGGCGCCCGGCTCCGTTTTCCTGGCGGGCGCTGTCGCTAGGTTTTTTTTCGACCGGAGAGTGCCATGCGGCCCTAGGAAGTACGGGGAGTCCGTGCGGTGCGGGTGCGGGTGACAAGTGCTGGGGGGGTGTGCTAAGGCAGCGCATGGATCGTAGCCTTGTCCTCATTCTGGATTTTGGCTCGCAGTACACCCAGCTGATCGCTCGGCGAGTCCGTGAGCAGCACGTCTACTGCGAGATTCATCCATGCACCTTGTCGCTTGCGCGCGTGCGCGAAATGGCGCCCGCGGCGATCATCCTCTCCGGTGGACCCGCCAGTACGCTCGGGTTGGAGACCCCGAGTGTGGAGCGCGAGGTCTTCGACCTCGGGGTGCCGATCCTCGGGATTTGCTATGGCATGCAGCTGTTTTGTCGTCTGCTCGGCGGTGACGTGGAGCAGTCCGATGCGCGCGAGTTCGGCCCTGCTACCCTGGTGGTAGATGAGCCGACAGGGCCACTTGCGGGTCTTTCGGCGGGTGCGGAAACCCAGGTGTGGATGAGCCATGGCGATCGCGTGAACGCGGTGCCGCCGGGGTTTAAGGTCACGGCTCACAGCAGCGATTGTCCCTTTGCGGCGGTCGCGCACGTTGGGCGACGGATCTACGGCGTTCAGTATCATCCGGAGGTCGTGCATACGGAGCTCGGTGACGAGATGCTCGGCGCATTTCTGTTTGAAGTCGCCGGGCTCCAGGCCAACTGGACTTCCCATTCGTTTATCGAAGAGACGGTTTCGCATGTCCGGGCCCAGGTTGGCGACGGTCGCGTCGTGTGTGGCCTATCCGGGGGCGTAGATTCGTCCGTGGCGGCAGTGTTGGTATCGCATGCGGTTGGCGACCAACTGACCTGCATCTTCGTGGACAACGGGTTGCTGCGGAAGAATGAGGCGGTTCAGGTTGTGCAGATGGTGCGCGACAACCTGCGCCTGAACCTGGTGCACGTGGACGCTTCCGAGCGGTTCCTCTCGGCGCTCGTTGGGGTCACGGACCCGGAGGAGAAGCGCAAGACCATCGGGCGGATCTTTATCGACGTCTTTGAAGAAGAGGCTGCGAAGCTGGGTCAGGTTGACTTTCTCGTGCAGGGCACGCTGTACCCGGACGTGATCGAGAGCGTTTCGTTCAAAGGCCCGAGCGCGGTTATCAAGACGCATCACAACGTGGGCGGATTGCCGGAGAGAATGAAGTTGCGCTTGATCGAGCCGCTTCGAGAGCTCTTCAAGGATGAGGTCCGGGCCGTTGGCGAGGAGATGGCAATTCCCCGCCGCGTCCTGTACCGCCAGCCTTTCCCAGGACCGGGGCTCGCGATTCGTTGCCTTGGGGAGGTCACGGCGGAAAAGCTCGCCATCCTGCGCGAAGCTGACGCGGTCTTTCTCGAGGAGGTTCGGGCGGGCGGCCTGTACGAAAGTCTTTGGCAGTCGTTCTGCGTGGTTCTCCCCGTCCGTACGGTGGGCGTAATGGGGGACGATCGCACCTATGAGTATGTCGTGGCGCTGCGCGCCGTATCTTCGCGTGATGCGATGACCGCGGACTGGGCTCGCCTGCCCTACGATCTCCTGGCGCGGGTCTCCTCCCGCATCATCAATGAGGTTCGCGGATGTAATCGGGTCGTCTACGACATCTCATCGAAGCCGCCGGCTACCATCGAGTGGGAGTAGCGCTGTGTTCTCCTGGTGCCCGCGCAGAGGCGAGCGGTTGAACAAGTGGGCGACCGGTGCGCTCGCGTTTGCACTGAGCATGCTCGGCATGGCGCCTGCGCCCTTGGGGGCGCTGTCCAGAGCCCGTGCCGAGCAGGTAGCGGTGGGGATCGAACGACCCTTCGGCGACTCACCTGTGGGCTACAATGCGGCGACCAGCACCCTGCGCGTGGCGGCGTCTGGGCTTTCGGATGGCCGGGGCCGCTTGGTGGGTCAGAGCGTGAGGGCGCGTGCCATGGCCGAGGCGCGCGCACTGCGCAGGCTTCAGCAGTATGTCGATGCGATTCTCGAGCGCGCCGGCGTCGCACCGCAGGTCGCGGAGCGGGTCCACGCGGCGCTTGGCAGTGCGGTCAAGGTCGTTGCTACCCGTGTGCTCTCGGACGGTTCTGTGGTTGTGATGATGGATGTGCCCGTTGGGCGATTGATCAAGGCGTGGCCGGAAGGTAAGGACGCATGGGCGCGCTAGTTGGGGAACTGGTGGGTCGCTCTTGGCTCGGCGCCTTGATGCTCGCGCTCGCATGCTGGGTGGCCGGCTGCATCAGCGCGGCCAGGCCGCAAGAGCGGCTGGCGAGCCTGAAGGTAATCGCAAAACCCGAGGACACCGTCGTGTACATCAACGGTCGGTTTGCGGGCACCGCGAGGTCCTTGGCCAAGCGCCCCAAGGCTCGTAAACCAGGGGTCGCGTATGTGACGTTTTCGGCGCCGGGGCATTTCCCCCACGATGTCCGCCTCGATCTGCCCCCCGGGGTCACGACCGTGAAGATCGCGCTCCGGCAGGTCCCGCCCTAGCAAGTACAGAGAGTACTCTCGTCGGTCGCCGAAGAGCCGTGTGAAGCCGAATCCCTACGCGATCCGACGCGGAGTTCATGAACAATCCGCGCTAACTCTGGAGGGTGGACGGACATGCTCGAGACACTGGCACTTCTCTGGTTCCACGTTGGACACGCCGTGATGGCGCTGTGGTCGATAGCTGTCTGCTACCTGTGCGTGGGGGCGGCTGTGCGATACCCAGACAAGGGGATCGGCCGGTACTTCGCCTGGGGGGCTGCTCTCGCTGCCTGTGGCTACGTAGCGCTCAGGCTTGTGGAATCCGCGATGCTTGTGCTCGCCAGCCCGACCCTTGGGAGTTTGGACAACGGTTCCGCAACCATCCTGCCGTTGCTTCCGCTTGTCGCCATGCTTGGGCACCAGGCGCTGTTTCAAGCCCTCGCCATCGGCGCTTGCGCAGCGGCGTTCATCGCCGCCTTCCCTCACCGAGCTGTCGCCCGACAGCGCAGGGCTTCGGCGTCCAAACGCGCATTGCGGTAGGTCGGTGCGGCCAGGCCGATCAGCACATCAAGGCTTCGAGACACGCTCATAGCTGCTCGGCGGTTTCAGGGCTGCCGGGGCGGCTGCCACCGGAGCGTGGGGCATCATCGCGACCGGAAGAGGACCCATGTGGATCCTCTCCGGACACGGACGATAGGCCTTTTCGAGGTTGCGGTGTGCAGCCGG
>JAPPOR010000200.1 GCA_028817905.1 Myxococcales bacterium
ACTTCTGGCTGAAGTGGGATGGCTCCAAACCGGTGCCATGGCTCCCACCCGAGGTAGGCGCCTCCGTACACCTGCCGCGGCTCGCGCCAGTACGCGCGCTGGCGCGCTAGCTGGGCTACTTCACCGACTCGCGAGTGGGCTCGCTACACGAGCTCTACGGTCATGGCGGTTGCTTCACCGCCGCCCAGACAGATGCCTGCGACGCCTCGCTTCTGTCCACGGCGCTTCAGCGCCGCCAGAAGCGTCACGAGGATGCGGGCGCCCGACGCGCCGATGGGATGACCGAGTGCGCACGCGCCCCCGTGTACGTTGAGTTTGTCGTGCGGGATCGAAAGCTCGTGCCTGGCGATCATGGCGACGACGGCGAAGGCCTCGTTCACCTCGAACAGGTCCACGTCTTCGACGGACCAGCTGGTCTTGTCCATGGCCTTCTGCATGGCGGGGACGGGAGCGGTCGTGAAGAAATCCGGTTCGTGCGCATGGCAGGCGGTCGCGTGCACCCGCGCAACCGGCGTCAGGCCCAGTCGATCGGCTACACCTGCGCGCGTCATAACGAGCGCCGCCGCGCCGTCGGAGATCGAGGACGAGTTGGCTGCGGTCACCGTCCCGTCCTTCATGAAGGCGGACTTCAGTTTCGGAATTTTGTCGAGCTTGGCCTTGCCGGGCTGTTCGTCAACCGCGACCGCTTCGGTGCCGGCTCGTGTCTGGATTTCCACGGGCACCACCTCATCGGTGAAGGCCCCGTCAGCGATCGCCCTGTTCGCACGGGTCAGGCTCTCGATCGCGTAGGCGTCCTGCTGCTCGCGCGAGAAGTCGTAGCGGCGCGCGACCTTTTCGGCGAATAGGCCCATGAGCGAGCCCTGTTCGAAGGCGTCCTCGAGCCCGTCGAGGTACATCGAGTCCTTGATCTGGTCGTGGCCAATGCGAGCGCCCGCGCGGTGCTTCGCGAGCAGATACGGTGCATTGGTCATCGACTCCATCCCCCCGGCGACGATGACGTCGGCGGTGCCGGCAGAAAGTGCTTCATAAGCGAGTATGACCGCCTGCATACCTGAGCCACACATCTTGTTGACCGTGGTCGCCTGGACGGACAGGGGCAACCCGGCCGCGACGGCTGCCTGGCGGGCTGGAGCCTGGCCCAGGCCCGCCGGCAAGACGCAGCCCATGTAGATGCGCTCGACGGCATCGCCTGCGATGCCGGCGCGCTGCACTGCACCCTTGACCGCCGCCGCCCCCAGGTCGGTCGCCTTCACCGACGAAAGGGCTCCCTGGAAGCCGCCCATCGGCGTGCGGGCATACGATGCGAATACTATCGGGTCCGATGACATGCCTGGTCCTCGCCTTTGAGTCAGAAGAATCGGTGTTCAATTGCCACGCTTGTTGGCGGGCGTCTACGGCGGATCCGCGAAAGCCCCGGAACATTCATGAGCGCGCGGCGGCCAGAAGGGGGCTCGGCTCGGCCAGGGCCGTGTCAGAGGGACCAGTCGACCATCAGGGCGAGCCGAGCGGGGTGGCTGCCCGGCGTGCGGACCTGGCCCCACGGCCGGGGTGGTGGCCCTCGTCGCGGCCAGTGTAGGCTCACGGGGCGTGAGGCCTGGGCGACGACTCGCCCAGGGTTTTCAGGTGTACCGGAGAGGTAGCCCATGGGCATGATCAGCGAAAACCCGGCGACGTCGGTCGTTCAAGAGCGCTTCGAGGAGCATTCCGTCGCGGAGGTGGAGGACAAGCTGGAGGCCGCCGCCCGTGCGTTCCTCGGTCACAGGCGCAGCAGCTTCGCGGAGCGTGCACTTCGGATGGAACGGGTTGCGGAGCTGCTGCTCGCCGATCGGCGACGGTACGGCCGCATGATGACCGAGGAGATGGGCAAGACGCTCCGCTCGGCGGTCGCGGAAGTGGAGAAGTGTGCACTTGCCTGTCAGCATTACGCACGGCACGCACAGGGCTACCTGAGCGACGAGTCGGTAGACTTGGGTGACCGGCGCGGCTCTTTGCGTTTTTTGCCGTTGGGTGCGGTGTTGGCGATCATGCCCTGGAACTTCCCCTTCTGGCAGGTGATCCGGTTTGCTGCTCCCGCACTCATGGCTGGCAACGTGGGCCTGCTGAAGCACGCCTCCAACGTTCCCCGCTGCGCCCTCGCGCTCGAGGCGCTATTCCTCGAAGCCGGCTTCGCGCCGGGCGTCTTTCAGACGCTGCTTATCGGTTCGCGCCGTGTCGGCAACGTGATCGAGGACGACCGGGTGGCGGCGGTCACCTTGACCGGAAGCGAGTCGGCTGGTGTTGAGGTAGCGGGGCTCGCGGGGCGAAGCCTAAAGAAGACTGTGCTCGAGTTGGGCGGTAGCGACCCGTTCATCGTGATGCCGTCGGCGAACCTCGAGCTCGCCGTCAAGACCGCCGTGTCGGCGCGCACCATCAACAACGGGCAGTCCTGCATCGCTGCCAAGCGCTTTATCGTGCACGGGGATGTCTACCCGGAGTTCGAACGCAGGTTTACCGCTGGTATGGCCGCGCTGCGGGTGGGGGACCCTATGATGGAGGATACGGACGTCGGGCCCCTGGCGACCCGCGAGGGCCTCGCGAGCGTGGCGGACCAGGTGGAGCGCTCGGTGGCCGCCGGGGCGCGACTGCTCGTCGGGGGCAAGGCCGTTCAGGCACCGGGGTACTTCTACGAGCCGACCGTCCTCGCCGGCATCCCCAGCGATGCTCCAGTGTATCACGAAGAGGTGTTTGGGCCTGTCGCGATGTTGTTCGAAGTGGCCGATATCGACCAGGCCATCGCACTGTCAAACGCTTCGAGCTTCGGGTTGGGAAGTAGCGTGTGGACCCAGGATGGGGCGGAGCAGCGCAGGTTCATCGACGAGCTCGAGGCCGGTCAGACCTTCGTCAATGCGATGGTTGCTTCCGATCCCAGGCTTCCCTTCGGCGGGATCAAACGCTCTGGCTACGGGCGAGAGCTCGGCGCTTACGGGATTCGCGAGTTCGTCAACGCCAAGAGCGTCGTGATCTCCTGACCCGCATCCATTTCCTAGGCACGATCATCACTGCCTTGGTGATGGATGAGGGCTAGTCAGCAGGGCAGGCCCTACTCGAACACCACGCGGTACAGGCCACCGTTCATATAGGACGTGAGCAAGATGCACGATCCGAAGAGCGGGCCGGCGCTGGCTATCGTGCTACTCCCTATGAAGGGTAGGTCCATCTCGAACTGCACGTCGCCCGTCAGGTCGGTCACCACGAGTTGGCTTTGGCCTGGCAGGCCGAGGGCCCTCAGTACGCCGAATTCCGTCAGCCAGAGCCGCCCGTCGGTAAGCTCGAAGTCGTCGATGACGGGGAACGCACCGTCTGCTTCATAGACGACCTTGAGTTCGGCAGTGCGCTGTCCGGGATCGAGTGGCACAGCGACGACGTCGGCCCCTCGCACGAAATACATCGTGTCGCGGGCGAAGCGGATTCCGTTGGGAAACGTACCCCCCGAGGTGGCCTGGGTTGCACCTCCCTGGAGGAAGGGCGTCTGGGTGAAGCGGAGCGGGTCCTCTTCGACAATGACCAGACGTATCACGGCTGGATCCGGTGTGTTGGCAGACAGGGAGTTGGATAGGTACAGGGCCTCGTCCGGGCCGAAGGCCATCCCGTTGTAGTGTGCGCCGGCCTCGGTCTCGAACGGTGCGCGGCTGACCACGGGGTCCTCGCGGTCGGGATCGAGGACCATGAGCTCGCCGGTCAGCGCTATCAGGTCCGTGCACGGTGTGTAGAGCTTCGCTCCGCGGGAGGTGAGCCCCCCGAAAACGCATCCGGGGCTCTGCACGAGGAGGGTGGCTTCGTAGCCATCCCCGGCCGCCCGGATCTCGTAGATGCCCGCGGCGGCCGCGACAAAGAAGCGGCCGTCGTCGAGGAAGGCGCCGTTTTCCGTAGCGGGCAGGGCCTCTGGGGACACGAGCGTTTCGAGTCGGGCAGTGGTGAGCGGTGGCAAGTCGAAATGCGGCCCGACCTGCACGGCGGGCACGTCGGGGTCTCCGCCGTCGCGGCTTTCGGTGGCTGCATCGCTACCGGAAGGGACGGCCCCGCCCGCGTCGGTCTGGGTGCCACCGTCCCCCCCGGAACCCATGTCCTGCGAGCCCGCGTCCTTGGAGCCCATGTCGAGGCCCGCATCCATGTCGTCCATCGCGGTGGCGTCTTCCTTGTCGGCTGCGGGAGGGACAGCCGGCATCCGCTCTGGCGAACGCATTGTCCCCGGTGGCGGGAGGCCCGCGCCACTATCCGGGTTCTTTGGTTCTACCGTGGGGTTCGGGGTGCCGGCGTCGTCCGGTGAAGTGGGCGGTTTTCGCAGGGCCGCGGGCTCGGCGCTTCCGGTAGAAGAGGTTCCGTCGGAGCACGCAAGGATGAGGGTGAAGGGGATGCTGAAGAGGGATTGGGTGCGGTGCATGGAGCCGGCCTGGGCGAGGGTCACCTCTGCCCTGCCATGCGCCCGGCAGGTGGCCAAGCGTGCCCCCCGTCACGTGTCTGGGGTGCACGAAATCACGCCCCCGTCCTCGGTCTACACGGCTTGCGGCTCGTTCTCCCATGGGCTGGCCCCGCCCCGTCGGGCCACCTGCCTTCAAGGGTTGCACCCATTCAAGCGCCCGAACGTTGCGTGTATCGGAGTCGGAGTCGCGCTAGCCCGCATCCATCACGAAGGCACGTGATGCTCGTGCAAGTGATCGGCTTGGCAGGGCTTTCGGTGAAGGAGGGAATACTCGCTGTATTTTCGACTGAAGCGAACGCGCTGCGGAGTCGAGCAGTTGTGCGAGGGCGCGTGATTTGGTGATGGACGCGGGCTAGCCCGCATCCATCACGAAGGCACGTGATGCTCGTGCAAGTGATCGGCTTGGCAGGGCTTTCGGTGAAGGAGGGAATACTCGCTGTATTTTCGACTGAAGCGAACGC
>JAPPOR010000068.1:0-3082 GCA_028817905.1 Myxococcales bacterium
TAGACCACTACAACACCCGGGTCCGCGCCGAAAGCCGTGAATGATCCGGGCTAGCTTGACGGCGCGCACTCCGGCAGGCCTAGTGCTGGCGAACAGCGGGCGGACGGCGTAGCATCCGGTGAGACCTGGGCAGATGCCCGGCACGGTTGCCACGTGGGTACGGAGATAGAACGCGATCGGTTTGACGAAGCCGACCACGCGCGCTTTGCGGCGCGCTTGACCGAGAACCTGGAGGCGCTTGCGCAGTTGCTTGCGCGTCCGCGCTTCGGTGAGGGGCCGGCCATGATCGGCGCGGAACTCGAGATGAGCCTCGTGGATCGCGCAGGACGGCCACTGATGATCAATCAGAGCCTGCTTGCGGAGATGGGAGATCCGCGTTTTACGGTCGAGCTCAATCGCTTCAACATCGAGTGCAACAGCTCGCCCACCCTGCTCGCGGGTTCGCCGTTTTCAGCGCTGCAGGACGAGCTGTCGGGGGCGCTCGAGTTGGTGGACGATGCCCTGGGCTCGCGTGGGCGTCCAGCGATCGTCGGTATCCTCCCGACCCTGGCGGCGGTGGATCTGGAGGCGGGGGCGATGACCGATATCCCGCGTTATCGCGCGCTGGCGGAGGGCCTGCTACGTCACCGCAGCCAGCCGTTTCGGATCGCCATCAGCGGGGCCGACCCGCTCGAGGTGCATTCCAACGCGGTCACCCTCGAGGGCGCCAACACCTCGTTGCAGGTGCACTTGAAAGTCGATCCGCGCCGCTACGCCGATGTTTACGACGCGGCCCAGATGGCCACGGCCCCCGCGCTCGCGATGGCTTGCAACGCTCCCTCGTTTCTCGGGCATCTGCTGTGGGAAGAAACGCGCGTGGTGCTGTTCAAGCAAGCGGTGGATGATCGCCGGACCCGGGACCGGGCCGAGCATCCCGTCGCACGCGTCGCCTTTGGAACCGGATGGCTGCACGGCCAGGGCGCCCTGGATCTCTTCCGCGAAGGGGTCGCCCTGCACCAGCCGCTGCTCCCCGTGTGCGGCGAGGAGGACTCGCTCTCCACGGTGCGTGCGGGGGGCGTGCCCGCGCTGGCGGAGCTTCGCCTTCACAACGGGACCGTGTGGCGCTGGAATCGTCCGGTATATGACCCGGCGGACGGTGGACACCTGCGGATCGAGCTACGCGCGCTGCCGGCGGGGCCGACCTTGGTGGATATGATGGCCGACGCGGCCTTTCTGCTTGGGCTGACCTTCGCGCTCGCCGATGGCGACCCCTACCGGGACGTGATGCCGTTTGACTCGGCCCACAGCAATTTCTACCGGGCCGCCCAGTTCGGGTTGGATGCGGAGTTGGCCTGGCCCCTGGGTGGTGGGCGTTTGTCGCTGTTGTCGGCGAGGGAGCTGGTCACGGAGTTGCTGCCTCGCGCCCGCTCAGGGCTGCTTTCGGCCGGCGTGGACGTGGCGGAAGTCGAACGGCTGATCGGGGTGATCGAGGCGCGTCTCGCGGCCGGCGTGACCGGTGCCCGCTGGCAACGGCAGCGCATCATGGCGCTGGAACCGCGCTTGGGTCGCCGCGGGGCCTTGAACCAGATGTTTGCCGAGTATCTGGAGCATTCCGCCGCCGGTCAGCCGGTCCATACCTGGCCGAACGGGTCTTGAGTCGAGTCTTCGCAGAGGATATGGAGCAGTCCAGGATGCGCGCGTTCCTTCAGGCCGCATCCTATCTGGGTTTGTGCGATCGCTTCAGTAGCCGCTCGCACGACCGTTTGTAGGACCGCAATGGGCTCCGATCCGATTCGAGACATCGACGACATCTACGCTTTCGGCCTGGGAGAGAGCGAATTGGATCTGCTCGCGCGCCTTGCCGGTCCAACGTGGTTTTCGATCGCGGGGCGCGACCCGAGCCGAACGCGCGTCGTCGCTACGTTGCTGCATGGCAGCGAGCCCTCCGGCATTCGTGCGGTTCACACGTGGCTTGCGGCGGGGATCACGCCCGCCGTCAATCTCGCGTTCTACGTCGGCTCCGTGCAGGCCGCCCTGCTGGCGCCTCCGTTTTCTCACCGCATGCGGCCAGGGGCGAGGGATGCCAACCGCTGCTTTTTGCCTCCGTTCGATGGGGACGATGGCCGCTTGGCCGAAGCGTTGCTCGATCGCGTGGCGGCGGTGGGTCCGGAGGCCCTGGTCGACCTGCACGACAATACTGGACACAGCCCTGCCTACGGCGTGGGCGCCAGTGATGATGCCGCCCATCTGCGGCTCGTCGACCTGTTTGCGGACAAGTATATGCTGAGCGACCTGCAGCTCGGCACGCTGGTTGAAGCGACCGATGCGGTGTGTCCGAGTGTGGTCATCGAGTGCGGCACCGCGGGATCGCCTTTGGCGCAGGCGACGGCGCTAGCGGGTCTGGATCGCTTCGCTTGCACCCACGACCTCGGTCTGGCCGTGGGCGGCCGGATTCCAATCGACGTGCTACATGCGCCGGTGCGAGTATCCGTTGCTCCAGAGGCCCAACTGGCCTTTGGTGAGGCTCCGGTGGGCGGGGCCGACTTGACCCTGCGCTCGGGAATCGACCGTCACAACTTCGACTCGATGCCGATGGGCACTCCGATAGGCTGGCTCGCCAATGGCTCATCCTGGCCGCTGGCTGCCCATGGAGCCCAGCGGCGCGATATCTCGCGGGACCTGTTCGGCGCCACCACGGTAGATGGGCGCCGTATCTTGGAAACGCGCCGCGAAATCGTTCCGATCATGATGACCGGGCGCGCCGACATCGCCAAGCAGGACTGTCTGTTCTACGCCATGCAGCGGCGCCGGGGTTGACCTGAAGCTTCCCTTCGGGAAGCTCCAGACCAGTCTTCTTGACGGAGAGGGCCACGCGGCGGCGCCCTGTTCCCAGTTTCTCGCATGACCGGGCCCGTTGCTTGTGTTGACGGAGAGGGCCACGCGGCCTCTCCCCGCCGGCGAAAGCGGTCGGGGCCCCCTCTGCTGCGAGTCGCCAGCGCCTATGGCGCCCTGCGCCAGTTTCCCCGCTCGTTCTCCTGCTAGCGTCTATCCCGGATTATTCATGAACTCTGCATCGCCTCGCTTGTTCTTCGACTTCACACGC
>JAPPOR010000068.1:3092-16360 GCA_028817905.1 Myxococcales bacterium
GTGAAGCCGAATCCCTGCGCGATCCGACGCAGAGTTCATGAATAATCCGGGCTATCTGGAAAGGGCACGCGCCCTTTCCCAGAATTTTTGCCCCCTTGAGAAGCACATCAGCCCCCGGGGTGTCCCGAGTTTCGGGATTTATTGACCAATTCCCGATCTGGTCCCATTTCCGCCACGGGTGTTCAGGTCTATACATATTGACAGTGCCAACGGATGTGTGCAGTATTTCTTAACTATGGCGGTGCCCCTTTCTGTACGACTTTCGGCGAGACCCCCGGTTCCGAAGGACAATGCTGTGCTTGTGGGACGTTACGACGTCCAGGAGGAGGTGGGTCGGGGCGGCGTTGCGGTGGTGTACCGGGCGATCGATCGCGCCAGTGGCAAGGAGGTCGCGCTCAAACACATGCGCGAGTTCAGCGACCCGATCCGCGCCAGGCGCGCGCTTGAGTTCTTTGAGCGCGAGTACCATGCGCTCTCGCAGCTATCACACCCGAAGGTCGTTGAGGTGCATGACTACGAGGTCGGGTCAGGTGGTGCCTTCTACACCATGGAGTACCTGGGGGATGGTGACCTGGAGCGCGCACCCATTCCCTATCGGGAGGCGTGCGCGCTGCTGCGCGACGTGTGCTCGGCACTGAGTCTGGTCCATTCCCGACGCCTGGTGCACCGCGACATCAGTCCGCGCAATGTCCGGCGGGTGGGGGAGCTGGGGGCCAAGCTGATCGACTTTGGCGCGCTTAGCCCCATGGGCCCCAGCCGTCAGGTGGTGGGCACCCCGCCGTTCTGTCCACCCGAGGTGCTGCGGCGCGAGTCGCTCGATGCGCGTGCCGACCTGTACTCCCTGGGCACTACCCTCTACTACGCATTGTGCGGGCGCCACGCGTACCCCGCACGCGACTTTCAGCACCTGCGCCAGCTCTGGAAGTCTCCCCCTGTCCCGCCGTCGCAGTTGGTACCCGAGATCCCCGCGACGCTCGACGCATTGGTGATGGAGCTGATTCAGCTATCTCCGGGTGAGCGTCCCGATAGCGCAGCGGAGGTCTTGCAGCGGCTGACGTCGATCGCGGGGCTGCCCGCCGGCGAGCACCTGACCGCCTCCCAGGCGTACCTCGTCACCCCCACGCTGGTGGGTCGGGACAAACTCGTGTCGCGTTTTCGCAAGCGCTTCAAGCGAGCCCAGCAGGGGCGCGGCCGGGCGCTTGCGGTGGTGGCGGCCGCCGGCTTGGGGCGTTCGCGCGTCCTGGATGCGTTCGCGCTGGAAGCCAAGTTGTTGGGTGGCACGGTGCTTCGGGCCGACCGGCTGGACGCGCAGCAGGGCGACTACGGGGTGGCCGGCGCCTTGTATCAGCAGCTGCACGAGCAACACCCACAGCTGGCAAAGGCGGCAGCGGAGCCACACGCGGCCGTGCTCGGCCCGCTTGTGCGCGAGCCCGCGGACGGGGCGGTTTCGGATGTCGACGCTGAAGTACCGGCGTCGCTGACAACGGACCGCGCCGCGCTGCAGCAGGCGCTGCAGGGCTTCTTTGTCGCCATGAGCGAGCACAAGCCGTTGGTGCTCGTGGTCGACGACGCCGACCGCGTCGATGAGCCGTCTACCGCCTTGCTCGCGCTGTTGGCGTCGGTCAGCAGCCAGCACCGCCTAAACGTCGTGACCAGTGTCCTGGCTGGCGATTCAGGCACGACGACGGCCAGCCTGCGGATGCTGTTGCAGCACAGCAAGCCGATCGAGCTGTCTCCGCTCACCGCTTCGGAATGCCAGGCGATGCTGGGGTCCATGTTTGGCACGCCGGCGCATCTGGAGTTCGTAGCTACCCGGCTGCACCAAGCCTGCATGGGTAACCCGCGTGACCTGATGCAGTTGGCCCATCACCTGGTGGCCCGGGGTGTGGCGAGCTACGCGGAGGGCGTTTGGACCCTGCCAGCGGCGATCGATCCGGCGGACCTGCCTGACAGCCTTGCCAACGCGATGGCGCAGCGTGTGGACGGATTGTCGGACGGCGCCAGGACGCTGGGACAGGCGCTTGCGTTGGCGCCAGCCGATCGTTGGAACGTCGAGCAGTGCCACGCATTGGTCGGTGGCATTTCCCGGGCCACCACCCTGGCCAACGTGGATGAGCTGGTGGCGGCCGGCGTGATCGATGCGTTGGGGGATGGCTACGGCCTGGCACAAGGCGGCTGGGTGGCGCCACTTCTTTCGACCCTCGAACCGGCCGTCAAGCAGGCTGCCCACATGCGCATGGCGGCCCTGTTCGAGGCGATGGGAGAGGTCTTCCGTGGCGCGCAACACCGCCTCCGGGCCGGCCAGCAAACCGAGGCCCTGGATGCGTTGGTCGCCTATGCCCGTGCGTCGAAGAGTGCCACCCGGGGCAACGTCGACACCTACCGTCGTTTCCTGGCGGACCTGCCGGCCGACTTCGAGGCCAGCTATCGGGACGCGATCGCGCTGTGCGAACGGCTAGGGCGACCCGCCGCGGATGCCTATGCGCTCAAGACGCGGTTGTGCACTGCGTTGACGACCGGTCCCGGATCGTGGGAGCTGCTGGTGGAGACGTTGGAGGTGTGCGAACGGGACGCGGGGCTCGATTTCTTCCAGCGGGTGGATCCCAAGCTGGCACCGGAGCTGCGCGTACAGAGGGCGCTCGAGGCCGCCCAGGACCGGCACGAACAGCTTGGCTCCGAGGGTGCGGTGTTTGCGCCGGCCGACGCCGCAAGCGCACTTTCCGCGGTGACCCTAGAAGGCATCGGGATCGTATCCAACCACAATGACCTAAAGGGCTTGAGGCGGTTGCCTTCGCTCGAACCGCTCGCGGCCTTGGCGCCGTCGTTCCAGATCTCCGACTGGATCCGCCAAGCCGTCGGCGAACGGATGGCGGGCCGCATCCTGTTCGCCCGGGAGCGCTACGACCGCATCCTGGGCCGCCTTGCGCAGTCCGATCAGGCGGGGCTCACGGGGACCTACTTCACCACCACCCGCGACGGCGTGACGTTCATGCGAGCCCTGATCGACAGCTCGATCGGTGCCGACGGTGTACTGACCGCGGCGCAGACCCTGGCAGAGCGTGGGGCGATGGGGCTGGGGCCATTGCAGCTGCGCATGCTGCACCATCTGATGCAAGGTGACGGTGTCCAGGCGGATGCCGACCGCCGGGAGCTCGAATGCGCCCAGGTCCAGAGCAACACGGAACTGCGCTACGAGGGTCCCATGCTATGCGCGGAGCTGATGGCGGTGGGCCTGAGCAACGACCTGTCGCGTCTACGAAGCCTGCTTCCGCACGTCGAACGCTGGGCGCGCCGCGCGTCGAGCTGGCGTCCCATGCTGCACTACGCCCTGGGGGAGAAACACCGGATCGCTGGCGACTTTCGCGCCGCGCTTGCGAGCCACCGGCGAGGTCTCGAGGAAGCCCGTCCGGGTGAGCACCAGATGTGGTCCCTGTTGGCCGGCTCCCACGTGCGCTGCTTGCTGCGCCTGGGGCGGGTGGCCGATGCCGTGTCGACCGGTCGTCGCTACCTCGCGGAGGCCAAGGCTGCCGGCATCGATGCGCTCGCGATGTTCATCAAGATGCCCGTGGCTCTGGCGCTTGCCCACCACGGCGATGGGGAAGGCGCAGTGGCGATGGCCCGTGCGGTGGTCGTGTACTTTCAGGCCTACGGGGCCGGGGGCGTGCCGATGGTCCTGGCGCACTTGAACGAGGCCCAGGTGTGCCTGAAGGCCGGCGACGCTGATGGCTTCGAAGCCGCCATGGAGCGGTGCGCGCCATTCTTCGAGGCTTGCACGACGCGCTCGCTTACCGCCAAGTACAAGCAGCTCTCGCGCGAGGGGCGCAAGGCCGTTCGGGAGCTGCGCGGCGCCAGGCTGAGCCTGTCCGACCTGGAGATCGACTCCGATGAGGTCGTCACCTATCTCACTACGGCCTTCGAGACGTGCCACACGCTTTCCGAGCGGGCGCAGCTCACGGCGAAACTCTTGGCAGAGTACTCCAGGAGCGAGGAGCTCTATCTATACGTCCCGGCGGACGCGGGGGCGGAGCTGGCGGCATCGATCGGGTCCGAGGTGCCGCCGGCGGACTTCATGGACATGGTCACGGACTTTCTCGACGCCGAGGCGGGTGGCGTTGGCGACGCGACGGCGACCGCGTCCGAAGAAGACGATGTCGAGTCGTGTGACACCGTGTGGGTGCTCGCGGATGGCCGTCGCTATCGCCCCACGATCTTGGGGCATCGAGCGCGCGAGGGGTTTGTGATCACGGGGGTCGCGGTCGCCGACGCGAGCGACGGAGCATGGGCCTCCAGTTCCGAGCGGCTGGCGTCTGAGATCAGCCGCATCGGATTCGACGCGGCCGCGGGTTCGCATACCTTGGTAGCCACGACCCAGCTCACGGAGGTTCCAGCCCTAGGCTAAAGGGTGTCCCCACCGGCCTGCGGGCGCAGGTTCTGCCACCATGTGGGAGCACGTTTGAATAGGGCCGTGTGGCAGCCGTCGGTTCATGAAACGCGGGGTCGACGCGCCTTCGTTTCTCGAGGCGGCCTCTGTTATCTTTCCACGCGGAGCCAATGTTTCAGCGCATGCGATACCTGGGCCTGGCCGGGGGGGTTCTTTCGGTCATGTTGATTGGCACGACCGTGGGGGTGGGCCTGGCCAATCCCGCAAAGGAGTCCGATCGCGGGCGGGCGCGCAAGGGGCGGCGCAATCCCTGGGCAAGCATTGCGACGCCCAGCACTGGACCGGCGCGCGCGATCGGGGGCTACTCGGGGGGGTGCCTTCAGGGCGCCAAGTCTCTTCCGCTCGATGGGGATGGCTATCAGGTCATGCACCCCGGGCGCAGGCGATATTATGGACACCCGGAGCTGGTCGACTTCATCGAGGACCTGAGCAAGGCAACCTACGCCGAGGCGGGTGGGGTGCTCTTGATCGGGGATCTGGCCCAGCCCCGTGGGGGGCGTGCCTCGGGCGGCCATGCCAGCCACCAGTCTGGCCTCGACGTGGACATCTGGTTCTGGCATCCGCCGAAGGCGGCCAAGCGCAAACTCAGCACAGCCGAGCGGGAACAGACCCGCGCCCGATCGATTCTCAATGGCCGTACGGGGGAGATTCGGCAGCGGTGGAAAGGCCCCGTGTCCACGGCCCTCCGGCTGGCGGCGAGCGACCCGCGGGTCACGCGCATCTTCGTGCACCCGATCATCAAGCGTGAGCTCTGCCGGGTGGCCGACGGCGACCGCAGCTGGTTGCGACAGATCCGCCCGTGGTATGGGCACGACGATCACTTCCACGTGCGCCTGGCGTGTCCGAAGGACAGTCCCGACTGCGAGCCCCAGGACCCGACCCCGGGTGGGGACGGCTGTGGGGAGGAACTTGCCTGGTGGTTCGACGAACAGGCCCAGGCGGACCGTCGCAAGGCACGCAAGCGCTACCAGAAGAAGGTCGTCTCCGGTCCCCGCTGGCCGGCCGCCTGCGAGCCCGTGCTGGCCGCGAACTAACCAGTCTGGAATCGTTGATGTTTCGGCGTGGTGCGGTCGCTCGCCGCGAGCTCGAAGGAGGGTGTGTCGGGATGCGAGACACGTGCCTCAAATCGCGCTACAACGCGCCCCAGTCGAACAACCTCGCGTTGGACGGGTCGGCGGCCGACGCTGCGGGACGTCTGTTGCGCGCACACGTCAAAGAGGACCGACATCATGACGACGTTCCGTGTAAGTTACGGGCTGGCCACTGCCCTACTGGCCCTTGAACTGTTGGCATGCAACCAGGCCAAGCCGGGCGCTGCGACCGACAAGGGCGCAAGCGAGCAGGACAGCAAGGCAGCCTCGAAGGGGGACAAGACCGCGGCGGCCACGGGGGAACCCTGTACGGACTACGCCAGCCAGTTGTGTGAAAAAGCTGGCGAGACGTCGCCAACCTGCCAAGCCGCCAAGAAGACAACCGCCCTGATGCCGGCGGCCGCGTGCAAGGTTGGGCTGGGTGACATGGCCTTTACCGAGGCCAAGCTCAAGGAGCAGGGCAAGTCGTGCGACGAGTTGCGCACCAAGCTGTGCAAGGACATCGGCGAGGACACCCAAAGCTGCCAGATGGTCAAGGAGCAGACCCCGAACTTTCCCCCGGAGCGCTGCGTGGCGATGCTCGAGCAGTATGACAAGGTGCTAGCGGACCTGAAGAAGCGCGAGGAAGCGAACAAGCCACTGGACCCCGAGAAGCGCGCTTCGATCGAGAAGGGTGCGGTCGCAGCGTTCGGCCCGGAGACGGCCAAAGTCACGGTTGTGGAGTTTTCGGACTTCCAGTGCCCATTCTGCTCGCGCGCTGCCAACGCGGTGGGCGAGATCAAGAAGAAGTACAAGGACAAGGACGTCCGGTTCATCTTCCGACAGTTCCCGCTCTCTTTTCACAAGCAGGCCCACCTGGCGGCGCAGGCCTCCCTGGCGGCGGCCGAGCAGGGCAAGTTCTGGGAGTACCACGACACCCTGTTTGACAAGCAGAAGGAGCTCGAGCGGGACAAGCTGGAGGAGCACGCCAAGAGCGTTGGCCTCGACATGGCGAAGTTCAAGCAAGCGCTCGATGGCGAGACGTTCAAGAAGGCGGTGGACGACGACCTGGCGCTTGGCAAGGAAGTCAACGTGACCGGGACGCCCACGATGTTCGTGAACGGTGCGCGGGTGGCCAACCCGACGGACACCGCTGCGATTTCCACGGTGATTGACAAGGAACTCGCCAAGTGATCGCTTGAAAGCGGGCCCGCACTCCAATAGTCCTTGGATGCATGACCGAGGGTCCTGGTGGTGACGTGGATGCGGTGCTGGTCGTTTCCTTCGGCGGTCCCGAGGCGCCCGGCGATGTGATCCCCTTTCTGCAGAACGTGACGCGCGGGCGCAGGGTGCCCGCGCAGCGGCTGCAGGCGGTGGCCGCTCGCTATCGGGATCTCGGGGGCAAGAGTCCTCTCAACGACCAGTGCCGTGAGCTGATCGCAGCCCTGCGGATCGAATTATCGGCCCACGGCATCGAGCTGCCCATCTATTGGGGCAACCGCAACTGGCATCCCTTGCTGCCCGATACGCTCGCCACCATGCGCCGCGATGGTGTGCAGCGTGCACTGGCCTACGTGACCTCGGCGTTTGGCAGCTACAGTGGCTGCCGTCAGTATCGCGAGAACCTGGCGGCTGCGGGGGCGCCGCTGGGCGCTTCGGCCCCCCGGGTCGACGTGCTCCGCCGTCCCTACAACCATCCGGACTTCATCGATACCTGGGTCGAGGCGGTGCGCGCGGCCCTGGCCCAGGTGCCGCCCCCTGGGCGCGCCCATGCGCGCGTGGTGTTTACTGCGCACAGCATTCCATGCTCGATGGCGGCCACATCTCCCTACGAGGCTGAGCTGCGCGCGGCCTGCGCATGGATCATGGAGCAGGTCGATGCCCGCGGCTATGATCTGGTCTACCAGAGCCGCAGCGGTCCTGCCGCGGTCCCATGGTTGGAGCCGGATGTGCTGGAGCATCTCGACCGGCTCGCCAGCGGTGGGTGCCGCGATGTGGTCCTGTGCCCGCTGGGCTTTTTGAGCGACCACGTGGAGGTCGTTTGGGATCTGGATCGTGAAGCGCGCAACCTGGCAGAAGGGCGCGGCGTGCGGCTGGTGCGGGCAGCAACCCCCGGCGCCCATCCGCGCTACGTGAGTATGGTGCGGGAGCTGATCCAGGAGCGTTTGGATCCAAGCCGGCCACGGCGGACGGTGGGCGGGACTGAACCTGCGCCGGATGTGTGCCCCAGTGATTGCTGCGTGGCACAATGAATCGGCCCTTCGGTTGAAGGGCCGGGCTTGCCCGCATTGCAGCTGCCCCGAGTTGTGGGCGCAGCGGCTCCAACAACTTTGTGAGATCGCACGGGAGTTGCTTGCCGTCGGCGCGATCGGTGTTACAAAACCGACCGCTGCTCCGTAGAAACCGCGAGGCCCACTGGCCTTCCCGGCGCTGCGTCCCGCGGTCCCGCGTGGAGAATCCCAGCCCGTGCCCTCCTGAGGTGTCTGAAATGATGGGGAAAATCCAGGTTAGGCAGCGCTCGGTCGGCGCTCGGCCCAGCGGCTGCTGGGGCGCGCTTGTGCTGCTGCTTGCGGCCTGTGGGGGCGGCGTCGCCGCAGAGCCACAGACGGAGCCCGAGCGGGGTGCCAAGGCCGCACAGGGTGCCGACTCAAGCGACCGTTCGGTTCCGAGCGCGCGCGCGACCCGCGTGGAGGTGGCCGTCCTGCACGACTCGGATGCCTCGCTGCAGGCGACCATACCGGGCGAAATCGAAGGCAGCCGCGACGCGGTGCTTGCGAGCGCACAGGGCGGGCCGGTCGAGCGGCTACCGGTGCGGGAGGGACAGCGCGTCAGGCGGGGTCAGGTGGTTGCCGAAGTAGACGCCGCCCTGTATGCGATTCGCAAGCGCCAGGCCGAAACGGAGCTGGCGCGCGCGCGACGGGAGGCCGAGCGGGCCGAGGGCCTCGGCAGCGCGCTACCCACGGCCGAGCGCGAGCGGCGTGCCTCTCAGGTGGAGATGCTCGAGAGCAACCTGGCGCTTGCGGAGCTGCAGCTCAAGCGCTCTGAGATTCGCGCACCGTTTTCGGGCGTGGTTGCGGAGCTTCACACCGAGGTCGGTGAGGTGGTGGCGGCGACCGCCCCCATCATGCGATTGGTGCGGCTCAACCCCATCAAGGTCGTGCTGAGCGTGCCGGACCGCGACCTTGTCGCCCTGTCGCCAGGCGCCCCCGTCGAGGTGCGGGTGTCGGCGCTGCCAGAACCCTTCTCCGGCGAGATCACGCGTGTCCTGCCGACAGGGAGCCGGGATACGCGCGCGTTTGTCGCGGAGGTGGAACTCCCGAACCCCAAGGGCAAGCTCAAGCCCGGCATGATCGCCTCGGCGCACATCGACCGCACATTGGCTACCGGATCGATGGTGATTCCACAGGACTGGCTCGTCACGCGACGCGATGGCGTGGGCGTGTTTCTCGATAAGGGCGGGGTTGCTCGCTACGTCCCGGTCAAGGCTGGGCGCATCGTTCGCGATCAGGTTGTTATCGCAGAGGGCCTGTCCTCGGGAGTACGGCTGGTGGTCACCGGCCATCGCGGCTTGGCCGACGGGGACGCGCTGGTGGTCGCCCGGGAGGGCCGTTGCTGCACCGGCGGGCGGGCCATCTTCGGCGGGCGCTGAGGCACCATGTTCCGAACGATTCTCGACAAGTCAGCCACGGTTCTGCTGGTCACCGTCTGCATCCTGATCTTCGGGACGGTCACGTATCTGTCACTGCCGCGCGAGTCGAACCCGGACGTGAAGGTCCCGGTGGTATTGGTTACCACGCCGTACATCGGCGTGTCGCCCGCTGACATGGAATCGCTCGTGACGGTGCCGGTCGAAAACGAGCTGGCGGGCATCAAGGATCTCAAGACGATGCGGTCGACCTCGGCTGAGGGCGTCAGCATCGTGTTCCTGGAGTTCGAGCCCGAGGTCGTGATCGAGGAGGCCATGCAGCGCGTGCGCAATCGCGTCGATCGCGCCCGGCCGAAGCTCCCGGAGGACGTCGAAGAGACGGAGATCAAGGAGATCTCCTTCAGCGACATGCCGATCATGCTGGTCACGATCGCCGGCCCCGTCGATGAGACGGAACTCAAGCGTCTCGGCGAGGATCTGGAGGACGAAGCCTCCCGGCTCCCCGGCGTGCTGGACACCACGCTCACGGGTGGTCTCGAGCGGCGCATCTTCCTGCAGATCGACCCGGACCGCCTCAACCACTACGGCCTATCGCTGGACGACGTGATCGGCGCGGTCGCCAACGAGAACGTCAACGTTCCCGGCGGAAACGTGGAGAGCGGCAGCGCCAACTTCCTGCTGCGTGTGCCGGGCGAGTTCGAGGATCCGCGCCAGATCGAGGGGGTGGCGATCAAGCGCAAGGGCGACGTGCCGGTCTTTGTGCGTGACGTTGCCAAGGTCGTGGATGGCTTCGCGGATCGTGAGACCTACTCGCGCATGAACGGCCAACCGGCGGTGACACTGAGCGTGAGCAAGCGGACGGGCGCCAACATCCTCGACATCGCGGAGGGCGTGAAGGCGCTGGCAAAGAAGCATTCGGAAAGCTGGCCCACGAGCGTCTCCTACCGGATCTTGGCTGATCAGAGTCGGCAGATCCGCGACATGGTGAGCGACCTGGAGAACAACGTGATCTCCGCCTTCGTGCTGGTCGTGGCGGTGGTCTTGCTGTTCATGGGTGCACGCAACAGCGCCTTTATCGGCCTGGCGATTCCGCTGTCGATGCTGCTGAGCTTCATCTTCATCTCGCTCTTCGGGATGACCCTCAACATGATGGTGTTGTTCTCGTTGGTGCTGGCGCTGGGGATGCTCGTCGACAATGGCATCGTGCTGGTCGAGAACATCTACCGCCACGTGGAGGAGGGATCGGACCTGCGCACCGCCTCGATCGAGGGTGCCAAGGAGGTCGCTGGCGCGGTGGCCGCCTCGACGGCCACGACCGTGGCGGCCTTCCTCCCGATGGTGTTCTGGACGGGCATCATGGGGCAGTTCATGAGCTATCTGCCCAAGACGGTCATCATCGTGCTGCTTAGCAGCTTGGCGGTCGCGGTGGTGGTGCTGCCCGTGTTCACCGCGCGCTTCATGCGCGACCCCCGCAAGGCCGCTTCCAAGGAGGGCAGTGATGAGGGCAGTGATGCTTCCGCCCGTCCTGCCGAGCATCCCGTGGGGCCGCTTATGCGGACCTATCGTGCGTTCCTCGAGCTGTCGCTGAAACATCGCTACATCGCTGTCTTCACGGGGACCGCGGTGCTGATCGGAACCTTCTTCGCCTATGCCGAGCTGGGCCACGGGGTCGAGTTCTTCTCCGAAACCGAGCCCAACCGCGCCACGATCGCCGTGCGTGCCCCGGATGGCACCGCCCTATCTGCGACTGACAAGATCGTGCGGCGCGTCGAGGAGCTGATCGCGCGGGAAGAAAACGTGGATGTATGGGTCGCCGAGACAGGGGTCAGCGGGACCGGCAACCCGATGGATATGAGCTCCGGTGCGTACCACATGGCGCGCATCACGATGGACTTCCTGCCCGACAAGAACATGGCTGCCGAGGGCGAAAAGGTGCGCATCGAGTCCACGACGGACACGATCGATCGGATTCGTAGGGAGTTGCTCGAGATCCCCGGTGCTGCCATCACGGTAGAAAAAGAGCGCATGGGCCCGCCTGTCGGCTCGCCCATCGCGGTCGAGGTCAGCGGCGAGACCTTCCACGGGGTCGGTGAAGTGGCTGCGCGCGTGCGGCGGGAGCTCGCCCAGATTGAAGGCGCCGTCGACCTGACCGATGACTATCGGGTTGGCCGGCCCGAACTGCGACTGCGGATCGATCGCGGCGCGGCCAAGCTCGTGGGCGCCAGCACGCAGGATGTGGCCCAGACGGTTCGAACCGCGGTCGCCGGCACCAAGGCCAGCACCATGAGAGACGGGGAGGACGAGTACGACATCATGGTCGAGCTGGCGCCGCGCTTCCGAGAGAACCTTCAGAACGTTCTGGCGCTGCGGATCCCTGGGCGCAAAGACACCAGCCCTGACACGTTCCCCGTGCCGCTATCCGTGGTGGCGGACTATGAGCTGGTCGGCGGCTCTGGTGCGATTCGGCACATCGATCAGGACCTCGTGGTCACGATCAACGGCGACATCGCGGAAGGCCACAACGAGGCAGCGGTGCGAGAACGCGTGGAGGAGTACCTGCAGAGCAGCGTGATTCCCGGCTTTCAGCTCCAGCAGGGAGGGGCGAACGACGAGCAGGCCAATGCGCAGGCGTTCCTCATGCGGGCCTTCGCGATCGCTGTGTTTTTGATTCTGTTCGTGTTGATCATGCAGTTCGATCGCTTCGACATGCCGCTCATCATCCTGGGGTCCGTCGTGATGTCGCTGGTCGGTGTGTTGTGGGGCCTGGTCATCACCGAGACGCCGTTCGGGATCATGATGACCGGCATCGGCGTGATCTCTCTAGCGGGTGTGGTGGTTAACAATGCGATCGTGTTGCTTACCTACGTGCAGCAACTCATGGCGCGTGGGCACGGCATGTTTGACGCGCTGGTGCGCGCGGGCATGGCGCGCGTCCGGCCGGTGCTGTTGACCGCCATCACCACGATCCTGGGCCTCGTGCCGATGGCGCTGGGCATTTCCTTCGACTTCGCGCGTGGCCGCTGGCTGATCGGCACACAGAGCGCCCAGTGGTGGGGGCCCATGGCGGTCGCGGTGATCTTCGGGTTGGCTTTCGCGACCCTGTTGACGCTCGTGATGGTGCCCACGATGTTCGCGGTGCTTGAGGACGTGCGCGGACTGTTCCGCCGGCGCCCGAAGCCGCAGCCGGAGCCTGTCCCGGAACCGGAGCTCGCTGAGTGATCAGACCTGTGTGGAGAAACGCTCGGGCCGCGGTAGTTGCCGGGCTCATGGCGGTGGTTTGGGTTGTAAGTGCTCAGGAGGCGAGGGCGCAGGCCACACCGGGGGTCGAGCCGTCCGGCCCGAGCACACCGGTCGCCGAGCCGGCTTCCGGGACCACACAAGGCCCAGACGCAGCTGGCACCTTGCCGGGTCCCGAGTCGTCAACGGCCGGCACCGCCGCCCCAGGTGGCGGAGCCTCGGGCGCCCGAACCGAAGCGGTCGACCTGGGCTCGCGCCCGGCGGCCCTGTCCTTTGAGTTTGTGCCGCTCGTGAGCCAAGCAGGCGGTGGCCTGACGGCCGATGGAGCCGCGGCGAGGGTCGTCCAGGTTTCGCCGACCACGCGCGTTGCGGCTGCCGAGGCCCAGGTCGCTGAGCGCCGCGCCGGCAGGGCCTATTCCGTGTTCATGCCGCGGGTGGACCTGACGGCTAGCTACACCCGGCTGTCCCAGGCGACTCCGAGGGTTCCTCCTGAGCTCAGGGAACCGTTCTTGCCCGTGCTCGATCAATATGCCCTGCGGGCGACCATGCGCGTGCCGGTGTCCGACTATTTTCTGACGCTGCATGAGCAATACGACCGCGCTCAGCGACTGGCCGGGGTCGCGGAGCTGCAGCGCCTGGGACAGTGGCAGGCGATGGCCTACCAGGCGCGCTCGGACTACTACGAGCTCGCCGGAGCGATCGCCGGCCGCAACCTGGCTCGCCACCGCGTCGACCAGCTCGAGAAATTCGTCGAGGAGATCCGCGTGCTCGTCGAGGGGGGTGAGGTGAGCCGGGTCCAGTTGGAGCAGGCCCGCTCACGGCTGTCCCTGGCCCGCTCCGAGGCGAGTGCGGCCGTGGTGCGCTTGCGGGTGGC
>JAPPOR010000068.1:16832-24231 GCA_028817905.1 Myxococcales bacterium
GCCAGTGCAGAAGAGGCCGTCGCCGCCGCTGAGGAGACCCACAAGGTGCAGCTGGCGCTGTTTCGCGGTGGCGAAGGCACATCGCGGCAGGTTCTCGACGCTGAGCTGGAGCTGCGCATGGCCCAACTCCAATGGGTAGACGCGGTGCTCGCAACCCACCTATCCCACGCGGCGATCGACCACTCGACCGGCCAGCAGAATTACTAGCGGCCTCCACCAGTGGTCACCAATCATTCTAATGACTTGATTTGAACGGCGCGCACTGCTAAAGACGCCAGACCCTGTAGTTTGGGGATCGGGCTGTTAGCTCAGTTGGTAGAGCAGCGGGCTTTTAACCCGACGGTCCAGGGTTCGAGCCCCTGACGGCCCACCAGAGTGAGGTACTGTGGCTGCTGGAGGTTGGAGCGTGCCTCCAACGTCACGGCGGTTGCGGCCCAGGGGCGGCCACCCATGGGGGCTCTGCTTACTTGAAGGTGGGCGCGCCCCGTTCGCGCGAGGGAACGTGGTCCAGGGCGCCAACGGTGCGCACAACGGTGCTCTGTTCGGGCGCTCCAGCCTTGGCTAGCCGCCCGCGATCGTCACCCAGTTGCGCGCGATCATGACCCCATTTCCTCGCGCGTCGCAGCGCTTGCCTTCAAGGAGGAGTCAGCCTTGGACGCGGTGGCTTCTGCCGCGGTCTGCGACTCTCGGGTCGAAGTGAATCATGGCGAGAGTCACCCGATAGCAAACGTGCGGCATGTCACATCAACCATTGCCACATCGCATCATGCAGGCCATTTCGTTTGTTTCGGTATCGGTCTGCTCCCGTGCTTCGCTTGACCTCTTCAACGATCTTCGGTGTGCTTGGCGGTAGCCCACCGTCAACGAGGGGGCGGGCGTTGAGGCGACTTGGGGGGAGCGATGGGCGCGCACGGTTTCACGCTTTTGATCGCGGACGACAATCCAGAGAACCTGCGCGTCCTGTCGGCCATGCTGCAGCCCGAAGGCTACACCGTTCGCGTGGCACCGGATGGCAACCGGGCGATCGCCAGCATGGAGGCGCTGACACCCGACCTTGCGCTACTGGACATTCACATGCCCGAACTGGATGGCTTCGGGACGTTTGAGCAGATGAAGAAGTCCGACACCCTGTCGGAGGTGCCGGTCATCTTCCTGACGGCCCTCAACGAGGCGTTTCACAAGGTCAAGGCCTTCGACATGGGGGCTGCAGACTACATCTGCAAGCCCTTCGAAGCACAGGAGGTGCTGGCCCGGGTGGCACTGCAGCTGCGGCTGCTTGAGATGCGGCGCGATCTCAAGGAGCGCAACCAGAGTCTTGAGGCGGCCAACGTCAAATTGCATGAGCACGAACGATTTCGGCAGCTGTTTTCGCAAATGCTGGTTCACGATATGCGGGGGCCGCTCATGGCGACGCTCGGCGCCCTGGAGATGCTGGGCGAGGAGGTCGGCTCGCTGGATGCTGCAAGTCGTCTGCTCGGCAGTGCTATGTCGGCTGCGCGCCAAGTCGCACTCATGGTGGACGGCGTACTCGACGTCGCTCGCATTCAGGCCGGCGCACTCGAGCTAAAGCGCGAGCATTGCGAGGTGTCACTGCTTGCTGAGCACGCGCTGCAGGTGCTGCAGGGCCTGGCCATTGGACGAACGGTGAGGGCAACCATTCCAGAGGGGCTCCCCAGGGTTTGCTGCGATGCGAGGATCATCGAGCGTGTGCTCATCAACATGCTGGACAATGCGCTGAAGTACACCCCATCGGATGAGGCGGTCGATCTGGCCGCCGAGGCCCGTCCCGGGGGCGTGCGGATCCTGGTCAGTGATCGGGGGCCGGGAATTCCCCCCGAGGAACGGGACCGAATCTTCGACTTGTTTGCGCGGCTGGACAAAGCGCCCACGCGCAAACCCTCAACCGGTTTGGGGCTCGCCTTCTGCAAGCTCGCCCTGGACGCGCACGGACAGCAGATCACGGTCGCCGACCGCGCAGGCGGGGGGGCCGTCTTCTCGTTCGACTTGCCAGCAACCGACGCCTGCGAACACGCTAGCTAGCTAGCTTTCGGCGGCCTTCTCGAGTTCCCGGCTGACTTGCTCCAGACCCTGCATGTCGAATGCCTCACACAGCGCTCGCACGCGCTGTCCGAGGGCCTTGACGGGGGGCTCGAGTGATTCCAGCTGCGCGGCCTGTTCGCTCAGCGCTTGAAGGTCGCCGACTACCAGGGCCTGTCGGAAGGCCGGCGCCAGACGTTGGGCCTGCTCAGTAGGTAGTAGCTCGGCTGGCTTGGTCGACATTTCTGTCGGCGCCTGGTCGGGGGGCGGGACCGGCGAGTCTGTGCTCGATGTCACCGGGGCCCACGCCAGGTCGGTGAGCTGCTGGATCGTGGCGAACAGCGCGTCGACCCGGAACGGCTTGCCCAGGACGGCATCGAAGCCCAGCGACTCGAGCTGTGACATGAGGCCTCTCTCGATGCTCGCTGTGATCGCGATGACCTTTGCGTCGGCCAACGCCGGCTCGTCCCTGATCTGTTTCAGCGCCTCTTCGCCGGTCATACGCGGCATCCGTAGGTCCATCAGTACCAGGTCATACGGGCGTGCTCGCATCTGCTCGAGTGCGGCCAGGCCGTCGTCGGCTTCGCTCACCTCGAAGCCCGAAGGCTCCAGCAGCGAGACCAGCACGTCACGGTTGGTCTTATTGTCGTCCACGATCAGCACCGCGCAGTGCTCGCCCGGTGCGAGGTGTTGGTGCCGCCGCGCCCCTGGACCGGCCAGCGAGTCCCCAATGTCCCTGCCTACGGTGGCCGGGACACACGGAAGCGCGAACGAAAACGTGCTCCCGCGACCCACCGCGCTTGTGACCTGCAGTTCACCCCCGAGGCGCTGGACCAGGCGCTGGGAGATCGCCAGTCCGAGTCCGGTTCCACCGGCGGCGCGTCCTGCGCGGGCCTGCTTGAAGGGCTGAAAGAGCTCCCGTGTCTCCTCGGGGGTCATGCCAACGCCCGTATCCTCGATCTCGAACAGGACGCGGCCCTCGGAGACGTTGACCCGTAGCTCGATGGAACCGCGCTCGGTGAACTTGGCCGCGTTGCCGGCGATGTTGACCAGACACTGACGCAACTTCGTGGGGTCGGTCCGAATGGCTCGCGGCACGTCGCTGGCCACGACCCGCCGGACCACCACGTCGCGCTGCCCGGCGCGCGGCTGGACGATGTTGCAGACGTCGAGGGTCAGTGCTTGCAGGTCGCACGGAGCCTGCTCCAGGTCGATTTCGCCGGCTTCGATCTTGGATAGGTCGAGGATGTCGTTGATCAGCGTTAGCAGATGACGCCCGGAGCTGTCGATCGCAGCTAGGCTCTTGCGCTGTCGCGGATTGACGTCGCCATCACGCTGAAGGATCTGGCAGTGACCGAGTACGCCGTTGAGCGGTGTCCTGAGCTCGTGGCTCATGTGGGAAAGGAATTGGCTCTTGGCGCGGTTGGCCTCTTCGGCTCGGCGCATGGCTGCCCGCAACTCTTCAGTCCGGTGTTCCACGGTCTTTTCGAGGTGGGCGCGGTGTCGCTCTAGCGCCCGGTTCTGCCGTTCGAGATCGCGCATGAGCTCGGCTCGCGACTTTTCCTCCAGCAGCCCGCGTGCACGTTCGAGCCGGGCCTCGTCCCAGGCGCCCAGCTGGCGAACGTTCAAGGAGCAACGAATGGCCCCGTTTCCGGCGCGCCCCACGCGTTCGAAGAACGCCTGCAGGGGCCGGGTGTCGTCCGCTTCGTGGTCCTGTTCGTCGGGGAAGCGGAACTCGAGCAGCAGCAGTTGGGAGGCGTCCCCGATGGTCGCTTGCACGACCAAGTGGGCCGGCCTCCTCTGTGCGATCATGCGCCTGCCGAATTCAGAGGCTGCAGTCGCGAGGCGGGTCGATGCGATCGGTTCCAGTCCGAGTCCTTCGGCCATGACCTTGAGCTTTGTGCGCGCAAAGCTAACCGCGTCGTCGGTTGTCAGGTCGAGCTCGCCAATGCACTCGGGCATCAGGACACCACCTTCACCACAATGCACGCGGCGTCGTCATACTGCCGGGCGGAGCGCTCGAGGATCGCTTCCGCCAAAAAACCCGCGCTCGCCACAAGTAGCTGGGGAAAGCCGGTGCGGTCGAAGTCACTGGCGACGCCATCGGTGTGCAGCACGACCACATCGCCCATGGAAAGCCGCAGACTTTGCACCGGGGCGGAGTGCTTGTTCGTACCAAGCACCCCATCGCGCGAAACGAGTCGACGGGGTGTGCCGCCAAACACGCGTGCGCTGGTGTTGCCAAGTCCGGTGTAGGTCAGACTCCGGGAACGCACGTCGATCTGCAGGATTCCGACGGCGGCACCGACCGTGCCTTGCGCTTCGCGGTGCAGCGCGTCGAGGCACGCCGCGGGATCATCGGTCGCGGCAGCTCGGGCCCGGGCTGTCAGCTTTCGGACGACCTGGTGGGCCTTGTCGCCGTGCCCAACGCCGTCCAGGATCACGCACGTCATCCGCTGGTCGTCCTCCACCAATACGGTGGCGTCGCCACAGACCTGCTCCAGCGGGTGCGTCCGCGCGGCGCAGGCGACCTCCAGTGTCATGGCTGCAACCAGAGGCGAATGGTGACCCGCGTGCCCTCACCTGGCGCGCTGTGGAGCTCGAAGTCGTCCATCATCCGGCGCGTGCCGGGCAGGCCAAGACCCAGGCTTCCACCCGTGCTTACCCGTTCCTGCATCACGCGCTCGATACTCTCGATGCCCGGTCCTTCGTCTTCCACGATGGCCTCGATGCCTGGCTTGCCCGCGCGTTCCAGTCTTCGTAGTTGCATGCTCCCGTGTTGAGCGTAGCGCACCACGTTCTGGGCAAGCTCGGAGGCTGCGGTGGCGAAGCGAGTCTGCCCCACCGTGTCGAAGCCGACCTGTGCGGCCAGCTGGCGCGCCAACAGGATGCAACGCGCGGCGTCGCGCTGACCATGGATCAACACCTTCTGGGGTTCATTGGTTTCGCCTCGAGCATTCACGCGGACCCTCCCCGGAGAAAGTCTAGCGCCGCCTCCACATCGCGCACCGCGACCAGCGCATCAGGGTCTATGTCCAGCTCCACGAGCGAAGAGACAACACCCGGCGTCAGCCCGCACATGAGGGAGGGACGCCCCATAATCATGCACATGCGCAGCGTTTCGCTTAGGGACTGGTAGTCGCTGGCGTCCATGATCTCCACGGTGGATGCGTCGAGCACGACGCCCCGAATTGCGGCATCGGGTGCGCGCTGTAGGACGTCCGCTCGCAGCCTCTGCAGGCCCGCCGCGGTCAGGTGCGTTGGCAGGGTGGCCAGTAGCACTCCGCGGCTTAGCTGCAGGGTTGCCCGCGCGTTGGAGTCAGCCGGAGCCACGGTGCTTTTTGATCTCCGTGTCGACCAGGGAGAACGCCATCGTGACGGCGTCCTTCAACGTCGCCGTGGTCCGAACAGAACCGACATCGACGCCCAACTCGACGATGGTTTGCGCAATGGCGGAAGACAGGCCCGAGATGATGCATTCGCAGCCCATCAGCTTGGTTGCCTTGGTTATCTTGATCAGATGGTTGGCCACGGCGGTGTCGACCACCGCCACGCCGCTGATGTCGAGCACGAACACCTTGGCCTGGGTTTCTCCGATCTTCGACAGGACGTCGTTCATCATGTTTTGGGCACGACGCGAGTCGATCAGTCCGACGATCGGGAGCATGAGCACGTCGTCCCATAGGGCGGCCACCGGGGTGCTCATCTCCAGCAGCTCGCGCTGCCCCTCGATGATCTCGTTGGTGCGCGCCAGGAAGGTTTCGATGACCACCGCGGTGTCGAGGTTCATGAGCCGCGAGACCGAGCCCACGGTGGCCGCGTCCAGGTCGCCGGGATACAGCTTCTCCGCCCAGATTGTGAACGACTTGTTCATGGACGCGAGGTAGATGTGGGGGGGCAGACCGATGCGGGCGTGGGTGATGCCGATCTGTCGTCGGCGTTCGAGCAGTGCCTCATCGAAGGTGCCCGAAAACAGGTCGCGCCAGCTGCGGCCCTGCACGACCTTCACCCGTTCCAGGGTGGCGCGGTCGGTAAAGAATCGGTCGAACGCCGGTTGCTTCGCCAGCCAGGTGTAGAAGTGCTCTACGTAGCTCTCGCTGCGGTCGAGGACTTGCCGCCCAAACACGCCCACCCGCTCCAGATCCCGCGGGCCGACGTCGTATAGCGCGAGCAGGTCTTCCGCCGCGAGATGATCGGCCCCTTGCAGCGCTGGGTTACTACTCTTGAGTTCCCCCATCGTCCCCCCCCCGGTGCGATGGGTGGATCCTCGGTCAATGGGGCCGGCGGGTCAATGGGCAACTGCCGCAAGCGATGACAGCGGCAGTGCCGTTGCGAAACGTGCCGGATTCGTGCAGGTTGCGCCCAACTTGCTGGACCTGGTCGCCGGTCCAGTGCAGTCCACCGCCGACGGTTGTTTCGAGCTGTGTTTCAGGTTCTACAGGTCTATGTCGAGAGCATCGTGGTGCCAGCGCAGCTAGCGCTTGCGATGCTCGGCATGGGCGCCAGTCTGTCCGTCCAGGATTTCTTACAGGTCGCTCGCGAGCGGCGCGGGGTACTGCTCGGGCTTGCCCTGCAGCTGCTTGTGGTACCCGCATGTGCCGTGGCATACGCAAATCTCACGGGCATGGGCAAGGGCTGGGCCACGGGCCTTCTATTGGTCGCGGTCTCGCCCGGTGGCGCCTTCTCCAACCTGCTAACCCTGCTCGGCCGAGGCAATACCGCCCTGTCGGTGGCGGTTACCGGCACCACGACCCTGGCGTGTCTCGCGAGCGTGCCCGTGCTCCTGCGCGTGCTGGCTGGGCCCTATCTACCGCCGGATTTCGAGATGCCGACCGGCCATATCGTCCGCGAGATCGGGCTGTTCCTGCTGCTGCCGTTGCTCGGCGGGATGGTCCTGCTGCGGGCCTTTCCCGAGCGTGCTGCCGTTTTTGCTCGATGGGCCATTCGACTGAGCACATGGATGGTCGCGCTGGTGGTCGTGAGCTCCCTGGGCAGCGGCCGCATACGGGTCGGCGCCTACGGCTGGGTCCCGCCGGTGCTCCTGAGCGTATACGGCACCCTGGTGGTGCTGGTCATGCCGCTGGTATGTCGGGTCGCCGGCTGTCGGGACCCGGACTCCATGGCCCTGACCATCGAAGTGCTCGTACGCAACGTGGGCCTGTCGCTGCTACTGGTGCATTTCTTCTTTCCCGGCCAGCCCGAGCAAGGCCACGTCCTGTACACCGTGCTGTTCTACGGGGGCATGCAGCTCGTCACCAGCATCCCCACCGTCCTGCGCCATCGCGCCGGCAAACCCATCCTCTGGTGGCTGCCACCCCGCCCCGCGGCATAGGGTGGGTCTGATGGACGGGGGGAGGGGGCG
>JAPPOR010001012.1 GCA_028817905.1 Myxococcales bacterium
CCCAGAGCCCGCCCGCTGCAGACGGCAAGACGAAGCCGCCCACGCAGACGGAGACGGCCTGTCCAGACGGCGAGCTGGTCCGCCACGGGCGGGTGACCGCCCAGCGCTCCATCGGAAACGTCAAAGCGGTCTATGACGGCACCCTGATGCAGGAGGGCAAGGGCTACCACAAGGACACGGCGGTGATCTTCTACGAGGCCAATAAGGGACGGCTCGACGTGGATCTGGGCAAGCCGCACACCGTTCAGTTCCTCGTACTGCAAGCGGACGCCGGCGACTACTACCTGGTGCAGGGATCCCTGGATGGCCGGAAGTACAGAACCCTATGGCAGACACCGATCTACCAGTCCTTTGGACAGCGCACCCGCCATATCGAGCTACCCAACCCGAATAGCGTTCGCTACCTACGCGTGCGAGGTCACGAAGGGGACGGCTCGTTCATCGTCAGCGAGCTGCGCGCCTACTGCAAGAAGCCGGAACCATTCCCGCCAGCCCTGAAACGCCCACCACCCAAGACCTGGTGGAAGCGCATCGATAGCCCATTGATGATCTCGATCAAGGGCCTTCTGTCCGGCGCGGCGGTCGTGGTCTTACTGCTGGGTTTCGTCTGGCGCTGGCCCTTTAGGCCGCTGCGACAGCGGTCCTGGCTCGAGATACCGTTGGTCCTGGGTGCCCTGGGAGGCGTCGCGTGGAGCGGTCACACCGGGCGCCTGCTGGGCATGCAGGTGGGCGGCGCGCTGGCGCTCGCCTGGTTCCTCTTGCGTTGGCTCACGGGCGACCAAACCCGCACGCGCGGACTGGTTGGTCACCTAGCCGCTCGACTTACCCGGGGCGCCGCCCTGTGGGTGCTTCTCACCATCGCCGTGATCACCACGCTGGCCTGCTTTCGGTTCCAGACCGTGCTGGCTGCCTGTGGGGTCGGGGCCGCCTGGGTAATGCTCTACATCTGGCTGTGGAGCCTCAGCCGACCGCTCACCTTCGACACGACGGCCCGTGCGTGCCTGGCGGGCCTCGGGCTGTTCGGGCTGGTCGCATGGTGGAATCTCGGCCACTTTCACTACGACCACTACGTACACATCTGGGAGCACTACCACTACTTCATGGGCTCCAAGTATGCGCCGGAGCTGCGGTACAGCCGCATCTACGAATGCACAGCGGTGGCCGATATCGCCGACGGGCGGCGCCAGCAGGTCAAGAAGCGTCCGATGCGACGCCTGGACACCGACAACAGCCTTGGCACGGCGGAGCTGGTTCTCAAGGATCCCAGTCGCTGCAAGCGCCATTTCGGGCGCGACCGCTGGATGGCCTTCCGGAAGGACATCCGCTTCTTTCGGGGGCGCTTCTCCAAGAAGCGCTGGGACCGATCCCAGACGGACCACGGATACAACGCGACACCCGTGTGGGGCATCACCGCGCGCCTGATCACGAGCGCAGTCGGTGATCTGAGCTGGAAGAAGATCGAGCGCTTGGCAGCGATCGACTCGATCCTGTTGCTGGCCATGTGGCTCGCTGTGCTGTGGACATTTGGCTGGCAGCCAGCTTGCGTCGCACTGGTCTATTGGGGATGCAACTTCCCGGCGCGCTTCTACTGGAATGGCGGCGCATTCCTACGCTTCGACTGGCTGTTCTTCATGACCGTCGGCGTCTGCCTCCTGCGCAAGCGATGGCACTTCGGGGCGGGAGCGTTCCTGACGATCGCAACCGGCCTGCGGGTATTTCCGGGATTCGTCGTGGCGGCCCTGATTCTCAAGGCTGTCGGGCGCATGGTGCAAGAGCGTCGCTTCGTTCTTTCTCGTCAACACGCGGCGTTCGCAGCCGGGTGCATCACGACGATCGCATTGCTCGTACCGGCCTCTAACTGGGCGACCGACGGACTAGATGCATGGTCCCAGTTCGTCAGCAACAGCGACAAACACCTGAAGACCGCGCTGACCAACAACATGGGTCTGAAAACTGTGCTCGGATACGACTATGACACGCGAGCGAGCCAGATGCGCAACCCGAAGCTGCATGACCCGTTCCAGGGATGGAAAGACGCCCGCAAGCACTACTACGAAGCGAGGCAGCCCATCCTGCTCCTGTTGATCGCACTGTTCGTCGTCATGCTCGCACGCGCATGCACGCGAGAGGACGATTGGGCAGCAGCCTGCCTAGGGGTAGGCCTGATGCCGATCGCCATGGAGCTAACGTGCTATTACTATGGCTTCCTGCTCCTGTACGGGCTCATGTGGGAGCGCCGCAAACTACCAGGAATTCTGGCTGTGGCCCTTGCTGCCGTCACGTATCCTCTGAGCCTACTGGAATGGAATGACGACCGCTTCGCAGCGATGAGCCTGGCGACGGTCATCGTCGTAGTTGCTGTCACCGCCCACGCTGCCTTCGGACGCCGGCGGGCCGAACCGGACGAGGAACGAGATGGGGGACCGTCACTCGGAGTCGCAGGGTCGACCGATCTACCCAGCGATTTCGCTCAACCTCTGGACAAGGGAGCGGCGGCCCAGTAGGGGTTCTGCAGCCAGTCGATCGTCCTGGCAGAGGAAAACGCTCGCCCATGGTCAACCGTCGCGCCGTCCTCTCCTGGGCCCTGTACGACTGGGGCAATTCAGCCTTCGCCACAACTGTGATGGCGGGCTTCTTCCCGCTGTTCTTCAAGCAATACTGGAGCGCCGGCGCCGACCCGACACACAGCACGCTGAAACTGGGCGTTGCAAACTCACTGGCCAGTGTCTGCGTGGCTGCCGCGGCCCCTCTGCTCGGCGCGATCGCCGATCGCTACAGCCTCAAGAAACGCCTGTTGCTGTTGTTTGCCATGCTGGGCATTGTCATGACGGGAGCTATGCATTTCGTCGCCCAGGGTGAATGGGTCGTGGCTGTGGCGCTCTACGTGGCGGCGACGGTGGGGTTTTCGGGCAGCATTGTTTTTTACGACGCGTTGCTCGTAAGCGTAGCCAAACCGCGAGAGAGTGACCGCGTCTCGGCGCTGGGCTATGCGATGGGCTACCTGGGCGGTGGCACACTGTTCGCCATCAACGTGGCCATGACTCTGAAGCACGACATGTTCGGTCTCGCCGACAAGGCCGCAGCCATTCGGGTGTCCTTCCTGATGGTGGCGATATGGTGGGCGGCTGCGTCGATCCCGCTGATGCTGTTCGTCGACGAACCGGCGCCCGGATTGGACGAGGAGGCCAAGCGAGGGATCAGCCTGCGCTCCAGGCTGTTGGAGGCGTTTGCCGAACTCGCGCACACGCTCGGAGAGATTCGCAAACGACGCAACGTGTGGATCTTCCTGGCGGCCTATTGGCTGTACATCGACGGAGTCGACACCATCATCCGGATGGCGGTGGACTATGGAAAGTCGCTAGGCTTTTCCACCGATGCGCTCATCACAGCGCTGCTGATCACGCAATTCGTCGGTTTTCCGGCCGCGCTCCTGTACGGCCGACTCGGTCCGTGGATCGGGACCAAGAACGCGATCCTCGTCGGCGTGGCCACCTACGTAGGCGTCACAATCTGGGGCTATCAGATGACGGCCGAATGGGAGTTCTACGCCCTGGCGATCGCCGTCGGACTGGTCCAGGGCGGCGTTCAGTCCCTCAGCCGAGCTCTCTACAGCCGGCTCATCCCCCCGGACAAAGCCGCCGAGTTCTTTGGCTTCTACAACATGCTCGGCAAGTTTGCGGCAGTCGTCGGCCCCACCCTGATGGGCTGGGTTGGCGTCGTTACGGGCAGCCCGCGAACCGGGATCCTGTCCATTGCCATCCTGCTGGTCGCCGGTGGCGTACTCCTGATGCGTGTCGATGACCGCTTGGAGCCGCACGACGCTCGAGTATGACGCACTAGCCAGTGTCCATCCGGGAACGGCCGCCTGCCCTTTCCCGGATGGACGCTGGCTAGCTCCGCGACCGGACCCGGCGAAGGAGATGGCGCACACGCGCCCGCCCGTCCGCACCGATACGGTCAAGCACCGCACGCTCGACGCCCCGACGAACGTTGTCGACGGCCAGCTCGAGGCGCCCTTCGGGTTCGTTGGACGGCAGATAAACGGAGAAGCGGTCGGCCAGGCGCGCCAGGGGAACACGCGGTCTGCCAGCAACGGTCGTCGCGGCGAGGTTCTTGTCGTGGACGACCTGCAGCCACATGGGCTCGCATCCGGCATCTCGGATAGGATGGCGGCGGGCGAGGGTGCTGTGGGGGAGGTACGCATAGATCGTTCGTGCGCCCTGCCGCGCCTCGAACAACGTCAAGAACGGGTTGCTTTCCAGCTGACAGCTGTGCAAGCGGCACCCGGGCAACCTCAGCCGATACCCCGAAGGGTAGTTGAGGAACTCAAAGTCCTGCCCCCGGAACTCCGCCTGAACGCGCGCGACAAAGTCGCGTGCCAAGGCGTCGTCATTGTCCAGTGTCGTACTGATGACATGGGAAACGTCACCTGAAACCACCTGCTCGATCGCGCGCTGCACGACGCCGCGATCGCCACTCGACAGATAGCAGGGGAGGAGCCGGCAGGCTGCCTGCAGCCTCTCGAGCCTACGACGGTACCGTTCTGGCGTTCTGTCGTCCAACAGGAGAAGTGCTCGAAAGTTCTGCTGTGTTTGGGCCTGCAGTGAAGGGGCGCAGAAGCGCTCGAAAAGATCGAACCGGTGCGCGAGCCAGGCATCGTCGAGGTTCCGCTCGTCCCGTCCATAGGGAAGGTTGAAACGCGTGATCAGGAGATGTTGGAAGCTCGGCATGGATCGGCGGCTGGAGGCGATACCAGACCCCATTGTCGACTGCCGCGAAAGCGCCGACAAGGCTCCCGAAATCCGCTACATTCCCGGCAGGTGACCGTCTGGCTACTCGCCTCCAGATCCGCTGGCGGGCGCGCTGGCCGACCAACAAGCCGGAGTCCGCGATGCCCTCACCCCGCTTTCCAGAAC
>JAPPOR010000301.1 GCA_028817905.1 Myxococcales bacterium
GCGGAGTCGAGCAGTTGTGCGAGGGCGCGTGATTTGGTGATGGATGCGGGCTAGCTAGCCCCCCAGCTCCTTGCCGCGTGCAGTCGCCGCCGCAATGCAGCGCGTCAGGGCGTCGACGAACCCATCGGCGTCGAGGGCAGCGAGGCCTGCCGCGGTCGTGCCACCGGGGGAGGTTACACGGCGCCTTAGCTCGGAGGGGTCGACCCCCGTTTCCACCAGCATCTTGCCCGCTCCGAAGATCGTTTGGGCGGCGAGGGCGCGCGCCTCGGCCTGCGGCAGGCCGACCGCGACGCCTCCGGCCACGAGGCCCTCCATCATACGGAACACGTAGGCGGGGCCCGATCCACTCAGCGCCGTGACCGCGTCCATCAGTGCTTCGGGAACCGTGACCGTGGCACCGACGCTCGCGAACATCGCCCGCGCTGTTGCTAGGTCGTCCTCTGAAGCCGCGCGTCCGCGACACAGGCCGGTGGCGCCAGCGCCAACCAGGGCGGGGGTATTGGGCATGGCGCGAATCACTCGCGCATCACTGCCCAGTTGGTCCTCGATCCGCTGGGTCGGTATGCCTGCGGCGATAGACACCACCAATGTGTGGCCCGCCAGCTTGCCAGCCAGGGACGCGAGCACCTCCGGTAGCACCTGGGGCTTGACGCTGAGAACCACCACGTCGGCTCCGGCCGCGGCCGCGGCACTGTCCGTGAGGGTCCCGATCCGGAGGCGTTCGGCCAGAGCCGAAAGGGCCTCGGGGCGAACGTCGGCTGCGGTGATGTCCTGCGGGCGTGCCGTGTTGGCGGTGATCATCCCCTCGATCAGGGCGCTCGCCATGTTGCCGGCGCCGATGAAACAAATCCTGCGTGTCACCATGGGTGGGACCGTAGCGCGGCTTGGGGTCTCGCAAAAGGCGCGGTATAGGCTAGCGAGCGACATGCCCACCGACGCGACCAGCGTGGCCGAGCTGAGGCAGGTGCTTGCGGCCTACGAGCGCGAGCGGGCCTTGCGCCTCCTTGCGCGTTTGCGCGGGCTCGAGCCTGGCCCCCCCGATCGCGAGCAGCGCCAGCGGGCGGCGTTCCTACTGGGTGATGAACCCAAGCAGATTTTGGCGGATGACACGTCCACTGACACGTCCAAGGGTGTCCTGCTCGCGTCCGAACGCGCTCACCTGGATGGGCACCTGGGAGTAGTAGAAGCCCGTGCCCGCCTCGTGCGAAGCCAGGGGCAGCTCCGTGACGCCCTATGGGAGTCGGGGGAGGGGGACGACGGCGACGGTCCGAGTCCCAGCGAGGCGATCGAAAGGCTTGCTTTGGTCGACGATGCGCGCGAACGGCGACGGTTGGCGCGCGCGGTTGTTCGGCGTCTCTCGGATCCCGTTCGCCGCCGCGCCGATGCCTGGCAGACCGCCCATGAGCAGGCAACCCACGGCGTGGTGGCGGTACCCGAGGACACGCGCGAGCAGGCGGGCGCGTTCTTGGCGGACACCCAGGACGCAGCGGATGAGCACGTGCGGTTTGCGTGTCGAAGCTGGTCGAAGGGGCCACGCCGCTCCTGGGATACACTGGTGCGTGCCCTGCGGTTCGAGGCGCTGGACGCCGGCTGTCCGGCGCGCGAGCGGTCCCGCCGCCTCGCCCGTTCGCTGCACATCCTGGGGTTCGAGCGGCACCTTGGCACGCACGTCCGCGTCGAGGCCTACTCGGCAGCACGTGCCGGCTTCCGGCCGCTTGTGCTGAACCCGCCGCTGGATTTGCGCATTGGCCGGGATGTGCGCTCCGGGGTCCTACCGGATCTGCGTGCAAGGGAGACGCTGGGCACCGCGTTGGGTTGGTCGCTAGTGGGTACGGGCCTGCCCTTCGAGATGCGCATGCCGCTTGGACCCGGCCCGGGACCGCTCCTGGGTGGGCTCCTGTCAGCGTGGGCCGGAGACCCGGGCTATCAAGCCCGGGTCCACGGCCTCCGTGGCGCGTCGGCCGAGCCCCTGACACGGGCTTTTGCGTTGGCAGTACTGCTGCGCGCGCGGATCGCTGCTGCGCGCGTTGCTGCGGACCTCCAAGGTCGCAGTGTCGCCGAGGTGCTGGAGTTGCGGGCGGCGGCGCTCTCCCGGGCGCTTTCCTGTGAGGTTCCGCCCACCCTCGCGGCGCTTCTGTGGACCGGCTCGCGGCGCGAGCTATGGGACGCGCAGGGGCGTTTGCTCGGGCTCGCCCTACACGTGGGCTTGCGCGAGCGGTTCGACGAGGACTGCTTTCGAAACCCTCGCACGGGCGAGGCGTTGCGCGACCTGTGCGCCGCTGGAAACCTGCAGGAACCCCACGGCTATCTCGCTGCCCTGGGGGTACCACCGGACGCTGCCCAGAAGCGTATCCTCGAGCTCCTGCCATAGCCTGCACTATCAGAGCGGGCTGGCGCTCGCACAGCGCACTCGAAAAAGTGGCCAGCCCTGCCGTTCGTTGGCTGAAACGCCAGCGAAGCCGATCACCTGCGGGAGCCACCCGCGAGCCGGTGAGACGTTCGGGTGAGGCCTATCGGCGCGTTGTGCCTTGACCGAACGGCACCGGGCTATTCAAACTGACTCCATGGCACCTCAACTCCAGGCCGAGTATGCCGAGCGACGCAAGCGATTTCTCGGTGAACTGACGGATGGCATTGCCATCGTCCCGTGTGCTCCCTCGTTCATTCGCAACAATGATGTGGAGCATGAATACCGACAGGACAGCGACTTCTACTACCTAACCGGTTTTGACGAGCCAGAGAGTGTGTTGGTCCTCAAGCCTGGGCACGCCGATGGAGAGTACATTCTGTTCGTCCGAGAACGGGACCCTGAGCGCGAAGTCTGGGACGGCAGGCGTGCGGGCGTGGACGGGGCCGTGACGAAGTTCGGTGCCGAGGCCGCGTATCCCATCGCGGAGTTCGACAAGCGTCTTCCGGAGCTCCTGTCGGATGTGCGCAGGTTGCACTACCGGCTTGGTCAGGATCCCGACTTTGATCGTCGGGTCGTTGCCGGAGTGCAGAACGTTCGGCGTCGCGTTCGGACCGGCGTTGTGGCGCCTTCGGAGATCGTGGACAGCGCTGTGTCCCTGCATGGGATGCGCTTGCGAAAGTCCAGTCAGGAGTTGTCGGCGATCGAACGAGCTGGCGCCATCACTCGCAGTGCTCACTTGCGCGCCATGCAGATGGCGCGTCCCGGGCGTCATGAATTCGAAGTAGAGGCCGAAATCCTGCGCGTGTTCCGGCAGAGCGGTGCGGAGCGTCCGGCGTACGGAAGCATCGTCGGGTCGGGGCCCAATGCGACTATTCTTCACCACAGACGCAATGACCGGTTGATGCAGGAAGGCGACTTGGTGCTGATCGACGCCGGCGTGGAGCTTGACTACTACGCGAGCGACGTGACTCGCACGTTTCCCGTCAGCGGTCGTTTCAGTGCACCCCAGCGCGAGCTCTACGAACTCGTCTTGCAGGCGCAACTAGAAGCGATCGACGCTGTGAAGCCCGGTGCAACCATGGTCGACGTACATGATGCGGCTGTGGCCGTTTTGACGGATGGCATGGTGAAACTCGGACTTATCGAGGGGCCATGTGAGAAGGCCATCGAGGAGGGGCGCTACAAGCCCTACTACATGCACAAGACGTCTCACTGGCTAGGCATGGACGTGCACGACGTTGGCAACTACTTCGTCGACAAGCGGCCGCGTCCGCTGGAGCCCGGCATGGTCCTGACTGTCGAGCCTGGGATCTATTTGGCTGAGGATGCAGAAGTGCCAGAGGCCTACCGTGGGATCGGCATTCGGATCGAGGACGATATTGCGGTGACCGCGGACGGACATCGCAACCTCACGCCCAATATCCCCAAGAGTCCGGACGAACTGGAGGCCCTGTTGGGGGCTCGAACGCCCGAGGGCCAGCCGCCGCCGCGCGAACCGGCGCCCGCGTGACCCACGGGCCAGCTTCGCCTTGTTACCACCGTTTGGCGGTGCACGCGCCGCGCCTTCCCTGGTACATAGCCCCAAACCCTGACATGAAGGAGCAGGCACCATGGGATTTGCGCTTTCGCAGATGCAGCTGTCCAGCCCGGCGTTCGACGCCGACGGGGCGATTCCAAAGAGGCACACGGGGGAAGGGGAGGACGTCTCTCCTGCGCTGAGCTGGCGCGACGCTCCGCCGCAAGCCAAGGGGTTTGCCGTGGTCTGTCATGATCCGGACGCGCCCCTGATCAAGAACGGAAGCTACGGCTACGTGCACTGGTTGCTCTACAACCTGCCGGGCGCCGCCACCGGGCTGTCGGAAGATACCCAGGAGGGCACCGCTGGCGTCAATGACTTCGGCAACCCTGGCTATGGCGGGCCGATGCCGCCCCCCGGCCACGGGACCCATCGCTACTACTTTTGGATCCTCGCGCTCGACGAGAACGTCCAGTTTGAAGCAGGCCTTTCGCTGCCGCAGTTTCTGCAGAAGGCAGAGCCGAACATCATCGCAATGAACCGCCTCATCGGCACCTATCAGCGCTAGCTATAGCTAGCTGCGCGTGGGCATGTGGCCGTTCGCCAGGCGGCTCCAGTAGTCGTCCAGCTGCTCCCTAACCTTCGGCACGAGTAGGATGGCTCCGCCGATGTTGGGGAGCGCCATCCCAAGGATCATCAAGTCGGAAAACGCCACCACGTTGCCGAGCTGTAGGATTGGCCCGATGAAGGTGAACACCAGGAACAGGACCCGATAGATCATCGAGCTGTTTGGGCCGAAGAGATAGGTCCAGCAGCGCTCGCCATAGTAGCTCCAGGAAATCATGGTGGAGAAGGCGAAGAAGAAGACCGCGAAGGCGAGCACATTCGGGAACCACGAGATCACGCTTTCGAAGGCGGCCGACGTCATGCTAACTCCACTACCGTGTTCTCCCGTGTAGGCTTGTGTAATTACGACGACAAGCCCCGTCATCGTACAGATTACGATGGTATCGATGAAAGGCTCGAGCAATGCCACGATCCCTTCGCGAATCGGCTCATCTGTGGCTGCCGCCGAGTGAGCGATCGATGCCGAGCCGACACCGGCTTCATTGGAGAAGGCCGCGCGACGGAAGCCCGTTACGAGCACGCCAAGTAGGCCGCCGAACTGCGCCTGCGGGTGAAACGCCTGGCCGATAATGGCGTCGAACGCGGCCGGTATTTGGCTGGCGTGTACTAGCAGCACGAAGAGCCCTGCTACGACGTAAACGCCGCACATGACCGGCACGACATAGCCCGCGACCGAACCGATACGACGGATCCCTCCAATGATCACGACGCCTACGAGAAGTGCCATCAGCACGCCGTAGAGCCAGTCCATGTCGGCGAAGAAGGGGACCACTCCTTTGATCTGCTCGTAGCTCTGGTTGCTCTGAAACATGTTCCCGCCGCCGAGGCTCCCGCCGATGCACAGGATCGCGAACAGCGTGGCGAGCGTACGACCAAGCTTGGGCAGCCCGCGCTCTGCCAGTCCTGCGGACAGGTATCGCATGGGACCCCCGAGCACGGTGCCGCTTGCGTCCACGGTGCGATACATCTGCCCGAGAGAGCACTCGACAAACTTGGAGGACATTCCGAGGAAGCCTGCCGTGACCATCCAGAAGATGGCGCCCGGTCCTCCCGCACTGACGGCGATGGCGACTCCAGCAATGTTGCCAAGACCGACAGTTGCCGACAATGCGGACGCCAAGGCTTGGAAGTGGCTGACCTCTCCCGGGTCGTCGGGGTTGTCGTATGCACCGCGCGTGACCGCAATCGCGTGGCGGAAGCCTCGCAGGTTGATGAACTGCATGCGCAGGGTGAAGAACAACGCGCCGAAGACCAGCCACGCCACAATCAGCGGCAGTTGGACCTCGTCGTCCCATACCAGCAGGTCGAAGAACAGGACGGCGGCTATTGGCGCGACAATGAAGGTCCCGAAGGCCGCGTCGATTCGCTCTTGAAGTGTCGCGGGTTTGGCGGGTTGCTCGTCGGGCGGGGGCTTGAGCGACGCTTCGGCCGCATCGTTGCCGGCGGCCGCGGGGGGGTCGTCCGCGTGCGCGGCCCACGTGGGGCTCACCCAGAACGCGGCGGCAAGGGCGCATAATCGCAAAGCTCTCATGGCACCTGAGGATAGCCGAAAGGGGTCGCCCATCGGCATCTGATCGGATGTTGCGGCCTGGCAGGGCTCTGCTAGGCTGCGCCGCCATGGCCGACAAGAAGCGACCGTCCTCCACTGCCGCCGTCCATGGTGGCGAGCCCAGGCATTTCCCCTGTGATGCACTGACGGCGCCGATCGTTCAGACGGCCACCTACTCATTTGAGAATACGGCGGAGCTCGTGTCCTACATGGAGGGACGGGCCGATCGGCAGGAGTACGGTCGTTATGGAAATCCGACTGTCGATTTGCTCGAAGAGCGCGTAGCGCATCTGGAGGGTGCGACGAGCGCGGTCGCCTTTGGCAGCGGCATGGCGGCGGTCACGAGCACCATCCTGGCGCTGGTCAAGCGCGACGCCCACGTGGTGCTATTTTCGGACTGCTACCGGCGGACTCGGCAGTTTGTGACCGGCTTCCTCAGCAACTTCGGGGTTGAACACACACTCGTCCCGCCAGCAGACATGACTGCGCTGGAAGCAGCCCTGCGGCCCGAGACGAAGCTCGTGATCAGCGAGGCACCCACAAACCCGTATCTGACCGTGCCGGACTTCGAAAAGCTAGCGGCTATCTGTGCGCCGAAGAGGGTCAGGACTCTGATCGATTCGACAATCGCAACGCCAATCAATCTGCGTCCCCTCGAGTACGGAATCGATCTCGTTGTGCACAGCGCGACCAAGTATCTTGGGGGCCACAACGACGTGTTGGCGGGCGTGCTGACCGGCAAGCCGGGATTGGTGTCGCTCGTGCGCGATGTACGGCACATGACAGGGGCCATGTGTGATCCGCACGCTGCCTACTTGGTTCACCGTGGGATCAAGACGCTGTCCCTTCGCATCGCCCACCAGAACAGTTCGGCGATGGCGATCGCGGAGTTCCTCGAGGGGCACCCCAAGGTCGAGCAGGTCTGGTATCCGGGCCTGGTGAGCCACCCGTGTCACGACGTTGCCGTGCGGACGATGGACGGCTTCGGTGGGATGGTGACGTTTTGCGTGCGTGCGGATCTGAATGGCACCGGTCGGTTCATCGACGCGCTGGAAATTCCTAAAATCGCCCCCAGCATGGGCGGTACCGAGTCGCTCGTGGAGCAGCCCGCGCTGATGAGCTTCTTCGAGCTGTCGACGGCGCAGCGCGAGGCCGTTGGGATCAAGAACAACCTGGTGCGCTACTCGGTCGGGATCGAGTCCACCGAGGACCTGATCGCCGACCTTAGAAGCGCCCTGGAAGCCCTTTAGCTAGTGTCCATCCAGCAAAAGGGAAAAGGGTCACGCGCCCTTTGTCCCGTCGCGGCAAAGTCGCGTACCGCCAGCCGCGAAGCCGAACGCCTGCTCGCTCCGCCCGCGATGTGGCGGACGACTCGGAACATCGGCTCTTCTTTATTTGCGTGGTTGGTCCAGTGCCAACAGGACCTGCCGCGCTTCCTGCACGCCCGCGTCACGGGCGGCAAGGAGCAACCCTCGTTCACCCATCGAGGAAAGGGCTTTGGCGACCACCGTTCGCACCTCGGGGCTGCCTTTTTGCATGGCCGTGACGAGAGCATCACGCACAAAGCGTGGCGACACGCCTGCGGGTCCTTCCCAGCCCGCCGCCAGGCGTCCGGTTAGGTGGGTCCAAACATGGGTGAACGAGTTCTTACCCGTCCCTTCGCGCAGGGCGTCGGCCACCAATAGACGCCGGATGACCTGTCCCGATGCGAACATCGGCTCGGTGAGGAGGTTGAAGTTGTCGTCTTCGTTGCTGTTGACGGCCAACCGGAGCACCTCTTCCGAGTCGCGGTCCTGGGAGAGCACCCCGATTAGCTTCTTCGCAGCCTCGACACTCCCGCCCAGGGTGACGGCAAATGCTGCATGGCGCCGCGCACTTGGGTCGTCGAGTAGCTCGAGCAGTGCCGCGTCATTGGCTGGGTTGCCGGCGTAGCCGACGGCCAGCGCCACCGCGATCTTGATCTGGGTAGGCGTTTCGCCCTTCAGCAGAGGCAGAAGCTGACTGGAGAGCGCCGGATTAGGCTTGCGCCACAGACCTTGTACATAGGCGACCCGGATTTCTTCAATCAGGTTCTGGTCCCCTATCTTCTGCATGATCAACTGGTAGATGCTGTCGTCGGCGATCTCACCGAGGGTGGCACCTGCCGCTGCCCGGAGTCGGAAGTCGTCCTCGGGATCCTCTATGATTGTGATCAGTGCGCGGGCGGCCTTGGGGTCAGGCCGGCGGAAGTAGCGTAGCGCTTGCATCGCCTCGTAGCGATTGCGGTAAGCCATCTCGGAGACGACGCTCGGCCGCGTGAAGTCGACCTTCGGATCGCGTACGAGCATCTTGACCAGTTTCGGATAGGCGCGTTCGAACTTCAGCTGGCCGATCGCCTTGGCGGCGGCACCGATGTCGTCTCCTTCGAGCTCCTTAACCAACAGCGGCCCTGCCTCCTGTGCACCCGAGGCGCCAAGCGTGCGCATGAGCGCCGATTTGCGATGCGGAAATTGCTCGAGCATGGCCATGAGGGCCGGTGCTGCGTCGGGGTGGCCCAGCATGCGGAGATGGTCCACCGCGTCGTTGCCGGTGCCGTCGTCCTCGCTGCGAGCAAGCTCGATCAGTGTGGGAACCGCCCGCTCATCACCGAGTTCTGCTAACGCCTGGGCTGCCTCGATGCGTACATCCTCGTCCTGGTCGCTGAGCAAGCCGGCCAGGGCGTCCGCGCTCCTCGGATCGTGGGTCTTGTGCAGCAGACGGGCCAGGTCGCGCTTGTTGATGGCGGTCTTGGCTTCCTTGAGTAGTACCGCCAGTTCCGGGGCCGCGGTCGATCGCGCCAGGGCATCGAGTACGCTCTGACGCATCACCGCGCGCCGTTGCATCAGGCTGAACATGGGAGCGGCGGCGCGTGGATCGCCCGCGCGGCCAAGACCCATGATCGCAGCTCGTACAACCTCGGCATCCTCGTCTTCCTTTTCGATCATGCGGACGAGAGGATCGACGACCTCGGGAGACGCTGCTTCGGCCAGCGCCACGGCTACCAGGGTACGCACGGGCTTCTTCTCGTGCCCAGTCAGGGCCGGAGACGCGAGCTTCTGGATGCCCAGGGCTTCCGTGATGACCTTGGGGTCGAAGCCGGGCTGTCCCTGCAAGAGTCCCTTGGTGAACTCGTTCAGGATGGCCTCCGAGGCGGTCGGCTCCTTCAGCACCGCCAGCGCCCACACAACCTGCGGCCGATCTTTCTCGTCGGTGTTTGGCAGCGCCGCCATGAGAGCGGGTTTGGCTGCGTCAGCCGCCGGCGAACCGACTCTTGCCAGTGCCAGGGCGGCTGCTCGTCGCACGATCCCGGCTTCCTTGAGGGCCTGGGTCATCTGCGGCACGGACGCCTCATCTTTGAAGTAACCCAGGTTCCGGAGGGCGCGTTCCTTGACGTCCGGGTAGCTCGTCTTGTCGAGCTCCGCCCGAATCGCAGAGAGCATGGCGTCGCCCTCGAGCGCACCGGCTGCCTTCAGCCCGTCCATCCGGGTCTCGTAGGCCTCGGAGCGCTTCATGTAGAGGAACACCATTCCCACCACTCCGGCGACGACGAGCATGGAGACGATCCTGCCGGTCAAAGTGGTGCGCTGGCCGATCTTCTTCAGTGCCTGCTCGTCGGTCAGGCCGGCGGCCAGCCGCTCGATTTCCTCAGGTGTGGCCGAGGTCAAGTGGGGGCTGGGCGGTGTATATCCGGCCAGTGGCGAGAACTTGTCCAGCGTTCGCATCGCATCCTCCAGAACAGTGAGTCGCGACGATACCCAAGGAAGTGGTGTACGAGCAACGTACATCTAACCACGTCCAGTCCAAAATCGAGCTTGGCGTTCCCAGCTGCTTCCTGGCCCGGAAACGCGGCCCTGCTTCTTCGTCGGTCCGTGCTGCACAGGAGGTGGCCCGCGCCGCCTTTCGCATGTCCGATTTGGCCCCGTAAAATTACGTTGATGTAAGGGTTCCGGTCCGCCGGTGCTTGGATTGCGCGCAAGAACCTCGTATTCTAGGGCAAGTACGCGGAATCGTTGTTGACGAGCACGGGCTTACCCGATGGGTACGGGCAAGTCGGTTGCCTGGGAAGAGGAAGGCGATGACCAAGTCAGAGCTTATCGAGGCCGTCGCGCAGCGGACCAAGATCACCAAGAGTCGCGCGGAGATGGTGGTCAATTGCGTCTTTGATGCGATGACGGCTGCGTTGGAACGGGGCGAAGGGATTGAAATCAGAGGGTATGGGTCGTTCACCGTGCGCCACTATCAGGCATACGATGGTCGCAATCCCCGTACCGGCAAAGCGGTATCGGTGCCGGAGAAGCGGCTGCCGTTTTTCAAGGTTGGCAAGGAGTTGAAAGTACTCGTCAACCAGGGAATGGAGTCGCCGCAGGCGGTCGCCGCTGACGCCGGTGAGTAGAGCCAGCAAGCGGGCACCCGTGTCACCGGTGTGACATCATAGGCTTGCTTGTCGGACGACCCGCGAAGGGGTCGCCCCTTCGCCTACGGCTTCTAGGAGACGTTCTGCTGGCGTCTGACCGTGGCTGACGAGGCGTGTGATTCCCAGTAGGTATTCGGTCTCGTCAGGCTGCCCCTCGGGTCCCGCAGAAGCCTGGCGGGCAAGCCCGGCTGAAGCGATCTCCAACAGTTGCTCGGCCCATCGCTGCAGCGTTCGGTCCAGCAACGGCGCCCTGAGGCCGTGAGTGATGGCGGCGGGGCGTGCTGCTTCAAGGCTGGCTACCGACAATGGCTCCACGAGCGCTTCCGCGGCCGAAAATGCCTCTCCGTCGTACAGCAGCCCCTTCCAGAGCGCGGGGACGGCGCATACCAGATCGTGCGGCAATCCGTCGGCACCTCGAACTTCGAGCGTGCCCTTGAGGCGCGCTTCGGGAAACAAGCTGTTGAGGTGGGTCTTCCAGTCTTCGTGCGTTGCGCGAACGTTCTCGAACCCATCGTGCAAGAAGGAGCGAAACGTTTGCCCCGTGTTTTCGAGTACGCGCGAGCCGCGTTTCACCATGAACATGGGTACGTCCAGCGCCCATTGCACGTAGCTCTCCAGGGTGGCATCCGATCGCCAGGCGAAGGGAAGCAGCCCGCTGCGGTCGCGGTCCATTTGCATCCAGGTGGCCGCGCGCTCGCTCAGGTATCGGCTGCGACGCGACTCGATGAAAGGGCTGTTCGAGAACATGGTGGTCGCGATCGGCTGCAGCGCCAGAGCGAGTCGCAGTTTGCGCATCGCGTCCCGCTCGTCCTCGTAGTCGAGGTTGGCCTGAACCGTGCACGTGCGCCGCATCATGTCGACCGAGCGGGGGCCCCGGGTAGGCATGTAGCGCTTCATGATCGCGTAGCGGAGCTTGGGGACGTGCGGCAACTCGTCGTGCGTCGCAAACGGGTGGAAGCCCAGGCAGACCCAACTAACCCCAAGGTCCTGCGAGACGGACAGGAGTTCTTCCCGGTGTTCGGCAAACTCGCGCGCGGTCTCGTGGATGGTGGTGAGTGGGGCTCCCGAAAGTTCGAGCTGGGCCGCCGGCTCCAAGGTGATGGAGGCTTCGCCACGGCTCAGGTAAATAATCTCACCCCGTGCGTGTTCGCGTTGTGGTTCCCAACCGAAGCGATCCGCCAGGCGGCACAGGACTTCCTGCACGCCGTCGGGCCCCTCGAATGAGAGCGCACGGGGTTTGCCCGAGCCAGCGATCACTCCAAACTTCTCGGCCTCTGTACCCACGCGAAATCGCTCGGGTGGTTTGAATGCCGCTTCGAACGGCTGGAGCAGTTGGTCTTCGCGCTCGATGGGCGCATCTTCATATGCAGGTTGGTTCACGTTCTGCTGACCGTATGGCGCGTCCGCGCGGTTCTATCGTCGCGGGCATGGTGGGTGGACACCTAGCTAGGCCTTCCCGCACGCCGCCATAATAGCGGTCAGGCGCCACGACAACCCCAAGAACGGACACAAGAGTCCTGCAGGCGTGCGAAAAAGCTCATCTTGTTCGTCTGACGGTGGCACAACGATGTCTGTTACGCGCGCAACGCGCCGTTGACAGTTCCGATGGGGCACGGGTATAGTCGCGGTCGATTCCTGTAAGTGTTGGAAAAATAAGGGAAATTGGGTTGCGCCGGGCACGAGCGTAAGACCGCGGAGGTGATTGCATGCCGTTGCGACTGGTGGAGCGAGCGATTCGTGGGGGGTTGCTGTGTGGAGTTGTCTTCCTGCTGGCATGCCATGCGGACTTGGACGATCCCAAAGGGCAGGCGCAGGAGTTGGACGATCCCGTTCGGAGGGAGCACGCGATCGGGCGCCTACAGGCGATTTACAGCAAGGCGCTCGCCGCGGCGAAGGGTGACCGGTCGGCAGAGTCGGTCAAGACGGTTGTCGACGCTTCGGTCGATCAACTCGTCAAAACCTACGTCGATAACCCGGACAACGTCGTCAACGGGACTCGTATCTTGGGGCTGCTCCAGGAAATGCGAGACCCTCGAGCGCTGCCGGCGCTTGTCCGCGCACTCGAGTGGCGTGCGGAGGTCAGCGAGGATCATGCGGTCATCGCGGCCCGTACGCTAACCGAGATCGCTGTGCCCGACGGCGAGAAGGCCAAGGTGGTCGAAGGGATTTGTACGGCGTTGGAGCGGGTTGAGGGCGCACGGGGCCTGGACAACCGCTTGCGCAAGGGATTCATCGAAGCGCTGGGGAAGCTGGCCGACAAGGGTGCGACGGACACCCTGATCAAAATTGCTCTGAGCGACAACTCCGATCAGAACTTCTTGTTCAACATTTTGGCGGCCCAGCAGTTGGTCAAGATCGCCGACCCCAAGGCGGTTGCACCGATGATTAAGGGCCTGTTTCTCGCGCCTGCCGACAACCCCGCCATGCGTATGAACGACGTGGCCACCAGTGCGTTGGTGGCAGTCGGGAAGCCCGCGTTGCAGCCGCTGATGGACACCCTGGCGGGGCAAAACGAGGAGGCGAATCAGGCGGTCAAGAACTATATCGAGGCCATCCGGCAAAAGGACGCAAACGCTGCGGCCAACCTGGATCCCTCGGCGATCATTGCTGGCGAGGCGACCTATGCGCTCGGCAAGATCGGCTATCGGGATTCGCTCGATGCGCTCATCAAGGAGACGCAATCAAAGCACCCCGATCGGCGCTTTGCAGCCGCTCTGGCTTTGCCGGGAATTAACCGCACCGAGGCGGACACAGCTGCTGTGGTCGGCGCGATGACGAAGGTGTACTCCCAGACCGACAAGCAGCAGCGTCCGCAGCTGCTGGTGGCTGCGCGGCACTTGTACGCGGACGAGGTCATGCCTTTCCTCTACAGTGTCGCCAAGACCACGGAGAAGGAGTTGCCGCCGGTCCAGATGTACGGCTATGTGAGTTACGCGATGCTGGCAGACGCCGAGGAGTCGGCGAAGCTCAAGCCCATTTTCGACAAGGAGGAGATGCTTCGTCCCCACCTCAAGGAGATGGAAGTAGCCATCGCAGCTGCCAAGGCGTGCGATCGCAAGGTCGAGTGTTGGGTCGGGAAGTTGGGAGACAAGGAGAAGGTGGTCTTGCGCAAGGCAGCCAACATGCTCGCCCGCTTTGGCCGTGGCAATCAGGAAGCGATCGCCGGGCTGGTCAAGCTGTTCGCCCATTCCGACCTCGAGGTGCGGAATGAGGCACTGTATGCGGTCGACTACATGGCTACCAAGGGTAGCCAGGCCGCTGTCGACAAGATCGAGGAGATCGAGGCGCGCGAAGGCGGCCGGTCCTCATGGAACAATTTCAAGCGCGAGGCGCTGCCGACCCGCTCCCGTCTGCTCCTGCGGGCTGGAAGCTGACGCGGGAGAGGGCCGGCGAACGGTCCCCTCCGACGCTTCACCTACTTCCCATTGACTCGGACTCCGCGTGGCGGACGTCGTAGACGACTGGACGACGCCTGTGGCCGTGGCGGATACTGCTAGATCATGGCTGGACGTCTGCGAGATGGGATCGGAGCCGCGCTCGTACTCTTTGCGCTGGGAGTCCTGTTCTCTGCAGTCGTTCAGTTGAGCGCACGCGACTATCTCGCCAGTTCTGTGCTGGTCCTCACCGGCCTGTCCGTCATGCGGGCCGGCGTCGAACTGCTTCGAGCGGAGGGAGAATGACGGTGGCGGATACGCCGCTGCCAGCCCTCCCCGGCGGGGTCCACTCGGCTCGCGCTGTGCAGCGCCACCCGCTGGGAACGTGGTGCTGTTGGGGTGCGCGTGTGGGGCCCGCGGGGGCAAAAGGTGGCCGCCGGGTCAGCGCTGCCCATCGTGGTCCATGCGTCCTTCCGCTGGCGGCGGTGCTGGTCGGGCTGCTGGCGGCGTGTGCGACGGCGGACACCGACGGCGGCCGCCGTCAGGTGGCGGACGGAACCGCACAGGTCGGTGGTGACATCATCAGCACGGTGAACGGCGAAGCGATCACGCTTGCGCAGGTGCGCGCGCTTTCTGCGAGTACACAACTTGCGCCCCGCGAGGTGCTGCGGCGCCTGCAGGCACACCTGCTGCTGGTGCGGGAAGCGGAGGGTCTCGGCATCCAGGTCGATTCCGACTCCGAATACAAGATCCGACAAGCGCTCGTTCAGGCGTTGCTTGCGCGCGCGGTCGAAGCCGTCCCAGTAGCCGACTCGGCGGTGCGCGAAGCGTACGAGGCTGAAGGCGACCGCTTTCGTCCACCGCCCAAGCGCTCCTCGATTCACGTACTGGCTAGGGTGAAGGCCAGTGCGTCGGCAGAGGTGCGGATGCGTGCGCGTGCGCTTGCCCTGCGAGCGGCGGAAGTGCTCCGCGGCGGTGATCCGGTGGAGGCCATCCAGGAGGCGGTCCGCGAGTGGTCGGACGAGACGCTGGAAGTCAAGGTCGAAGCGCTGCCGGCCGTGCCCGAGGACGGGCCTTTCGATCCGGCGTTTTCCACCGCGCTGTTTGAGTTGGAGCGGGTCGGTCAGGTGCGTGCGCCGGTCGAGACGCGCTTCGGATTTCACGCCATCCGTCTGAGTGAGATCGTCGAAACTCCGGCGACGCCCTTCGAGGCAGTCTACGACACGCTGCATTCCGAGCTGCAGCTGCGGCAGCGCGTGCGAACGACCAGGGAACTGCTCGACGGGATCTCGCGAGGCCTGAGCGTGAAACGCCAAGAAGATGCCATGCGACTTCTGGGGCAGATCGCGCTGTGACGGCCGCCGGAGCCGGAAGGCGCAGTTGGCGCGCGCCGGAAGCTCCCCGCGATCAGAATGAGAGCGCGTTCACGCCGATTCTCCGGCGACTCTACGAGGCGGACCCGCGCGTGCTCTACTCGGTTTTCGTCGATACGGAGGGCGAGTGTATTGACTATGTATCTTCATTGGACCCCTTCGAGGCCAAGGTTGCCGGTGCCCACGCGCTGGTGCTGCTCAATGAGCTCCGGGAACGGCGTCAACAGTTGGGGGCCGGCGCTGCCTACGTGCTGGAACTCGCGACCGACACGTCTGAGCTGTGGGCGCGTCGGGTCAGTGAGGAGTACACTGTGGTCGTTCTCATGCAGCTGGGCGTGGACCGCCCGCTGCTTCAGCACGCGCTATGCACCGCCTGCCGTGAGTTTCGCCATGAGGTCGGTATCGAGCTCCCCATCTGGGAACGACCTGCGACCAAGGGCCTGAAAGAAGGCGAACTGAATGTTACGGTGCGGCCTGCCGTGGGTTGGGGATACGCCCCAAGTGCGTTCGCGCAAGCAGATGAGCAACTCGAAATAACGGATGTCCTGGGGCGCTGGGACGAACCCTCCCATCAGTCCACACACGTATGTTTTCGCGTGCGAACAACCGATGGGCGGGAATGGACCCTCGTGCACGACACCGCCACCGACAGGTGGTCCCGGACGCTGTAGTGCGCGCGCATGCGGGACGCTCTCTCCGCACGCCTGCGATGGCGCTCTTGCGTTGCTTACCCCTCGGCCGTTCGATAGCATTAAGGGCGTGAGCAGAACCTGTCCTAGCTGCGGAAAATCCTACGACGACTCGGTCTTCTTCTGCGGGGAGGACGGCCAGATTGTAGTTCAAGATCAGCCGCCCGAGGATTTCGATGCCCGGCTCGGTAAGCAGCTGGGCGGCTATATCGCCGCCGCGCGCGTCGCGGATGGAGCGATGGGGCGCGTCTACGAAGGTCGCCATCCGGAGACCAAAGAGCGCGTTGCGATCAAGGTGCTGCACGACAGCGTCGCCAGAGACCACGTCTCCGTGGAGCGTTTCAAGCGCGAGTATGAAACCGCGCAAGAGCTCGATCACCCTCATATCGTCAAAGTATTGGAGTTCGGTGAGACGGGTGATTCGTCGTACTTCATGACGATGGAGTTCCTCGAAGGCGAGGAGCTCAGCAAGGCCATGGCGGGCGATGTCGAGCGGATGACGCCGGAGCGCGTTGTACGCATGGTGTGCCAGATAGCTGCCGCGCTTGATTGCGCCCACTCGTACGGTTTCGTGCATCGGGACCTCAAGCCGGACAACGTGTTCCTGTGCAAGAGCGACAGCGGCGATGATGTACGCTTGCTCGACTTTGGCTCAGTCAAGCTACAGATGGAGATGGGGGCGAAGCTGACGGCAGTCGGGACGACTCTCGGGTCGCCCTACTACATGTCTCCAGAGCAGGCCATGGGCGCCACCGACCTGGATCAGCGAACCGACGTGTTTGCGCTCGGCGCGATTCTGTACGAGATGCTCACCGGCCAGGTGGCGTTCGAAGGCGCGAACGTGGCTTTGATTTTGATGAAGATCATGAACGAGAATCCCCCGGCGCCCAGTACGCAGGGACCCTGGTCCGCGAGCCTGGACGAGGTGGTGGACAAGGCGCTGCGCAAGGAGAAGGCGGATCGGTACGACAGTGCTGGGAGGTTTGCGACGGCCCTTGTGCGTGCTTTTGGCCTCACCGGGGAGGGGGGCGATTGGGCGGAATGTCCCGAGCCGGAGATAGCGACCGCCCTGGCCAAGGTCGAACCTCCACCCGCGGAGGCACAGAAGTCAGAGCCCCGCGCTTCGGGAGCGGGCGCGGGTGGCGGCCCTTCGGTCACGGGTCTGGTTGCTACGCCAGCCCTTGGCGACGCTGCCGTTGGCGGGGATGCACTTGGTTCGGCCGTATCCATGCATGCTGTGTCCACCACGACCATACCCGCCAAGCGGGGTGCGGCGATTTGGGGGATCGCCGCCGCAGGACTCGCCCTGGTTGCGGTCCTCGCCTACTTGATGCGCTAGTGGATCGGAACGAACGCGTCGTTCACGTAGCGAAGCAGTCGCGTCGGTGTGTTTGGACCACCAAGGGCGTCGAAGCCAGTCGCGGCGCCTGCAACCTCGGGGCTGTGTACATTCCGCAGCCCTTCGCGGACCGCATCCCGCGTTGAGGCGCCTCGGCTCGTGACCGACCGCACCAGCACGTAGGCGTCGTGGGCCAGGGCGGCGAAGGCACTGGGCTGGCTTCCGAACTGGGCCGCATAGGTGTCGGCAAACTCCCGCCCCGGACCTGTCGATGTGGTTGCGTCGAATGCTACCGCAAACAGCGCCCCTTGCAGATAGCGCGCGCTCTTTTCGGCCATGTCGTGGTCGAAAGCGACTGACGGGGCCAATAGTTGAACGACGCGACCCCCATCGGTTGCTCGAGCGCCTGGTGCTCCGCTCCATAGGCCTGCAGCAGCAAGTGCCGGCGCGATCAATGCCAGGCGACTTGCCGCATCGGCTACCAGCAGCGCGTCGGGGCGGAGGGCCGCGATGGCTGCGATTTGCTTTCCAAACGCCGTCGCATCCATCGGGTAGCTCTGCACAGCGATCAGCTCGACTCTACGGCTGCCCGCCACTTGCTCCAGCGCTCCCTCCATCGCATCCCCGTAAGGCCCGTCCGGGCGCAGCAGGGCGAACCGCTTGCGGCCCTCGCCGACGGCCTGATCGACCAGCGCCGCCACCTCGGCCTCTGCAGTGGGGAGGAGTTGGAACACGTGCTCACCACTCTCGACGAGATTGGCCGCAGGCGTGAGCGCGATCATGGGGACACCGATCGCTTCCGCGCGTTCGGCGGCTGCACGGGCGGCGTCGCTGTTCATGGGGCCGACGATGGCGATTGCCCGATGGACGCTGACCAGTTCGTCGACCGCCTGGGCGGCCTTCTCCGGGTCGCCTCCATCGTCGCGAAACACCACTTTCGGGGCACCTCGGTGGGTCGGGCCCTTCGGTGGCAGGTCTGCGGCCAGCATCAGGCCGCGCAGGGCGACCTCGCCGACCACGCGCGCGCGTCCCGATAGGCTCAGGATAGCGCCCACGGTTGCTGGGTCTGCCTCGCCGGGCTGGGCCGCCGAAGCCGCGATTTCCGCGAGCTCGCCGTCGAGTGCCATGCCGGCCGACCGCATCATCTCGACCAGTTCCTGGGCCCTAGCGGTGTCTCGGGCGGCCTGCGCGTCGCGCAAGGCGCGGCGCAGCGCATGACGGAAACCGGCGCCTTCATCGGAGAGGTCGCGCAGCATCGCGCTGACCTCACTGGCGGAGGCTCGGGTGTCGATCAGTTCAGCCAACCGGTGCCCTGCAGCGTCTCGGTCCGGGGCTGCCGCCGCTGGATCCCTGGCGAGCTGGTCGAGCACGATGGCAGCTGGGACGAGGTGGTCAAGGGCCAGTTCAGCCTCTGCGAGGGTGAGCAGCAGCAGGCTGGTGTCGCGTGGGTCGATGGTGCGTCCGACCATGGGACGCAGGGTCTCGGCCGCTTGCCGTGCGCGTCCCTGCCGGAAGTCGGTGACGGCCCCGTAGAAGCGCCCCTGCTCGGCTACCGCCGGGTCCGGGTGGATGCCGACGACCTGGAAGTAGCCGTGGGCTTCCGCGATTTCGCCACGTTCCAAGAGCAGCTTTCCCAGCTCGAGCTGCGCGATCGGAGCGAGCGGATCGCTTTCATGGCGTTCGACGAAGGCGCGGTAGTGGGCTTCGGCCAGGGGTAGGTTGCCGCTCTCGTGGGCCCGTCGAGCCTTGCTCAGATCGCGCTCCGCCTGCGCGTTGCCGCTCGTGATGAGCGGTAGCTTGCCTATCCGTGGCGGCTGCGTGGTTGAGCTACAACCCGCACCAAGCAGCATCGCTGCCTGGAAGGCTGTTGCGAGCAATCCTGCGAGGAGGGGTATTCTGAACGTCTGACCAGAGCGCATGCCTTCACCTCGCACGTGGCTCTGCATACGGTACAACCGTTGCGGATGTCATTCGAAAAGGTGACCGAGTTGGCGGAGCGCGACCAGGAGTGACCATGGCCAAGCGCGAGGTTGAGTTGGTTGACGCGAGTCCCCTGAGCCCGAGCGTCGTAGGTCTGCGTTTTCGGTGTCTTGACGGGGCGCCGCTTGCGTTCACTGCCGGTCAGTGGGTCAATCTGCACGTCTCTGCCGCTGGCGCCGAGCACAGGCGGGCCTATTCGATTGCAGGCTTGAGCCCGCCGGACCGTCCGGACCTCTTCGATCTTGCTGTGACGCATGTGGAGGGAGGTGTTGTGTCGAGTACGCTCCATGCGGCCTCGCCCGGCTATCGCTGCCTGATGGACGGCCCCCACGGGCTGTTCACACGTACGGGGCTGTTGGAACAGCCCGCCTTGTTCATCGGAACGGGCTCCGGTCTCGCGCCTTTACGGGCCATGCTGCACGAGGCCCTGGGTCTACCCACGCGACCGCGCCTGGAGGTCCTGTTTGGCTGTCGCACCCAGGCCGACATCCTGTGGCGGGACGAGCTGGAAGCGATGGCCGCAGACGGAGCCGCGTCCGTATACGTCACCCTATCCAGGCCCGATGCGGATTGGCAGGGCATGCGCGGCTACGTGCAGGAGCATGTTGCGGCAGTCGTTGGTACTGGTCCTCGACCCCACGTATTCATCTGCGGGCTTTCCCCGATGGTGAAGGGGGTCCGCGCAACCTTGAAGCGAGATCTGGGCTACGACCGCAAGCGCATTCACAGTGAGCGCTTCGATTGAGGGTCAGTTCCTGCTCACAGTGTAGGTGATCTGTTCCCGCTTGGCATACTTGGTGGTTGGGAAGGATTGGGCTTTGACGAGCGGGGCGATGCATCCCTCCAACGCCTTGGGGTTTACGGACACCATCAGGAGCCGGCCGTCTTCCACCACGACGACGACGCGGGCCCGGAACAGTGGATCGCCACCCTGGTCAAGGCACGCACGCAGCTGATCCCGTACGGGTAACAGCGCCTGGCTGACCATCGTGAGAGTGAGTCGCTCCGGCGTCACGGGACCTTCTGCGACCTCTACCTGGGCTGCGGCGGGCGGTTCCTGGGGGGACTGGGCCGTTCGTTGGCGGTGCTCAGCTGCCTTGGCGACCGCCTCCAGGCGACCTGCTGAGAGCCGCGCCTTTCTGCGTAGGCTCACCACGGTAAGGGGATCGTCGGCGATTTCTGAGAGGGTAGTGAGCGCAACCGGGCCGGCAAGCTCCGCCAGTGCCTGGGTCGTCGCTTCCAGCGCGCTTACGACATGCTCGTCGACGGGGTCGGCGTGGTAGAGGCGCAGAAAGTCGGCCAGCGGCGCGACTGCTGCGTGCTTGCCGAGGGCTTGGATCGCTTGCACCAGTGGCAGGAGGTCCTCTGAGCGTGTGTTGGGATCCTTGAGATGGGCGATCAGCTGAGGCAGTGTGGCGGCGTCCTTGCGGACCGCCGATGCCTTCGCGAGGGCACCGACAGGGGGGCTGGTGGTTCCCTCCAGATAGCCGTAGTGCCGCTCGAGTGCGCTGCGGATGTGTTCGCCACCGCTTGCCCGCTGCTGCAGTGCTTCGCAAGCCTGCTTGCGAACCGCGGGCGAGGTGCGCCGATCGTCGCACAGACCTACCAGGTCACCCGTGACCGCCCCGTCCGGCAGGGACGAGAGCAGATCCACAGCAAGTACACGAACAGGCACGAGTCGGGCGTCCGGATCCTGGGCGGCGAGCAATAGTTGACGGCGCATCGACTCGGGGTCGGGCGCACCGCCACCACCGGGACCCGCTTGAACTCCGCCACGGGGCAGGACGGCGACGGAACTCGGAATCCCACCAGGGGCCGACCAGGCGAGCGTACCGCTGCTGGCGCTCAGCAGCCCAAAGCCGCCGGTTTCGTCGGCGAACGCGAGGCCGCCCGCCTGGGCGCGAGCTCCGACAATGTCGGATTCGTGCGTATAGACCCAGTGTAGGTCGAGCGAGTCCTGCTCAAGCGCGAACACGAAGCGATAGAAGACCAGGTATTGCAGGCCGTCTTGCAGCTTGGCAGAGGTGGCGGTGACCTCTGGGGCCCATTCTAGGCGTACCCGATGCTGCGCGCTGTCTGGGGCCTGCACAGGCGTTGTGTCGTATACGTCACGCAGGAACTTGGGTCGACCGGGCAAGACCTGTTCGGGCGCCGCCCGGTAGCGACTCTGCTTGATCGATCCACGCCCAAGTTGTCGGTCGACAACCGCGTACCCGTAGCGGCTGCCAACGAGGGCCGTTCCGTTGGCCGAGAACGCATGGGACACAACGCCGTCCCGAACCAGCAGTCGAGCGATCTCTTCACCCGTGTTGAGATCCAGCGCGGTCACGAACTGCGTGCTCCATGGCACCAGCACGACGTCGCCAACGATCGCGGGGACACCGGCCTGGGAACTGAAATCGTGACGCCACTTGGTGCTGCTGCCTTGGATCAGTGAGACCCTGCCACGCGCAAGCGTGCCCTGTCCCGAGGTTAGGACAACGGCTGTATGCGGCCCATTGCCCGCAGCGCCGTTGAGGGTCATTCCATCAGTGCCGAGTGAGAACACCGTTTGCCCGCTCTTGAGGTCACGGGCGACCACTTGCGACCCTTCCTGGGTGACCACCCGCGGTCCCGCAAGCATGGGTGTGTAGGAGACCTCAGCCGTGTGGCGCCACAGCACGGAACGTCCGCGCAGATCGTACGCGTAGAGCTGGGTTGGTGCGGGCGATACCCCGATGGCGATCCCTTCGGAGCTACCCGCGGGAGCGGCCGCAAGCCGGGCCACCAGGGCCTCGACCTGCTTCGCGCGGTTCTCCGGGAAGCGGCTCGAGAATGCGGGCGCACCCACACAGCCCACGCACACCACGGACGCCGCCACGACCAGCGCAAGCGCGGAGCTTGCGCTTGTCCGCCGGCGGGTGGGCTGGCCAGTCGGGTTCGGGCTCGTTCGCCTGCCACGCCCGCATAGCCGGGGTTCGGTTGCTATCTGGGAGTCCCTTGAAATCGTATCCCACGGCGTCCAGCGCGCGGGCTGGTGAGGCCCCCGGGTTCGCCGGTTCGACATCGATAAGCCAAGCGTCGGACGGGTCATGCGTTGGGTGTCCTGCGGTTGCGGTCGCTACGTTCGTTTTGGGGTGTCCTGCGAATGCGTCTTGCGAGTACGTCCTGAAATCTCTGCGGCTGCGGTGGCAGCGGTCTCGTTCCTCAGTCGGGGATCCCGCGAATGGCGGTCAGGAGCGCCTTGCCGACCTTGGGATGGAGCGGGTCGTCGTCGGTGGCCGACGCCAGCACGTCATTGAAGAAGTCGCGCACCTCGGGTGTGCCCACCTCCTGCAGAATGCCCACGGTTTGAAGCTTGGTCTTGACCGAAACATCGCGCCTTCGCAGCACCTCAGTGAACGCGGAGCGCAGGCTTCGGAGAGGGATGCGGCCCAGATAGCCTGTGATGCGACGGATTTGGCTGGGCGGAGTCAAACGACCGATTGCCTTGGACGCTTCCATATTGCCCTTGTCGAGTGCTTGATAGAGCACATCGAGTGAGCCCGGCGTTCCGAACTCGCCGAGGCCACGGGCGGCGGCGTCGCGAACCTGTAGGTCGGAATCGGACAGGGCTGCCACGAGCCCCGCTTCTGCACCGTCGGGCTGGAGCGCGATGATCGCCTCAACCGTCCGCAGCCGGATCAACGGGCGGCGGTGTGACATAAGCTCGAACAGCAGGCCCCCGGCGTCTTTCTGCCCCAGGGCTGCGACGGTGATAATCGCGGTTTCCAGCAGATCCGGCGGTAGGCCTGCGCGGATGCGTTGCGCCAGAGGGGGCAGGGCCTCGGCTGAACCGATTAGTCCCAGAGACTGAATGCCCATCTCGAGTTGCGAGCGATCGCCTCCCGAGAGCAGCTGCGCGGCGTCCTCGACGCTCTGGCCGAGGGCGGGTCGGCCGGTACACAGCAGTGCAGAAACCAGGAACGCCCCCGCAGTGGCATCGAAGCGGCGGTGCCCCGCGTGTACCGATCGCTTCCGCCCGTCGCGATCGACGCGCCCTGCGTCTTGCCCGTTCACCATGTGATGCCTTCCGCTCACAAAACCCCTCGATACGAAGCGAACTACTAACGCGCTCGCCTTTTTGCTTCAAGGTTTGCCGCGCCGAGGACCCCTGGTGCTCCGGGGCAGTTGTGGTACACACACCCACAACGTGCCGTACCGGAACGGGGCCATCAGGTTAGCGCTGCACACAACGTGTGCTCTGATCGTGTGCGCAGGCGTGCGTGCAGACACGCCGAGTGCCTCGACCTCGGTCGGGGCGCAAGAGCAGGGGCGGTCGGATGCCGCCGAGCCAGCAGCACGCGCGGAGGTCAGTGCCCGGTCGGCTTTGCCTTCCCCGCCTGGGGACTCAGATCCGCTTGTGCTGGCTCGCTATGTCGATCGCGTTACGGACCAGCAAGTGCTGTCGCTGCTCACACCCGACCAAACTCCGCAGATGCGCCAGCTCGGAGCGCTGTGTGCTCGGTGGTTGGACGCTCCCGAGCGCGCCTTACCCGCTTTGACCACGTTGATGGCCAGTCCAGACCCGGACGTGGCGCCGGTGGCAGCGCGAAGCGCCCAGGCGATCGCCGAATCGCTCTGGGCTTTCGAGTTGCGCGAGCGCGGGGTGAGCGTTCCCTTTCTTCGCGAGATCATCGCCGGTCTTGGGGCGGTCGCCGCATCAAAGCGTGCGCGTGCAGATATTCGCTACCGGGCGGCCGCGGCCGCGGCCGTGTTGGCCCAGTTCGTGCCGGCCGAGCCTGCGCCTGCGCCGGGCCCGGCGCCCGACGCGGCGGCGAGCGGTCCCTAGCCCGCATCCATCACCACGGCACGTGATGATCGTGCAAGTGATCGGCTTCGCAGGGCTTTCGGTGAAGGAGG
>JAPPOR010000682.1 GCA_028817905.1 Myxococcales bacterium
AGCCCGGATCATTCACGACTTCGGCGTCGGATCGCGCAGCGATTCGGCTTCGCAGGGCTTTCGACGGCCGACGGGAATACTCCGCGTATTGCCTAGGGCGGCGATAGTCCCTGTGGAGTCGAAGGACACGCGAGGTGGCGTCGAAGTCGTCAATGATCCGGGCTAGCGCCCGGCAAGCTGGCGGCGGACCTGGACCAAGAGGTAGCGGGTCTGGTGCATCGTGAGACGGACATCGAGGACCAAGAAGCGGCCCTCGCGCGTGAGCTCCGCCGCCATCAAGGCGCTCTTCAAGCCCAAGTAGAGCACCTGAGGATGGTCGACGAGGCGCTTGCGAAGTTGCTCGATGTAGGCCTGGGCCGCACTGGCCGCCTCGGCGGACGCGTAGGCTCCCATGGTGCGTAGGCCAGCGTAGAACTCGTCGATAGGGCGGATCGAAAGCCGCAGCTTCCGCGGAACGCCGGGGGGGTCACCCACAACGAAGCGGGCAACGTCCTCCACCGACACGGCCACCGCTTCGTCCTCATACATCTTGAGCAGAGCCGCCGGCGCTCCATCGGTGCCAGGCAAGTCCCCTGCTCGCACACGCGTTTGCAGCGCTGCCACCACCGCTGACACACGCGGCAGGTCCGACTTGCGACTTATAATCACCTCGTCTCCGCCCTTGACAGCAACTACCCGCGGGGTCGGGCCTCGGCTGTGCCAGGCTGCCACGCGCAGACCACGACCCCCAGACCAAGATACGGGCCGCTTGCGCTCCCGAGCTAGCCGGGCAGCCGCCCGCTCGATGCTGGCCAGACCACCGCTAAGGCGCCCAGCCACAACCAGGTCCGAAGGACGCCGACTGGGGGTGGCCACAAAGATTTCTTCCAGAGCGGTGAGCGGCGCAAGTCCCGAGCCCGCCAGTACGGCGCGCCACGCGGGAATCACGCCGAGCAGCGCGTCGGCTTCGAGTACGAGCGATGAAGCGCGCAGGCGTCTACTGTTCACATGAAGCGCGATCGCAGCGCCCGGAGGTGCAAAGCCGCCGAGCCCGTGGCCGCCCGCCCCAATCCCCAGACCTTCGCCTTCAGCCCCAGGTATCGTCCCGACACCGGAGGAGCGCGCTTCCTTCGGCCCAAGCGGACTGGAGGCGATTGCTTGCGAGGAGTCAGGCGGCTGCACGGGCTCGGGCGCCGGCACATGATCCAGGCCGGCGTCCGGAAGCGCCACCGGGCCATCCTCGGCCACCGCCGGTGACCGCCTGCCGCTGGCTGCACGCACTTGCTGCGGCTCCACCTCCGGCTCGGGCGCCGGCGCGGGAGCAGGGGCTGGTGCAGGGGCTCCATCGCCTTCGATCAGCCCAAACTCAGCTGCTTCGGGCAGGGAAAATTCGAACGCCGGCGGAGGCGCTCGCTCGAACCAGCCCACGAGCGCGCCCAGAACGGCCGCGTGCAGCAGCAATGACCCGCTGATCCACAGGGCAAGAGACGCCAACCCGTTCTGTTTCCGCAGGTTCTGCACTTCCGACGAAGCCAAGCTGGGCTGCCCCTCGATTGACAGGAACGGCGACCGGTCATATGAGCGACGAAAACCGAGGCAGCTAGCAAGGAAGTTGACCGTGACCGACGTTTCTCCGCTCTTCAAGCCCTTCCGAGTTCGTCAGATGGAACTCGACAACCGGATCGTGATGGCTCCCATGACGCGCTCCCAATCCCCAGGCGGGTTTCCGAACGAAGACAACGTCGCATACTACGAGCGGCGCGCCGCCGCCCAGGTCGGACTGATCCTCTCCGAAGGCACGATGATCCGCCGCAAGGGGGCCGCCAACGACGCCAGGATCCCACTGTTCTGGGGAGACCAGGCCCTGACTGGATGGAAGCAAGTGATAGACGCGGTTCATGCCGCCGGGGGCAAAATGGGCCCTCAGCTGTGGCACCAGGGCATGAGCCGCAAGCCCGGCACCGGCCACTTCCCCGACGCCCCGTCCGACGGCCCCTCCGGCTTCACCCTGACCGGCAAGCAGGTGGGGGAGGCGCCCAGCGAGGCCGAGGTGCTCGACATGGCACAGGCCTACGCCGATGCGGCTGCAGATGCCAAACGGCTTGGCTTCGATTGCATCGAGCTGCATGGAGCACATGCATACCTGATCGACCAGTTCTTCTGGGAGCGCACCAATCGCCGCACCGACCGCTTCGGTGGCTCGTTCGAGGGCCGCGCCGAGTTCGCTGCAGAGGCAATCCGTCGGAGTCGCGAAGCCGTCGGGGACTTTCCGATCATCCTGCGCATCTCGCAGTGGAAGTCGGTGGACTACCAGGCCAAGGTCGCGCACGCACCGGACGAGCTGGAGCGCTGGATGCGCGTGCTGGTGGACGCGGGCGTGGACATGATCCACTGCTCACAGCGCCGCATCCTGGAACCTGAGTTTCCGGAAATCGACGGCGCCGAGGGCTTGAACCTGGCCGGGTGGGTGAAGAAGGTCTCTGGCTTGCCCACCATTAGCGTTGGCTCAGTAGGCCTCACGTCCGAGTTCACAGGCGCCTTCCGCGGACAGGGATCGGCCGCAGCAAAGTTCGACGAGGCGATCGAACGCCTAGATCGGGGCGAGTTCGATCTGATCGCGGTCGGTCGCGCGCTGCTGCAAGACCCGCAATGGGCCCTGAAGGTGCACCAAGGTCGCTTCGACGAGCTACGCGACTACGACGCCGCGGCCCTGGGAACGTACTACTGAGAGGGCGCGGCGAGACGTGTAGGCGTGCGGCCCACGCTCACGCCCGTCCGGCTGAAAGCATCCCGCACCACTTGCTCGACTCTCTGGCTCCGAGGCGTTCTGCAAAGAATCTTCGGGCGCTTGAGTACGACTCGCACTCCTCGACAGCTTAATTTCGAGTGCACGAATCTTATTCGGAAGGCCCGCATACGCAAACGCTTCTCGAGGCGGAAACGCGGAGCGATCCCCTCAACTGCGCTGGCGTAGGTCCCAGCCCGGATCATTCATGACCTCGGCGTCGGAGCGCGCAGGGATTCGACGCCGAAGTCATGAATGATCCGGGCTAGCGCGTCAACGACGTGGCGTCCGAAGTCGTTCGTCCGCGCGGCTGGTACGATAGTGACCACTGGCATGCCCGAGTCGACGGAAACCATTGCTCAGCTGCGCGCTCGCGCCGAAGTCGACGACTTGCTGACTCGCATCTCCATGCGGTTCATCAACTCGGGCGTCGAACAGATTGGGCCCAGTATCGACGCGGCGCTTTCGCAGCTCGGCTCCTTCGCGGGCGTCGACCGGGCGTTCATCGTGGTCATCCCCGAGTTCCCCTCCCTGAAGCTGCCGGACACGCCGTTCGATCCCAGCCATCTGGTCACGATGGCCCACGAGTGGTGCCGACCCGGGGTCCAGACGATCTTCGACGAGCGCGGCAACCTGAGGTTCGAGCGGGACGCCAGCGAGGCAACACGCCGCGCGGACATCCATTTCCGGGAGCAGATCATCAACCACCAGACGGTTCGCATCGACTCGATCGACGACTTGCCTGTTCCGTTCGCTCCCCTGCGAAAGCGCATGGAAGCCTGGAATGTCGTGTCGCGCATCGTGGTCCCGATCGTGATCGAAGGAATGGCGAATGGTCTATTCGGCTTCGATACGACCCGACAACCCCGCAAATGGGACGATGAGACCGAGCGAGTTCTGCGACGCGCGGGGCTGGTCTTCGCCAATGCGGTCTTGCGCAAACGCAGCGCAAGGGCGCTGCGTCAGGCCCACGAAGACCTGGAGCGAAAAGTCGAGGAACGGACCCTTGAACTACGCGAGAAGCAGTCACAGCTGGTGCAAAGCGAGAAGATGGCCTCCCTGGGACAGCTGGTCGCCGGTGTGGCCCATGAGATCAATACGCCGCTTGGCGCCATTGCGAGCAATGCCGACACCACAAGACGAACCCTAGCGCGCGCGCTCAAACTTCTCGATGATCCGGAGCTGGAGTCCAGCGGGCCCGTCGGCGAGGCGCGCAAACGGCTGAGCGCCCTAGCTTCACTGGGGCGCGTAAGCGAAGACGCGATCGGGCGCATCACCACCCTTGTTCGCTCGCTCCGGAGCTTCGCCCGCCTGGATCAGGCGGAGATCGCAGAGGTCGACCTACACGCCGGCCTCGACAGCACGCTCGCGCTCCTGCACCACACCTTGAAACAACGCGTGGAGGTCGTGCGCGAGTACGCAGAGCTGCCGCCCGTTACTTGCTTTGCCAACCAGATCAATCAGGTGTTCATGAACGTCCTGCTGAATGCAAGTCAGGCGATTGAGGGTAGCGGCACGATCACGGTGCGAACCATGGCAGACGGCGACGGCGTCCGCATCGACATCCGTGACACAGGACGCGGGATCGCGCCGGACGACCTACCCCGGATCTTCGACCCCGGCTTCACCACCAAAGGGGTCGGGATCGGCACTGGGTTGGGGCTCAGTATCGTGCACCAGATCATCGAGCGTCACGGCGGGCGCATCGAGGTCCACAGCCTTCAAGGCAAGGGCAGCACCGTATCGATCTTCCTTCCGCGCTGCTGTCCCGACGAACTCCGCGACTCGCAGCAATAGACCGCCGAAACTGCCCTTTTCGACATCAGCGTCTGCGGCCCGGGCGGAGCGAATGGCGGAAGCGAATGGCGGACACCCAAGTATTGGCGAGCGAATGGCGGACACCCAAGTATTGGCGGACCGCAGTCTGCACGACGCGCCTGACCTTTCCCAGCTTGTCGCCGCTTCACGTAGCGGTTGCCACTCTCAGTTCGGCGTGCGCCGCGCCGCCACGAGGAGGGAACCGGACCGATGAGGCTGCGCAGCCACGAGCTCACCCGTATGAGCATGCTGTGCTGCGCCGCCGCGCCACGATCTAGTCAGACGGGTGGGTGTCTACGACACCAG
>JAPPOR010000102.1 GCA_028817905.1 Myxococcales bacterium
TGATCACCACATAAAACTCAAACGTCGACTGTCTCATTCACGTTGACACGTTCCGCAGGCGTTGGCACCATCACGATGTGCGTATCGACCCCCACCACCAGGTCCAGGTGCTTGGCCGCGAGCGTCAAGGCTCCACCTTCCGTCCTGCGGCCGCGCCGCGCCCGTATGATGTGGCCGACACCCCACCACTCGTTTGCGCAAGTCGGGAAGCCATGCCCCCTTCATCGGTCGCGCGCGTTCCCGGTTGCCCGCTCTAGGCACCAGAGACCCATGGGTCATCCCGCAAAGGCCGTCGCTCAAGCATTCTGCGCGCTAAGGCACCCCACCCCACACGGGAACCAGTATTGTCGAAACAGAGCGCAACCGCGCTGGCTGCATGCCGATAGGCTTATGTGCACATCAGCCTTCAGGCCAAATGCAGGACCCGTGTGGCGGGCACCCCATGATAAGTTGCCTCCGACTCGGTATCTTGTGCGTCGTGCTTGTCGCTTGCGATTGCGGGGATTCGCGCGGTTTGGGCAGAGCGACACCTATATGCGCGGTCCAGAATTGCGAAACAGGAGAGATCGCCGACGACGGCTGCTCCGACGACGGCCGGTGTCTGTCGTGTGTCACCACCTGCGAGCCACCACACACGACAGGTTCACCGACGATCTCCGGGTCTGACTAGCCCGGATCATTCATGAGCTCCGCGTCGCCTCGCTTGTTCTTCGACTTTGCAGGGCTTTCGGCGCCCTGAGAGTGGACCTGGACGGGTATGTCATAGGTGAGGCTTGCCTGGCAGCCAAGCCTCACCGCCTCACCCTCGACCCCTGACGATCAGAGGAGCTTTCAGCGGTGCGTCTGTCGGCGACGCCACAGGATCGAGAGCAGCGACGCGACGATCGGGAGCCACGCGCTAGCTGATGGAGCCGAAGCGATCCTGCAGCCACCACCGTCGTCACCGCCCTCCGTCGCCGGAGGGGCCTGCACGGCGGAAGTCACCGTACCGGTCGACGGAGTCTCTGTGCCCCCGGCGCCCGCCATACTGCCCATGTCGCCCACATCGACGGGTTGGGCGCCAGTGGCGGCGGGCATCTGGGCCGGTGTCACTGGATCCATAGTCGGTGACTCCGGAGCCATCATGGCGGGAGGACGCATGTCTGCAGGCATCTCGGGGGCCGCCGTCTCCGCGGGCATCTCCGGATTCATCTCAGGAGACATCATCTCCGGGTCCGTCTCCGCGGGCATCTCCGGATTCATCTCAGGAGACATCATCTCCGGGTCCATCTCCGCGGGCATCTCCGGCTCGGCCATCCCCGGGCACACCATTCCGTTGTTCTCGACGGGTGTATCGTTGGTTTCAGGTGCGTCGTTCGAGAGCACAAGATCGATACAGTGGTAGTAGATGTCGTCCGCAGGATAGGGGCGCGGGTGGAAGTTGAAGTCATTCATCATTTGAATGATCTGGAGCGTACAGTTGTCGCACTCGATATTGGGCAGTGTAACGCTCCATGTGTATGTCTCCTGCGTCAGGAAACCGGCTGAGGCGTGTGGATCGAGATTGTCGAGCAGCACGGTTTCGTTGCTGCAGTAGTCCTCTTTGCCCTCGCCGCAGGCGGGATCGCCCATGCAGTCGCCAAACTCGCCTGATGTTCCTTCTGGAACAGGAAAGTCGTCGTCCCCATCTGCGTCGAACGCGATTCGAAAATAGCCCGGATGCGAGATCGTCTCTCTGACGCTAATATTGATCGTCGCTCCAGGTCGGTAGGTATAAACATTCGTTCCCCGCTGGCTCCCGGTCACACCGCACGGTGGATTCTTTATCCCGGAACCTGGGCTTCGCGAATCGTGCGTTCCACCCATGTCGATGTCGATGTGCGCGCGGACACTTCCAGCGGACGCACCCAAGAACATCGCTGCGGTTGCGAATGACAAGCAGAGCCCCCCGAGAGGGCGGGACGAATGGCTGATGTTCAACATGACTACTTTCCTGTCTTGGCGTTCTATCTGAGACGGTCGAGCTGCTTCCGCAACTGCTCAACCTCCTGAACGGGCAGCGAACATTGCTCGAGCATTGCAAGAGGCACGGATTTCACCTTGCGCTTCATACGGACACCCGCTGGCGTCAGGTTGACAAAGACGGTCCGCTCGTCTTCGCGCTGGCGCTGCTTTTCTACGAGTCCAAGGGCGATCAAGCGTCGGATCAAAGGAGTTAGCGTTCCGCTGTCCAGCTCCAGTCGGTCACCCAGCGCGGTCACCGTGGGGCGCTCGCAACCGTCGCGGTGCCATTCCCACAGAACCAGCAAGACCAGATACTGCGGGTAGGTGAGTTCGAACTGTTTTAGCACCAGCGTGTACGCTCGAACGACCCTCCTCGATGCGGAATACAACGCAAAGCAGAGTTGCTGATCCAGGTCGAGCGTGGCGTCTCGCGCGGATTCCATTGGGCACAACTAAATCGAAAGCCTCTAAACTGCAACAGTCTGATCCGGCCACGCGCGTGGCTCTCCAGGATCAGGTCGAGCGCAAGCGGTGGGTTCTGCGAGTCCCCCAGCGAAGCGGCGCGTCTACGCGGCCGTGATCCCGACAGATTCAGCCGACGACGACGGTGTGTCGGGTACTACTGCGGTGTCCTCGGATCGCCGGTTCATGATCCCTTGCTGACATGCACGGCTCGACTCGGCGCTCGGATTTCGGGCGCTCGATGGGCGGATAGACAGCGGACCCGACGACCCCGGTCTGCACAAACAGTTGGGAGACCACTTGGCCAGGCTGGTCGTAGCTCCTACCGAAGCAGTTCACGTGGTGCTGCCGAGGCAAACGGAGGTAGGCAAATTGCAGCGACCCTGACCAGACTCTCAGTTTGGACCACGGACGCAACCGTCCGGCCCCGGGCCCGGGTCCGCTTGACAGAGACAGACGGTGGCAGGGCACTCTGGAGAACAAGCGATGCCGTTGATGTTGCTGCTATTGCAGGCGACGCCGCATACTGAAGGGACACCTACGCTCTTGAAGAACTGGTACCGCGGGATATCAGTCGGGCAGTCAACAGGGTAGCAGCGCGAGCTAATGCAATGGCCCGGCGGTGTGTTGCAGTCGGCATCGTCCTGGCAGGGCTGGAAGAGCTCCCGAACCTGGCAGGCCGAGCTGCAAGTCAACGTCCCGACTCCTGTTCCCATCCCAGGATCACATGCCTCGAGACCCTCTACGAGACCATCCCCGCACTGCGCCTTCCGCGTGCACTCACCTCGCAGGCACTCCTCGCCGCTGTCGCACCGCTTGCCGCATTCACCGCAGTTGTTCTCATCGGTCCGGACGTCGCCGCACACGGTGCAGGCTCCCAGCACACACAGTTCGTCGGAGTCGCACCGCTCGCAGGTCTCTCCGCAGTTGCGCGCATCCGACAGGATGTTGGCGCCGCCGCAGTAGGCCTGACACGTACCGTCGACGCACTCCTGGCTCAGCCGACAACTGTTGCCGCAGGTCCCGCAGTTGTTGCGATCGGTGGAGAGATCTGGCCTGCCAGGGCACACGCACTGGTCGTCGATGCATTGCTCGGCGGATCCGCACTCGCCCCCGCAGGGGACCGGCTTGGGCACGCACTGCCCCGCTTCGCATAGCTCGTCCGAGTCGCAGTCCGAGGCCAGTTTGCACTCGATGCAGACGCCCTTGTCGCAGTAGGGTTTGCTCACGTCGTCGACCCGACAGCTGAGGTCATCGCAGCACGCCGACTTCGGTATGCATCCCATTCCGCAGACCTCTTGGTCCCCTGGGCATTCCACGCCAGCGACCTCGATCGCCCGACATTCACCCTCGCGACATTCCCGACCCGCTTCGCACTTCAGCCCGCAGGCGCCGCAGTTGCTGGCGTCGGTCGCCAGGTCCGCATCGCACTTCAACACGCACTTGCCGCCCTCGCAGGCCTCACTTCCGTTGCAGGCCCACGCGCAGAGTCCGCAGTTGTCGGGATCGTTGTCCAGATCGGCCCCGCCACAGGCGGGCGCGGGGGCAGCCCGACAGTCGCCATCTTCACACCGAGGGTATTCCTGTGGGCAAGCCCGACCACATGCACCGCAGTGGTTGACGTCGGTCAGCAGGTCGGCCTCACAGGGCACCGTCATGGGGCCCTGTCCCCCATCCCCTTGGCCAGGGGTCTCCGGATCGGTGCCGCCGGTCGACGCATCGGACATGCCTGCGGGCTCCGAGCCGGGACCTGCCTGCGCGACGGCCTGTTCCGGGTCGCCACCCATGGCCGCGGGCGCTGCGGCCTCCGCCTTGGAAGCGCCACTGATACTGTCCTGCGCTTCCTGCGACACGGCCCCAGCGTCGGTGTCCCGGTCCGGAAAGGGGACGTCAGGGACGCAGCTCGAAGCGACCCATAATAGGCAAAGTGATCCCCATGCGCGTCCCCAAGGACCCGCAAAATGGGAAGGAAATCGCCTCACGCACACCATCATGACCTCCGGATGCACAGCGGTGTATGCCCACTGGGTTGCCGTTCCCATCGGCCATCCGGGAGCCCAGGTGCGGCCAAAGCAACCGCCCCGTGACAAATCCCCCTTGCAGCCGGCCGAACCGACGGCGGTCCTGTACACGGTTTGTTCAAACGCGACCAGCCCCCAAGCGAACGACGGAAATGGTGCTGGGAGCCGGCGGCATTTTGGCACGCTCGCGGCCTCCAGCGCGTGACCCATTTCGAATTGGCCACCCCCGCAAGAAGTACGTATTAACGTCGTAGGGTGCGCGTTAGCTCGACGAACCGCACGCGGGTTTAGCCCGTCCAATCCAACGATGGCCCCCCTGCTGCCACCGCGAAAAGAGCCAATCAGGACATCCAACCAGGCTATCCAGCCAGGACATGCCGCCGTGAAGCGCAACGGACCGTCAACCAGGTTTCACC
>JAPPOR010000735.1 GCA_028817905.1 Myxococcales bacterium
GCAGTTCGCCAGCGCGGGTTCGAGCCTCCCACACCCATTCAGCCATGAAACCTCCAGAGGTCTCATGAAAGCTTATCGGAACGAGGAATCACCGGTCAAAATGGGCCTTGCGACCACCTTCAACCGAGAGGTGCGAGAGCGTGCGAGCCGGCCTACCGATACGGATTGAGTAGCAGGTCGTCGTCCGTGGACAGAACAGCCGGCTTCTTCCGTTGTGGTGCTGGCACGGTCTCTGCGGGTGCGGGTGGTGTGCGCACGCTCCTACTCGGGGCGCTTTCGGTTCTGGACTCTCCCATCCGCGTACGCTCGCGCAACGCCTGCTTGGCGCGACGTGTCTCGTCGGGCCTTGCTTCATCCCGAGAGCGCCGTTCCGAGTCGTCCTTTGGCCGACTGGTTCCCGTGTCGTCGTTCTTTGACGCGCGGCCTGACACAGTGGGAACGGGGGACGCTCCCGTGGCATCATGCCTGTCCTCGTCAGAACGGCCGGCGTGGATCTTCTCCTCGGGGTCCGGCGACTGCGCCTCCACGTTGGTCGCGCCGGTTGGCTCCTGGTCCGCCGGGACGTCCGTTCGACTCGAGGATGGACTGGGAGCAGTCGAGTCGGCTGCTACCTCCGGGACGGGCGGATCTGATGCTCCTGGATCCGTTGCTTCGGAGGCGTCGTGCAAAGGAAGGACGGCGGAGCCGCCTGGGCCGCCTTCCCACAGCACAACGGTGAGTACCGCACCAACGAGCGCTGCCGCGACGCCACTGATCCACAGGGCCTTGCGCGACTCCCGGCGGCGAGCGAGTTCGATCTCCCGGAGCTCCTGCGCCTCCTCGAGCGTCCTCTGGGCGGTTTCCGGCGACTCGACACGGTGATGTGCAGCTTCGGCTCCGGGGACAGCCCCAGTGACCACACTGGGCCCCGCCGGTTGTACATTGGTCGCCGGGCCGGTTGCGGCGACCATCGCCGAAGCCGCCGCCGGAGGGTTGGTCGCATGGGCACCACCGGTGGCCGTATCCCGCCGCGCCTGCGGCGTGTTGGTCGTGGGACCGGTGCCGGGGATCATGGCCGGACCTGTTGGCGGAGGGGTGGTCGCGGGGACCCCGCCGGTGATCATGCCCAGCCCCGCGGCCGGAGCTTCGACGTGTGCCGGTGGTGGGACCGCGAGCCCATGCATCGGCGGACTGGCCGTTGCAGCTGATGGAGGTGCCTCGGTTGCCCCGGACTGTTGAACGGGGTGGTCCCCAGGCGAAGCGTTCGGCCCGTCCGAATCCTGCCCGTCCAACTGCGGGCCTGGCTGAGCGGGTGGTCGGGATTGGAGCGCGAGCTGCTCGTCGGGCTGCTCTTGCGTTGAGTCGGGCGTGCTCGCCGCCGCTTGCGACGTTGCTCCCGCATCCGGTCGTGTCTCCTCGTTGGCTTCGCTCTTGCCGGCATGCAACTCGGCTGGAGTCAGTTGCGGGACCGCCTCCTGGCCCGCCTCCTGGCCCGCGCGGTCTGCCACGGGGGCGTGTGGGTGCGCGTCGCTGTCGATGCGGGTACGCGGGTCGTGCGGTCGCACGCCGGATTGCGGTCCGGACTGCTCCGTGCGAGCCTCGGGATGGGCGCGAGCGAGTTCCGCGATCGCCGATTTGATCAAGGCATGATCGCGTGCGATCTTCTCAGCAGCCAGATCCTTGACCAACTTGGCTACTGCTCTGTGGGTTGCCATCCCCCCGAGAGTGAAGGCGGTCCGCTCGATCGCTTCCGCGAACTCTTCGGCCGACTGGAACCTTCGATTGGGGTCTCGAGCAAGGCCCCGCTCTAGAATCGGATCGAACGGCGCAAGCGCGGGGTCTACGAGCGAGGGCGCGGGAATCGGTTCCAGGCAGATTTTGTTGAGAGTGGCTGCGTGGTTCTCGGCACGGAACAATCGCCTGCCGGTTAGGCACTCCCACAGAATGATCGACATCGCGAATAGGTCGGAGCGCTGGTCGGACTGTCCGTTGGCCGCGTGTTCGGGCGCCATGTAGGCGAGTTTGCCTTTGAACTGTCCTTCCTGCGTCGTACTAAGCCGGATAGACGCCTTCGCGACTCCAAAGTCGGTAATGCGGGAGACCCCGTCTGTGCTCACCATGATGTTGTGTGGCGATACATCACGGTGAACCAGGTTGAGTGGCTCGCCGTGCTCGTTCGTCAGTTGGTGCGCAGCGCTCAGACCTTCCAGTGCATCGGCCACGATTCGGAGGGTTGCGGGCGCGGGAATGCGTGTGCCGCGCTTGAAGGCGTGCTGCAGTAGGGTCCCTAGATGGTCGCCCTCGATGTAGTCCATCACCAGGTAAAAGCCCGCGTCGCGTGTGTCGCTGACGTCGGTGGTGGGTACGACGTTGGGGTGGCGAATGCGCGCGGCCAAGCGTGCCTCATCGAGGAACATCGTGATGAACTCGTCCTCGTGCGCTAGATGCGGATGGAGCACCTTGATGGCGAACAGCCGCTCAAAACCCGCCACCCCGAGCGCTCGTGCGACATAGACGGCCGCCATGCCTCCGGATGCGAGCCGGGCGAGCACTTCATACCGGCCGAGGCGGCGTCCCGCCAGGCTGGTGGCGAACGGGTCGGCTTCCTGTTGAGCCCTGACAGTCAAAACTTCCCTCTCACGGTAGCGAAAGCGCCATCGCCTCCGGTTGCTACACCCCACGTCAAGCCGCGCTGCGCGCGGTCTTCAGACGCGCTGCCCCAATCCGTGAAGAAAGCCGCCACGACGCCCGTTGCCGCGGCTGAGATCGCGGCACCCACCAGGAGTACATTGGTGCGCGTCTCGGCGCTTTCAGCGGTGTCGAGGAGGTCCAAGGCCTCGCGCCTCAGGTCGCCGCACTCTGGTGGGCTGGAGGCGGAGGCGCAGCCCGCTGCCAGGCCCTCATCGAGAGCATCGTCGTACGGTTCGGCCTTGTTCGTTGCGTCGATCCACGATGCCAGGGCAGCCGCCGCCACCGCTCCGGTGACTCCGGCTCCGATGTACACGGCCAGTGGGGGCAGCTTGCTCTGCTGGGCACGCTCCCGATGGTCGAGATCGATCGGAGTGACGTCTTCGTCTCCCGGAAGGTCCGTTTCGGGCGGCGCTTCAAAGATGACTTCGAGGGTTTCCGCGGTCGTGCCGCTGACCTGCTTGGACGCGCGACCGCTCGGAAAGATCGCACTCACTTCGTGCTGGGTTTCGGGTTCGATGAAGAACGTCGTGCCATCCTGCAGCTTACCGTCGAGGTCGACCTGGCACTCGGGACAGCTAACCTCGACACGCGTAAAGGCGAGCGCGTGCTGGGACAGCAACTCCTTGGCGAGAGTCGTGGCCCGTTCGTCGTCTGGATAAGCGCCCTGGAGCCGCAGTGCGAGGGTCAATGCGCGTGGCATGTTGTCGGCTTTGTGATGAGCGCGCACGGCCTGGATGAGAGCCGGTGCCGCGGGTGCCAGCCGGTGTGCGGTCTCGAACCAGGCCGCTGCCCTTGAATAGTCGTCTCGCAGGTATGCGGCTGTGCCGCGGTCATAGGCGGCGGCCGCTGCTTGGCGCTGGTCGCCATCCGCGGCTCGTTGCTTCTGGGCGAATGTTTGGATGGGCCAGCTGCCCGCCGCACACATCACCAGGAATGCCAACACGCGCGCACACGAGCCTCGCTTGCGAAGACTCGGGAAGGGAGACTGAGCTGCGTTCAACCTCGTTGAGACCATCGGTACCTGTATCAGTTTGTAGCCCACCACCGCGAGTACAGCCTCGCCGTGCTGCACTATCCCAGATTGTGAAGTGGTGTGCGACACCGTCAACGCGATTATCCGCAAACAATAGGCCCCTTTCTTTCCAAGATTTCGCAGGCCACAGTCAGATCCGAAGCGCTTCCTGGAAGCGTCGGCGCCTCGCTTGCTCTTCGACTTCACAGTGCTTTCGGCCTTTGCAGCACCGTGCGGGATCGGATCCCTGTTGCCGAAAAAGCCTGGGAGGTCGTTTTTCGTTCGATCCGCTTTGGGGCATTGAGAAAGATTCTTCTCAGCTCATCCAAACCCGTATCTTTTGCTGGTCGGGCGCCGTGTCTCGCTCAGCCTCGACTCCGTGAGGCTGTGTGGCGTCGGTGAAATGATTCGGGTTGCAGCAAACCGGTGACGCTCGTGCAAGTGATCGGCTTTGCAGGGGTTTCGGTGAGTGACGGAGCAGGCTTTCCCCGACCTGCCCAGACCGACTGGTGCGGATTTGGGAATCGAGGGCGGTAGGCCCGACTCGCGAGCGGATCGTGCAGGGATCCGGCTTCACAGGGCTTTTCGGCGAGCGTCCGGAACACGCGCCCGCATCCGTGGGAAGCGAAGGCCTTAGGCCCTCCCCGATGCGGGGTGAAACGTCGGGGCCAGGGATACCCCATGGCGTGGTTGGTAGGCAGGGGTGCGAGGGTTGCCTACGTACTCATCGACGTCCGTGGCTGGAAAACATCGACTCGAGTTCATCGGGATCCTGGGAGCGGGCAAGCGCATCCTCGCGGGTCACCAACCGCCGCGCGTACAGGTTGTAGAGCGACTGGTTGAGCGTCTGCATGCCGGACTGTGACTGACCAGTCTGCATGGCAGAGTAGATTTGGTGGACCTTGTCTTCGCGAATGAGGTTCCGGATGGCGGGGTTTGGCACGAGAACCTCTAGCGCCAGGCAACGGCCCGGTCCACTCGCATTGGGGACCAGCGTTTGGGTTACAACCCCCTGCAGAACAAACGATAACTGGGCGCGCACCTGTGGCTGCTGGTGGGGTGGGAAGACATCGATGATGCGGTTGACGGTCTGGACCGCGCTGTTGGTATGCAGCGTACCCAGGACCAAGTGACCAGTTTCGGAGATTGTTAGCGCGGCCTCGATCGTCTCAAGGTCGCGTAGCTCACCTACCAGCACGACGTCGGGATCCTGGCGCAACACGTAGCGCAAGGCATTCTTGAAGCCAATCGTGTCCGCACCCACCTCGCGTTGGTTCACGACGGACAGCTTGTTTGGGTGAAGGAACTCGATGGGGTCTTCGATCGTGAGGATGTGGCAGCGTTGCTCGCTGTTGATCTTGTCGAGCACGGCGGCGAGGGTTGTTGTCTTTCCCGAACCAGTAGGGCCGGTGACCAGGACAAGCCCAGAGTTCAGGGCAGCCAAGTGGGCAATCACCGGTGGAAGCCCTAGCTCGTCGAACGAAAGGATCTTGAACGGGATCTGTCGGAAAACACCCGCGACTGCCCCGCGCTGAACGAACAGGTTCGCGCGGAAGCGCGCCAAGCCCTTCACGCCGAAGGACAGGTCGATCTCGTTTTCGCGCTCGAAGTGAACCTTCTGCTCCTCGGTCAAGACCGAGTAGCACAGGTGCTTGGTGTCGACCGGGGTCAGTGGCGCGGTCTTCAGTGGCAACAGCGCGCCATCGATACGAAGCTGCGGTGGGGTACCCGTCGTGATATGTAGGTCCGAGGCGCCCTTCTCTACGACAGCGCGAAGGAGCTGATGCAGGCTGATCTGGACGCCCGGTGCGGTCATTCCTCAATCGTACTTGTCACCATCCGCGCTAGCCAAGCGGCTTGCTCAAATGTCGAGCTTGTTCCAGCGACCTCGTCGCTTCCAATCACGCGCGCGATCGGCCGACGTGACGACCCGTGCGGCCGAGGCGGCCGCGACCAACTCGCCCTCCGCGCCGAGAGCGGGTACGACCTGGGAGTTACAGAGCAGCAGGTTGCGGATGGGTCCGCGGATGGGGAGGGCGCACAGGCCGAGGGCGCGCTCCCCGGGAAAGCTGTAGGTGGCGGGCAGTGTGCGACGCCCGCGCTGTCCGAGGGCCTCCGGTCGCATATGCATGTCCCGGGCAAGCACCGGAGCGAGCCCATCGTGGGGGGAGTCGACGACAATGGCGTTCTGTTCGATGAAGGGCACGACCGCAGTGAGACTTTTGAGTACACGATCGCGTGCACCTTCCAGATCACCAGCTTGACCTTCGACCTGTTGCGCCGGCAGCAGTGCCTCCGCCGATATCACATAGTGATCCTCGTCAGCGTCGCGTCGTTCGATGTACAGGGCGTGCTCGGCGGCGCCATCAAGCCCAACCTCGTCGAGGAAGAACACGCTGCGGCCCATTCCGGCTGGGGTTCCGTGGCGCGAGACCACCGCGTTGAGCAAGTAGCGGTAGTGCCGCAACTGGGGCTCCCCGAAGCGTTCGAAGGTCTCCTCGAAAGCACTCCGTTCTGGCACCAGGCTTAGCATGGCATTGACGTCGACACCGACGACAACGAAATCGGCAGCGACTTCCTCGTCGGCGCCGAACAGCCGCACACCATGAACCTTGCCCCGGCGCACGTTGATGGCACTTGCACGATCCGCTAGACGCACCTGTCCAGCGTGGGCGCGAATGCGATCGATCAGCATGCTCGTCCACGCTCCGAGGCCGCCTTCGAGCCAACTCTGACGGGAGAACATGTTGTCGTAGAGGCGCACGCTTCCGAGTGCCTGCGATGACGGTCGCGGAGCGCCGGAGCTGAAGAACGAGGGTGCCTGCGTCACCATCCTGAAGGCGTGGTCCTCAGGGAACTCTGCCAGCACGTCGTCTTCTTCTCCCCTGCGAGGTAGACCACTCCTGGCGTGCGCGCGTGCCAGCGCACGTCGTTCGAGAAACGTGGTTGGGGGCCAGACGACGTCAGGCCGAAGCATCTCGTCCAGGCTCGCCGACAGGCGCTCCACCTGTACATGGTAGTCCTCGATCGGCCGCTTCACTTCGGGGAACTCACGCTTCAGTTCTCGCGAGAGGCGTTCCCGATCGTGTGTGATGTCGAACCGGTGCCTCGGCATCGCGACTTGAAACGCCTCTTCGTGCGAGGTCGACAGGCGGCGGAAACTCTGGCTGATGCCGAGCTCCGAGACCAAGCGATGGACGACCGGCGACTTGGCACTGACGGTGTGCATGATGCGGCGTGGCAATCGAAAGTTGCCAATATGGTAGTCCGGTGTTTGCTGTCCCTGGCCCAGCAGCAGCACCCTGAAGCCGCGCTTGGCCAACAGCGCCCCACAGGCAAGTGGCGCGGGGTCGAGTCCAAGGACGACGACGTCGAAGTAACTGGAGCTCACGCGACGCCTCCTGCATCGCCCTTTTTCGAAACGCTAGACATAGCGAGCGAGCTGGCTGGGCGCCGGGAAGCAGTCGGGCTGGTCGTCCGGAGCTTGCCAACGCGGCGCACCGTCGAGCCGCAAATGACCACGCGCCACTTGGTCGATCACGCCCGGAAGCAAGCAATGCTCGGCGCGCTGGATGCGTGCATGCAGGGAGTCCGGTGTGTCTTGCGGACTCACGCGCACCGCTGCCTGCGCCAGGATAGGGCCGGTGTCCACTCCAGCGTCGACCAGGTGAACGGTGCAGCCGCTCAGACGAACGCCGGACGCGATCGCTTGGGCGGGCGCGTCGGTGCCTGGAAACAGCGGGAGTAGCGCCGGGTGAACGTTGATGATGCGGTGGGCGAAGCGGGTGACGAACCCAGCGTCGACTATCTTCATGAACCCTGCGAGTACGATCAGCGAGGGCCGGTGTTGCGCCACTGCTTCGGCCAGCGCCAGATTCCAGGCCTGTCGGTCAGGGTAGTCTCGCATTCGGATCGCCGCGGTTGGGATCCCGTGCGCGCTTGCGAACGCCAAACCCTTGGCCTTGGTGCGGTCGCTGATGACCGCAGCGATTCGTGCTTGGCAGCGACCGCCTTCAATGGCCTCGTGAATGGCCCGCAGGTTGGAGCCCGCTCCTGAGATCAAGACGACGAGTGGTAGCATGTCAGGTACCGTATAGTTGGACTCGGGCATCACCCTGCGTGTGCGGTGCTGGGATCACCTCCCCGAGCCTCGTGACCTGCTCGCCGGTGTCGGAGACCGCACGGGCGATTTGATTCGCTTCGACAGCAGGGACGATCAGGACAAGCCCGACTCCCATGTTGAACGCGCGGTACATCTCTGCGGTTTCGACTTCTCCGGCCTCCTGGACCAGATCGAAGATGGGGTGACGCTCCACACCCGTCATGTCCACAGCCGCCCCCGTTTCATCCGGCAGCACCCGAGGGAGGTTTCCCGGTAGTCCGCCACCGGTCACGTGGCAGGCGGCCTTGACCTGGCCAGCCGCAAGGGCAGCGGAAAGCGCGCGGGCATAGATCCGCGTCGGCCGCAGAAGCGTCTCGACGAGTGGTTCGCCAAGTGACTCGACGCGTTCATCGAGCGCCAGCCCGCGCCGTTCGAGCAGGGCCTTGCGAGCCAGCGAGTAGCCATTTGAGTGCAGTCCGCTCGACCGCAGGCCCAGGAGTACATCCCCAACCGCGACGTCCTTGCGCGGGAGAATTGCGTCTCGCTCCACGACACCCACGGCGAATCCGGCGAGGTCGTAGCGGCCCGTGGCATGCTCACCAGGGTGCTCGGCCGTCTCGCCGCCAAGCAAGGCACACCCGGCCTGCTTGCAGCCTTCTGCGATGCCCGCGATGACCTGGGATGCCTGGTCAACATCAAGCGTTCCCGTGGCCATATAATCGAGAAAAAAGAGCGGTCGTGCACCAGTCGTGATGATGTCATTGACACACATCGCGACCAGGTCGATACCGACGGTATCGTGACGGTTGGCGGCGTGGGCGACCAGCAGTTTGGTGCCTACCCCGTCGGTTCCCGAGACCATGACGGGCGCGCGCATGCCGCTTGGCAGCTCACACAAGGCCGCGAACCCTCCTAGGTCTGTGATCGCTTCCGGAATCCGCGTGGCTGCCGCCAGTGGCTTGATCCGTTCGACGAGCGCTTCGCCAGCATCGATGTCTACACCAGCGGCGCGGTAGTCGAGGCCAGACGCCATGTCATTTCCTCCTGAGGGCGCCTGGCCGCTATCCTCGCGACCTCGACCGCTTGGACGAGCATCGCACAGCTTGGTGAACGAAGCGGGCCAGCCACGCTGGGACGCTACCGAATCGCCGCTGGACCGTCCAGAGGTCCGAGCCTACTTGCGCCGGATGCGGGGGAGGGTGATCGCAAGGGCACGGTCCCGATCGAGCTTGACGTCGAGTTGCCGGCGCCGGTAGCCGGGTGCTCGTGCGGTCACCCGAAGGGTACCTCCGCCGCGCGCCGTGCCGTAGTAGGGATTTTCCACGCGACGACCTTCTACGAACAAGACGGCGCGTGCCGGCGAGGTGGCGATTTGTACGTGCACCGTTGTCGGGACCCGCTTCACACGAGGTTCGCGTACGACCGGTGCGCGGCGGCGCCTCGGCTTCGTTTTGGCCACGTGTGCCGCCTGGTTTGCCTTGGGCGGTACCGTGGTGGATGCGGGTGCGGCGGGTGCCTCCGCGACCTCTGTGGCCACCTCTACCTGGCGGGCTTGCGCCGCTGGGGGGGGCGCCTTCGCTTGCGCTTCCTCGAGGTTCGCGGGCGGTCGCTTCCCTGCCGCAGCGGGCTGCGGTTTACCCGGACCGGGGTCCTGCAGCCCCTCTGGATGGCTCAAGACCGGTGCTGCGCTTGCCAGCTCGGAGCCCGCCGCAAGCGTTGGCGCGCGTTCGGGCTGACCGGCGACCGTGTCGGAGAAGGCCGTTTGCTCGGAGAAGGCTGTTCGCTCGGAGAAGGCCGTTTGCTCGGAGAAGGCTGTTTGCTCGGAGAAGGCTGTTTGCTCGGAGAAGGCTGTTTGCTCGGGGACGGCTACTTGCTCGGGGGAGGCTGTTTCGGTCCCGGCTTGCCCGGACTCGTCAGTCGCTGGTTCGCCTGTCGAGGACGTGGGCGGGGGTTCCGAGTGTGGCCCCGTGCTGCTCGCTTGCCGCCCCTGGGGGGCTTGGGACGAGGTCATGGATGCGAGTGGGGCCGGCTTCGATACCGAGCTCTCGGTCTGTGCACTGCGCAATCTGCCGTCAGTCGAGTTACCTGGGAGGTCCCCGGCGCTTCCGGTGGATGGGTGATCGGAACCACCCCCCAGTGAGCTGGTGATTCCCATTGTTACCAGCAGTGAGAATCCTCCGACGGCGGCGAGGATGCTCACGGTGGCACGGGTTCGTTGCCGCGTGACCGCGAGTCTTCCGATCTCCAATCCGACTTCTGGGTCGGACGTGCGGGTGGCTTCGGGCGGTGCTCCCGGGGTCGGTGCAGCTGCCTTAGGCGGGTGCCAGGACGGTCGGAACAAGGCCGCAAAGCGATCGGCCTCGTTGTCGGAGATCGACATGCTGTCGAGTCCGGTGTCCTTCCGTGCGTCCGATTTTCCCGATTGTTCAACCGAAATGGAGCCTGCCACGTAGTTCCTCTCAGGTAGGCGCCAATTGGACTCAACCAGCTCCAGCGCCGTTAACCATGCCCAATCGCGGGACGGGCGTCAAAGGCCGGTACTTCCTCCCTTTGAGCCCAGCGACGACGCTCCCACTTCGGTCGCCACGCCGGGACGATTGCACGGAAGCCGTACCGCTGCCATACCGAACGATTCGGGTGCTCAGGGGGTCGACAGGGGGTCGAACGGCGTCGTGGTGGCACGTCATTCCCCGGAAGTATTGGCCGCGCCTGCCCTTGGCGCCAGCGATGGCTGCTGCCCTGTGCAATCTGTCCTTCGGCACACGACTGGGGCCGGCTGGAGAACAGCTCCCCACGGGCCATTTCGCCTACCCTGTCAGCCGCCGGTGCATGCTTTGGGCCATGCCCGCGATCGAGTGCAAGAGGTGCTCGAACTCCTCGTACCTCAGCGGCTCGATGGGTCGCATCGTGCGCAAGACCAGGTGACGCTGCTGCTCGTCGATAGCGAAAGCGCACAGACCCGTGGCCAGGAAGTTGAGCTCCAGCAGCCGTTGGAGCAGTGCCGCATCGGGGCTATCGGGCAGGTCACCCATGCGCGCAAGGATCATCAGAATGCCATGTTCCTCGTTGACATTGATTCCGAGCGCTACGTCGCTATAGCGCGCCTCCGTGTAGCCCTCGGCATCCAATGGGTCCAGCTGGACGCCGACCGCCAGGCCGAACCGCCGGATGAAGTCGTTGACCCTCTCAACCGCGTCGCGGTAGACGGGAACCTCTTGTTCAGTCGCGGGAGAGTCGGGCTCGCGCACAAGACACACCGATGGCGCGAGCGTATCAGGCGGTGGTTGGGTTGGCGAACTGGGCGTCGATCCCCGCTGGGGCTGTCCGACGCTCCGGCAGGGTCGGATTGACAGTGGTGCTAGTCGTCACGCTGGCGACGTGCACCGAACGCAGGGGCGTGAAGTCCGAGTGGCGATCCCCGCCGCCTGGGCAACTGCAGCGTTTCGACGAGCAGGCACTGGCCGACCTTGCCGAGCGCGCGCTTCGATACGCAGGTGCCCACCGCTCCCGCGCATCAGGGGTGGCCGCGGCGACGGATGCCGGTCGCGCCGCCCTTCGGCTCGCCGCGCACGGGGCCCGCCCCCGGGTTGTCGCCCGGGTGCGCGCGGCGTTGGTCCGGACCATGGGGGAAGCTGGCCTCGTCGGCCTTTGTGACGCCGGGTTGGTGGCAGTTCGTCTGGCGCACGCGGTCGAGCCGGGCGAGCAAGCGGATCGGGCTGGGTTGCGGGCGTTGATCGCACGCTTCGGGGATCTGCGTTCCGCGGCTGCGTGTGTCGCGGAGGCGGAAGACCTGCTGCGCAGCTGGGGTGCAGCCGCGACCCCAACGACCGGGCGGCCTCAACCAAGGTCCAGGCCTCCTGCGATCCTGAACTCAATTCAAGTGGTAGACCAGCAACTCGCAGACAGCCTGCAGACCCGGATCGTATTGGGGCTCGATCGCCCGGCACCGTTTCGGCGCAGTGAGCGCATAGCACGGAGCAATCTCCCAAGGCGCGTGATCGTCGATCTCGACGGTGCCCAGCTGGGCGAGGGTCTCGGCCCCGTCCTTGCGATTGGACGCGGCGGAGTAGAACGCGTGCGTACTGTCGCTATCGCGGGAGGGGGCGTTAGGGTAGCATTCGATGTTGCGCAGGGTGCGGACTACCGCATGTCCTTCCTGCCGGAGCCGTTTCGCCTGGTGCTCGACTTTCGCGCGGCTCGCCGAGCTCCAGGCAGCGGATTGGTCGAGCGCGTGGTCGTCGACCCAGGGCACGGGGGCCGCAATCCAGGTGCCAAGGGCCCGACTGGGCTCAGGGAGTCGGATGTAGCTTTGGCGCTCGCCCGTCGCGTGCGCCATGCGCTGCGACGCAAGCTTCCCGATGTGCGCGTGGTGCTTACGCGCGATGCCGATAACGATGTCTCGCTCGAAGAGCGCGCGGCTGTGGCGAATTCGATCGAGGCGGACCTGTTTGTGTCGATTCACCTCAATGCATCACACTCGCCCGATGACCCAGGTGGCGTGTCTACTTTCGTGCTGGATACCAGCAACGACGAGCAGGCGCTGCGGCTTGCGGCCCGAGAGAACGGCACACACCCGGCCCAGATCTCGGAGCTTCAGATGGTTCTGGCGTCGTTACACCGCCGTGACCAAGTTCGGCGATCCCGCAATGCCGCGCGCAATATCCATCGACACACCTTGCGCGCAGGCCGCACCGTGATTGCGGATCTACCCGACCGGGGCGTCAAGTCGGCCATGTTTTATGTGCTCGTGGGAGCGCTGATGCCAGCCGTTTTGGTGGAGGCTTCGTTCATTACGCGGCCCAACGAGGAGCGTGCCCTTCGGACCGAAGGGTATCGTGCGGCTTTGGCTGACGGCATTGCTGAGGGCGTCGCTGCCTATGCCCGGAGCCTTCGGGCGAAGGCTGCTGGGGGCGTTGCAGGCGAATGATCGAAGGTGTCTGAGGCAAAAAAGGAGGGAAACTTTGGATCCTCCGCTTGCTGGGATGGGATCGCGACCGCATAATGCGCGCCGAGTGGTCTTTCATGGAAGTATCCGTCGAACCGAGCGGCCCTGATCTGGGCAAGGCCTGTTCAGAATATCTCACCGCTCACCGGGCTCGACTCGAGGAGGCTATCCTTTCGGGCCGGCTTGGCGTGGATGTGGCGCAGCAATTCGCGCATATGTTCGATGGGTTATTCTCGACGCTGTTCTTCGCTGCGAGCGCCAACCTGCGCTACCGCGGGGGGCTACCCGGTCGGGTCGCCGTGGTCGCCGTCGGCGGCTATGGGCGCTGCCTGGTCGCTCCGCACAGCGATGTGGACGTCCTGTTTCTCAGCGAGGAGCCGGAAGATCCGCGGGTGGTCGAGTTGGCCGAGGCAATGCTCTACCCTTTGTGGGACTCTGGGGTGGATGTGGGGCACGCGGTGCGCGGAGTTCGCGACACGTTGGAGCTGTGCCGTACGGACATTCGCACGTCGACCACGCTGCTGGACATGCGACATATTGCGGGCGACCAGAGCCTTTGCGACGAGCTCACCCGACGTGGCCGTGAGCTCGTCTTTGAGTCTGAGATCGCACAATTCTTCGAGGCGTTGGCGAGTGACACGGTTGCCCGGCATGAGCGTTACGGCGGGACCCTCTACCTGCGAGAGCCCGAGCTGAAACTTGGTCGCGGTGGCCTGCGCGATTTGGATGTGCTCACCTGGATGGGTCGGGCCCGGTGGGGGACACCCGATCTTGAGGGGCTCCAGCGGGCCGGAGCCCTTTCCGATGTTGAACTCGTGGGCCTGCGCGCCGCTCGCGAGCACCTGTGGCGGGTCCGCAATCATCTGCACCTGGCCGCTCGTCGGCGACGGGATCGGCTGACCTTCGAGGACCAGGAGCTGATCGCGGGACTGCTCGGTCATCGCGATGGGGTCCGTCTCGGGGTCGAGCAATTCATGCAGGAGCACTACGGTCACGCGCGCGCAATTGCTCGCCTGGTGGACATGATGGGCGAACGCTCGCGTCGGAGCATGCGTCCACCACCGACCACGATTCGCGATCTAGGGGGTGGGCTGGCGGTGCACGATGCCCACGTGATCGTGGATGAGGCCATGTTGGCTTCGGTTCCCTCGACCGCGCTTGCGCTCTACAAGGCCGTCCAAGAGCAGCGTTTGCCGCCTGACCCGGCTGCTCGCGACGCGGTCGCAGCCGCTTGCTGCGATCGCGATTGGTGTCAGCGGCTGCGGCGCGATCCATCCACGCCAGGACTGTTCCTGTCGCTGTTGGTCGAGGCGGATGAGGCACCACTACGGTCTGGATCTTGGCTGTTTGAGATGCACGACCTGGGCCTGTTGCTGGCGATGATCCCCGAGTTCGAGCCGATCATGGGGCGCGTGCGGCACGATGCCTACCAGGCGTATACCGCTGACATTCAGGCGATCAAGGCGGTGGATCGGCTACGGGCCCTGAGCCGTGGGGAGCATGCCGGTGAGTACCTCGCCGCCACGCGTGCGGCTGCGGAGGCGCCGAGGCCGATTCCGCTGCACGTGGCGCTGTTGTTGCGCTCGATTGGGGCGGGCCACCCGGACGACCCGGCTCGCTACGCCGCCGCGTTGGCGGTGCCTATCGCGGAACGGCTGGGGCTGTCGCGTAGCGACGCCCAGCACGTGGAGTGGTTGATTCAGAACCAGGGATCCTACTACCACTGGGCGTTGCGACGCGACATCACCGATCCGGAGACCATCGGGGAGGTTGCCGGTGAGCTGGGCACCATCTACCGCCTGGTCGACCTTTATCTGTTCACGTTTTGTGACGTATCGACGGTCAATCCGCGCGCCATGAGTGCGTGGAACGCACGCATGTTGTCGGATCTGATGACGGCTGTGAGCTCGCACATCGAGGGGGCCAGCGGGGTGGCCGAGCAGATACGCAGACTCCGCGAGGAGGTGCTCTCGGCCATTGCCGATCCGGGCGAGCGCGTGGTCCTGGAACGCTTCTTTGAAGAGATGCCGGAGCGATATCTGCTCGCGAATACCGCCGCAGGGGTGCGTTTTCATGCCCAGCATGCTCAGCGGTCGGGCACCGAGCCGGCAGTCGCGGCCCTTCCCAGTGGTGTGGGGGACGATACGCTTGAGCTCATGGTCGTGACCGAGGACCGCCCCGGCCTACTCGCCGACATCGCGGCTGTACTCGCTACCGGTCGCTTCTCGGTCGACTCGGCGCAGCTCTACCGCCGGTTGTGTGGCGATGGCCGTATCGAGGCCTTCGATCTCTTCCACGTCAGCCACATCTCCATGGGAGTGGGCGTGGATCTCGCCGAAGAAGTGGAGCGAGTACGCCGCAATCTAGCCGCTGTACTGTCCGGGGAACTGTCCGCCGAACAGTTGATTGCGAGGCTACCCACGGCGCCGTCCTGGGAGCGGTCGGGGCCCCGCGTCAAGACCGAGGTTCACGTGGACAACGCGGCATCCAGTCGCTTCACCGTGGTCGATGTCTATACCCGAGACCGCGACGCCTTGTTGTACGCGATCGCAAAGGCGTTGCACGAGGCCGGCCTGTCGATTGCGGTGGCGAAGGTCAACACGGAGGGTGAGCGGGTGGCGGATGTCTTCTATGTCGAGGACAAGTCGGGGGGGAAGCTGGCCGCCGACGGCCGGCTGGCCAAGTTGAGCGCCGCCCTGCGCAGGACGATCCGGGCCCTCGACAGGCGCTAGGTAATGACTGTTTGAGAAGCCGGCCTCAGGCTTCCAGCCTGTGGTCAAAACTCCGGGACCCCGTCGACTGGGGGGGGGCGAGCAGGCTATGCTGCCGGACATGCGGGCTGCCCTTTTTGTGATGTTGAGTGGCGCGTTTGGCTGTGCTGGCGCGCCTCCTCCACCGGCCTCCGCCGGCAATCCCGACGCTCGTCTGGGTGGCGCCCGCGAGGTGCCTCAGGCGAGTAGCGCCGTCAAGGCGGGTGAAGAGAAGCTCCAGGCTGGGGACGCGGAGGGCGCTCGCGCACTGTTCGAGCAGGCGATCTCCGCGGACCCTTCCGATGCGCGCGCTCACCTGGACCTCGGCCTTTCGCTCGAGATGCTCTCCCAGCCCCAGCAAGCCGAGGAGGCCTACCGGAGGGCTGTCGAGATCCAACCGGACCTCACTGAGGCCCTCAACAATCTGGCTGTGCTGTTGCGGGCCCGGGGCGAGTTTGGGGAGGCGATTGGGTTGCTGAAGCGAGCGATCGCAGGGGACGCGGACTCGGCGTCGGCCCATCTGAATCTGGCCCTGTCGTTGGAGGATGCTGGCGATGGCGCCGGCGCCCGGCAGGCCTACGCGCGCGCGGTCGCGCTCGATCCCGATGCGGCCATGACGCGCATCAACTACGGGCTTCTACTGCTCGCCCTGGGGGATGCGGCAGAGGGCCGCAAGCAGCTGCTGGCCGCGCAGCAGGGAGCCACCGGCAATCGAGCAGCGTTGCTCGCGGTCGGCAATGGCCTGCGCCAGGTTGGCGAGGGTGGGGCCGCGGTGCAGGCGATCGAAGAGGCGATCGCGGCGGGTGATGGCAAGCCGACGCCGGCGCTCTACAGCGAGCTGGCCCTCGCGAAGCGCGCTTCGAACGATCGCGCAGGGGCGATCGAAAGCCTGAAGGCCGCGCTCGACCTGTCTCCCGACTACGCCACTGCGCACTACCTATTGGGGAACATGCTAGCGGCCGACAGGCGTCTTGCGGAAGCGACGACGCACTACGAACGTTACCTGGCGCTAGCGCCGGAGGGCCCGTACGCGAGCCGGGCCAAGGAACGGATTGCGGTCATCAAGCGGATGAAGTAGCGCCGGGTGTTGGCAGCCGGTCCAGCCCCACCAGGAACACCTCGTAGCTTTCGTTGCGGGAGGCCTCTGGCTTGATGATGCGAACAGTTCGGAAGCGCGCGCGGGTGGCGTCCCGGGCCTGCTCGAATTCACCGCCCTGGAAGATCTTGCCAACAAACGTCCCGCCGGCGACCAGCGTCTGCTCGGCGATCTCTAGCGCGCGCACGTACAGCTCGAAGCTCAGAAACTGATCGCGGTGCCGCATGCCACTCGTGCGCGGCGCCATGTCGCTGAGCACTACCTCGAAGGCTTCCGGACCGCCCAGGCTGGCGGCCGTAGCTGTGGTGATGTCGAGCTGGTCGAAGCAGGCTTGGGGCGGCAGCGAAACGCCGGCCGGCTGTAGGTCGACTCCCAGCACTTTGCCTTCGCGGCCTACCTGCTCTGCAGCGTACTGGGTCCAACTGCCCGGCGCCGCGCCAAGGTCGAGGACCCGCATCCCCCGGCGAAGAAGGCGGACCCGACGATCGATCTCCTGGAGCTTGTAGACCGAGCGGGCGGCGTAGCCCTCCTTCTGGGCCCGCTTGCCGAAGCTATCCTGGGGACGGGCTTGCCGACGAGCCCGGCGCCGCATCAGGCAGCCGCGTTCTTGGCCGCCTTCGCCTTGACAGCACCGCGTACGGTAAGAATGCCGTTGCGCGGGCCCGGAACGGCGCCCTTGACGAGAACCACTCCTTCGTCGTCCAGGACCTTGGCCACCTTCAAATTCAGCACCGTGACACGCTTGTTCCCGTATTGGCCCGCCATCTTGAGACCAGCCAACACTCGACCGGGGGTCATGTTTGCGCCGATCGAGCCGCCGTGGCGCTTGTACTCGTGCGTCCCATGACCGTCCGTGCCGGCGCCCTTGAAGCCCCAGCGCTTGAGAACACCCGTGAAGCCACGACCCTTGCTAACGCCGCTCACGTCGACTTTGCTGCCCTCAGCGAAGCACTGGGAGGGCTTGATGACCTGTCCGACCTCAAAGGCCTCTAGCTGCTCCGCTGCGACCCGGAACTCCTTGACCGTCTTGCAGGGCTTTTGGCCCGCCTTGGCGAAGAATCCTGCTTCGGGCTTGTTGACGAGCTTCTCGCGCTTTTCGCCCAGGCCGACGATCAGGGCCGAGTAGCCGTCGCGCTCCGGTGTCCGCTTGCCGAGCACCGTACAGGGGCCAACTTCGATCGCGGTGACTCGGGTGACGCTTCCGTCCTCGTCAAATATCTGCGTGTTTCCGAGCTTCTTGCCGATCAGGCCGAGATTGGTATTCATGTCTGTCCCAGGTGAAAGCGGGCCGAAAGTGTACGGACGAACGGGCCAACGTCAAGCTGATAGCGCGAGATTGGCGATTGGGGAGAGGGCTGACCCAAACCATGTCACCAAACTAGGGTGGGTCTTGTCGCCCTTTGGCAGTCGGGGTTCGGTCGGGTGGCCCTGCTTCGCACGTGGCGGGTGCGGCGATCCGGGTGGCTGTCTCGACTACCAGCGCCGGGTCGGCGCCCCGCGCCCGTCGTTCTAGGCGCCTGACTTCTTCGGCGAGTTCGGACACGCGAAAGTCCCGGATGGTTTCCAGCGCCAGGTTGCGCCCCTCGCGGCGAAGGGCCACAAGAGCGTCCCGCAAGCACTCGATGGCCCGGTTGCGGTCTCCCATGTGCAGCAGGGCGCGGCCGGCTGCCGCGTTGTACAATGGGGAAATTAGAACCCGCCGACCGAGCGTGTAGACCGCGGCGCGCGCCTCTGCCAGCGTATAGTGTGAGAGTCCATCGAGAGCGTCGAGGCGGGTGGTGGGCCCAGCGAGCGCGGCGGTCAGGTGCGGCACAGCCGCGGGTTCCGCGGCCTTTGCTAGCACGAGGGCGGCTTCCAGGCGTACACCTGGCTTGCTGTCCTCGAGCAACGCTCGCAGACGCGAGTTCACTCGACCGTCCTCGGCCCGCACACATCCCAGGGCTCGGGTGGCGGCTTCGCGAATGCTGACGTCGGGATCGCGCGTCGCGGTCAGAATCTCGGCAATGGCGTCCTCGGGGCAAAGCTCGGCGCACGCTCCGAGCGCCTGAAAGCGCACTTCGGGCTCTGGGCGTGCGAGGGCCTGCAGCAGCGCAGACGCGCGGTGGGGGTGCTCGATGTTGGCCAGTGCGATGACTGCAAGTTCACGTATCAGCGGGTCGGGGTCCTCGATGCGTGCGAGCACGGGTCCATGGGTGGCCTCGCTGCCGATATCCCTGAGGCTACGAAGGGCGGCGCCCCGGACGACCGTCTGCGGGTCTTCGAGCAGCATCAACAGGCCCCGTTCGGCGTCGAGTTGGCGCCCCTGCTCAGGCTTTCCCAGGCGCTTGGCTGCTGCCGTCCGTGCTTCGGTGGTCCGGGCGTGCACGTCCCGTAGAGCAGCCTCGAAGTGGGGTTCGAGCGGAGGCAACAGCCAGGACATGAGGCCTACCCGAAGGCAAACAGCAGAGCGTCGAGGGCGATCTCGGGGTTCGCGTTGCGGGCCAGCTGCTCGTTCAAACGCTCAACGCGCTCTACCCGGGTCGCGGCCTCACCGGGCCCAAGCTCCCGGGCGCGACGGACGATCGCGTCGGCCCGATGTCGGAAGCGGAGCGTGTCGAGTGGATCGGACTCGGCCAGGCCCGCGGCCGCCACGTCCCGATAGTAGAGACAGAGTGTATCGAGGATCAGCGAGCGGTCCTCGCTACGCGCGAGCTCCTCTCCCAGGTCGAGGCGTTCCGCTACACCCCCGCCCGACATCGCCTGGTCCAGCCGCAGGGCCCAGTTCAGCATCGCTTCGCCGCGGCCCTCGCGGGCCAGGTCGAGGGCTCGGTCCGCGCGGCCGCCCGCGAGGGCCACGGCGGCTTCCCGGACCCCAGGTTCGACGCCGTGTCGTTCGAGGATGTCTTGTACCGTAAGGGCTGGCAGGGGGCCGAAACGCACCTGCTGGCAGCGTGATCGGATCGTTTGCAGGAGTCGTTCGGGGCGTGCTGCGATCAGGATGAAAACCAGGTTTGGGCGCGGCTCTTCGAGGGTCTTGAGCATCGCGTTGGCGGCTTCGGCGTGTTGGACCGGGAACGAGACATCCGCGTCAGGAAAGATGAGGAAGGCTGTTTTCGCCTCGAAGGGTGCAAATTGTGACAGTGGCCGTATTTCCTCCCGCACCACTTCGACCTGCAGGTTGCGGTTGCCTTCTTCGCGGGGGTGAAACACCCGTACGTCCGGATGTTGGCCCGAGCGAATGCGCTCACAGATCGGGCATTTGCATCCGCCGTTGGGGCAGTTGCGAGCGCAGGCCAGTGCCATCGCCAGCGCCTCCTTGCCCACCCCGGAGGGTCCCGCGAACAGGTAGGCCGATGCCAGCCGGTCCTGTGTGAGTGCGCGCTCGAGCGTCCTCACGGCAACTGGCTGGCCGTGGATGTCGTCAAACCGCGTCACTGGGGGTCTGGCGTGTTCGGCACGAGTTCGAACAGCGAGAGCGCGAGGACCTCGAGCGCGTTGATAACGTCTTCGTCCTTGACCGCCTCCGGGTCCACGATCCGCTGCATCAGCAGCCCGTCGAGCAAGCCGTGTAGCAACCGTGGCAGCAGATGCGGGTCGACCTTGGGCTTGAGCCCCAGCTTGTCCAGGTGGCTTGTCAGGTGTTCGTCGACTTGCGAGACGGCAAAGCGATAGTACTCCGCGAGCGGTGCACGTAGCTGACGGTCGTGCAGGGCCTGGGCCAGCAGGTCAGCGACCACTTTGGCCTCGTCGGATAGTTCGGCGCGCACGCTCCATAGCTCCTGGAGCGACGAGCGGATCGACGCCTCCGGGCGGTCGCCCTCGGTCCACGCTGCGCGTGTACGGTCGGCAACCGCATCGCAGGCAGTCGTAAGGACCTCGCTCATCAGCGCTTCCTTGGTGGGAAAATGATAGTGGACGGCACCCTTCGACATGCCGACCTCTTTGGCGATGTCCATAAGGGAGGTGCGGGCGTATCCCTGGCGGGCGAGCACTCGGATACTCGCACCCACTATTTGGTCCACGCTCAGTTCTGATTTCTTGTAGCGCATGGGCTGCGGTGCCGGGGGGCCGCGGGAGCTTGGTGCGGCCGCAGGCGGAATGTTTCCGCAACAGCCTAGCAGATCAAGTGCCCTTGGCCCTCGGGATCACGCGTGGTACAGGTTAGCCATGCGCGACCGGCAGGACGGCGGGAGCCTACCTCGGCTGGTGCGTATCATGCAGCAGCTCCTCGGGCCAGATGGATGTCCCTGGGATCGCGAACAGACTTTGCAGAGTCTGCGGCCCTATGTGATCGAGGAAGCCCACGAGGTCGTGGAGGCGATCGACCGCGGGCGCCCGGGTGAGTTGCGCGAAGAGCTCGGGGACCTGCTGCTACAAATCGTGTTTCAGAGTGAGCTGGCGCGGGCGCACGGCTGGTTCGGTCCCGACGATGTGATCGCGGGTATTTGCGACAAGATGGAGCGCCGCCATCCACATGTGTTCGGAGAAGAGAAAGCTGCGACATCGGACGACGTCCGAATGCGTTGGGAGGCGATCAAGGAACGTGAAAAGGGCGAGCGCGGGCTATTGGACGGCGTGCCCGTGGCGCTGCCGAGTCTGCTGCGGGCCACCAAGATCGGACAGCGGGCGGCACGCGTGGGGCTCGACTGGGATGCGGCGGAGGGGGCCCGCGCCAAGGTCTCCGAGGAGCTGGCAGAGCTCGACCAGGCATGCGCCGACGGCGATCGGTCCGCAGTGGAGCGCGAGTTGGGGGACGTCCTATTCGCCCTTTCGAACCTGTCACGAAAGCTGGACATCGATCCCGAAGCCGCGCTGCGGGCGACGCTGGCCCGCTTTGCCGAGAGGGTCGGAGCCGTGGAAGTGCTGGCCAGGGAGCAGGATGGGCGGGCGCTGTCGGAGTTGACTTCGGCGGAACTGGACGAACTGTGGAATGCCGTCAAGCGTACGGAGTCATGAGGGCTACGTCTGCAACAAGCGCGTCGATGGGCGCCCAGGTGGGCTCGGCTCATGGATGTACGTTGTCACTGTACCCTCTCAAGGCTCTCTTCCGAGCCCTGTGGATGGCGCCCACCTTCGTGCTCGTATCCGGACTGATGCCTGGGTGCGCACGGGAGGTTCGGTTGACCGCGACCACGATGCAACCTGCTGGGCTCGCCCTGCGGGCCTTTCCTGAGGTCTTCATTCTGCGCGGCCACTTGGATGAGGAGGCGAGGATCGGGCGCGGGCTCGCGGAGCATCTGGAACGGTTCGGTCATATCAAGACTCACCACTTGGATGAGGAGGAGCTTCGCACCCACCTGCTACGGGGGCCAGTGCCCCGGGCGGCAGCCATCGTGGAACTGCAACTCGATCTGTCGGAGTTGATGCACCACCAATTCGGCGCACCTGTGCGCACCGTTTGTGACAGCTTGAGCTGCTACATCGTACCCTCCCGCAACTCCCAGGACATGCCAGTGATGCGGGCGACCCTTACCGTTACCGTCAGGGATGCGGTCCGCATGAACGTCTGGCATCGCGTGTGGTTGAGGGCGTTTGAACGGGGCGGGGACTCGGAGGAGATGCGCCGGGAGGTCACGCTAACGCTCATCCAGCGCGCGCGCGTCTTGATCGACCATCGGCGCATGCTTGTGCAGGTTTCGCTGCTGGCGCCGGACGTTCCCGGCGTGGATGAGGCGTTGAGTGCGGCGGAGAAAGGAGATTGGGCGGGCTCGGGCGTTCGCTTGCGAGCTGCCCTGCGTCGCCATGGTCGGACGATCGGGCGCGTGCGGCGAGCCCAGCTGTTACACGACATCGCGCAAACGCAGCGGCTGGCATCGGAGGCGACCGACCCGGGAGCCCTGCTGCTTGCGAGCCGCACCCTGGCACAAGCCCGCCGCCTGGACCCGGGCAATGAGGTCTATCGCGAGGCGGCTCGCGTCATTGCCCGCGACTTGAAGCACGCAACGACAATCCGACGCCAGTGGGTAGCCGCCGGCCGCAATTTTCGTCGAGCCGGTCCCCGTAAGAAACCCGATCCGTCCTTCAGGAGTTCGCCGCCGCCCCGTTCTCAACGTGGAGGGCCGAAGGGCATAGAAGGTGCATCGGGCCCCCTCCTGCCGCACGGACAGTACCAACGGGGGCGCGGAATACCCTTGGGGAGCACGAGGAAAGCACTGTAAGCCCCCGGTTTCCGCACGAGCCGCGTGCGACTATGGGGGATCCGGACTGGCGGTTTCGTGCCTCCGCTTGATATCATTTGGTATTCCCAAAGGAGTCGATCTTGGGTTTTCAGGAACGTCTCAGCGCACTGGTGAACGCGGTCGAAGCCCAGCTCGCTGCGCGCCCTGGGGTGCAAACCGACTGGGCCGTGCTCACTGGGCCGCCAGGGTCGGGCAAGTCGACCCTGCTGGAGGCGCTCGGTGCCCTGGGGCATCGCGTGCAGACAGAGGCGGCGCGCGCGATCATCGAGCAGGCCCTCGCGTGCGGCCAGTCCTTGGAAGACCTCACTCGAGATACCAGGTCGCTAGCCATGACCATCCTCGAGCGCAACGAACTTGGCTTGGCGCAGCTGCCTACCCGGGAACACATCGTGCTCGACCGGTCGCTCGGCGACGTGCTCGCCTTCGCCTTTGTCGACGGCGTTGACTGCCAAGCGCTGGTGGCACCATGCAGCCGCTTTCGGTTTCGCATCGCTTTGCTGTGCGAGTCCATCCCGGACGCGCGCGACGCTACGACCTACCACTCCCCCCCCGAAATCGCGCGGCTGGCCGTGGCGTGCGAGCGGGTGTATCGGGCCCTCGGGGCGGAGGTTGTCCGCATACCGGCGATCGCCGGGGGGCGACAGGCGGCCGTGGCCGAGCGGCTCGCGCTCGCGCGCGACGCGCTGATCAAATCGGGCTGAGCGATCACCAAGTGCCAGGCCGCGGCGGCGCTTCGCCCGGCCTGTGCTTGCGCTCCAAGTACTTCACCTTTCCGGTGGTCCGTAGCGCACGCCAGGACCTGCTGAAGTCTCCGACGAGCGCTGGACGCGACCCTTCGCATGTCCTTTGCTGTCACATTCCTCGAGCGCCGCGCACTCGCGCGTCCGCGGGCCGCGGTTCTCGTAGGTCACTGTCATAAAGGGGCAGCTGGGGCCGCGGCAGAAGGTTGAGGTCCACGTTGTTGCGAAGCCCCCCCGGACCGTGCGCCCGGTCTCGAAGAGCCGGTGTGTTTCCATAATTAGGACGCTCTAGGTGGCTAGTGATCATGAAAGCACTTTTCACTGGTGGAGCCATTCGTCGAAAAGAACAGGGTTGCGCTGCCAGCCAAGATGTCCTACATGGTCGCTAGTTTTTGAAATTGTCTTTCAATTTCAATTTCAATTGCAGAAGGAGCCGACCGATGAAGATGCTGCTTGGCATTGCGCTCGCCATGGCGCTGGGGACCTTGGGCTGTGACGACGAGGAAGACCAAACAACCATCACTCAGGGGATTGCCGGCGACGGTGGCGGTGATGGCGACGGCGACGGTGATGGCGATGGCGATGGCGACGGCGACGGCGATGGCGACGGTGATGGCGATCGCGACGGAGAGGGAGATGTGGAGGGAGAACGCAACAGGTACCGCGGGGGAG
>JAPPOR010000850.1 GCA_028817905.1 Myxococcales bacterium
AGTGACACGCGCTAGGGTGGGCTGGCGTTCAGCAACAAGGTCGGGCTCGTGGACCACGCGCATGTGGGCTCGGAGCAGCGCGTCTTGTGGGATCACGACGACGGCAGCGTCACGAAGGGGCTCGAAACGGTTCTTGGTGGCCGGGCTGATGAACGAGACGGGTGACGTTCACCCGAGAAACGTGACGAGGAGCGCCAGATGAGGGCAACTTGGAGAGTCTGCTGGATAGGGTTGATTTCCGTCGCTTCCTGCGACTGTTCTGATGAGAGTCGCGGGATTCAGGAGACGTGTGGTGTGCCGGGAGCCGCACAAGAGTGTCCCTGTAGGGGCGCAACCTCTAGCGTTCAGATCTGCAAAGACAGCGGCGTCTGGTCTATGTGCGATTGTGCAGGTGGCTCAGCCGATGGTGGCGCGCGGGATGCGTCGTACGGCGCCGAGGAGGACGAGTCGAAGAGCGGCTGCGCAGGCAATTTGGCGCGTGTCGACGGCCTTGTGCGTGACTGTGGCGCAGAGGGCAAGTTTTGCGTTGAGAACCTCCCAGGGGTCGCAAGTTGCGAAGCGCGGGCGCTGGGAGGCAACGCCTACGGTACTCCGGCTTTTCTGTTTCATCCCCTTGCAGCGGATACCGTGGTTCGCAATGGCTGGGAGTATAACTGGGACCAAAACCACGCGGTCCACCTGCACCATGACGCGATCGACTATCTCGTTCCTGAGGGAACCCGGACCTATGCGGCGTGCGCCGGGGTCGCCCAGCGCAGCACTCAGTACGCCGGTGGCTACGGCTACGGCGAGTTCGTCCAGATCCGATGCTACCGAACCGGCCCGGTGCCCGGCTCGAACGGGAGCGTCGATCTGGTGCCATACCATCTCATCTACGCGCATCTCCGACCGAGGGGCGCGCACGATGACGACAGCTACATCGTGAGTGGCTCCCAACATAGCACTGACTACTCGGCCTGGACGCCCGTCGAGGTCGGCGCTCTCGTCGGCTTCACGGGCAGCACGGACACGAGCTGGGCGCACCTGCACTTCGAAGTGAACACCGGTCGATACAAGGGCCCGCCGATTGTCGATCCATACGACATCTACGGGCGCACGTCCTCTTCTACGGACAGTGCCGAGGACTACTACCCACCGGCCGGAGAGTCCTATACGGGCTGTGGGGATCATCACTTGTGGGCCACTTGTCCGCCGACAACTAGCGACGGTTGCCTTTGCTCCGACAGCAGTTCCGTGGGGGTACATGAGGTCCTCGCAGATGTCATAATGCGGACGGCATTCGAGGAAGCCCACCGACGTTGGGACGGGATGATCGGCTGCCCAACGAACCTGGTCCATGAGGTGCACGGAGTTCAGCTTCAGGACTACCTGCAGGCGGCGAGCTGCCCGCGCGATGGGGACGGGGACTCTGCGCTGGCTTTCAACTCGGCGATGAGCGCTGCCTTCCGAATTCACTCGGGGTTCTGGGGTGCCTACAAATGCCTGCGCACCGCGGCTGAGCCTAATGGCGAGGGTGTCGCCGGGGCCAAATTTCTCGGCGCTCCTAAGAATGAAGAACACCTGACCGATGCTGGGCACATTGGTCAGGAGTTCGAGTCCGGCCGGATGTGGTGGGATGGCGCCGTTGTCCACGTTCACCCGGACGATGACACTGCTCCGATTATCGTGGCGTCCGACTGCCCATCGCTTGAGATCGAGCGAAACGATCCAGGTGAGCCCAGCATCAGGGTCATATTCCCGGACGGCACATGTGATCCAGGCGAGACCTGCTCGACCTCCGGGGGCGAGTACTTCGAGTACGGGGACAAGATCACCGCGATTTGGGAGTCGGCGAACATCCCCGCCGGGGTCTCCGTCGAGTTTCGCAAGGGGGAGCGCAATGATTGCACCGACGGCGACTGCGAAACCGGCTCAGGGTGCGTGCAGTATCAGGATGCATCGGGTGGAAACACGGGTACGGCTCCGAATATCGTCTTCGACGAAGCGTTCTCGGCCGGCCACGACTGGTATCTCTGCGTGCGTGATGAGAACACCCCTGGTTGGGGGGGCTACTTCACGATAGCCGAGCCGCACGTCGACTGCTCGCTGCCGTGGGGTGGAACGCTGGCCCATGGCGATTCGACACCGGCATACGAGAATGCGACGGCGCCTTGCGGAGGGTCGTGCTCATCCGAGTCGATCAGCTGCAACGACGGTAGCTTGTCGGGGACATACAGGAAACAGTCGTGCACGGTGGACCCGTGCCCGTCGGACTGCTCGCTGCCGTGGGGTGGAACGCTGGCCCATGGCGATTCGACACCGGCATACGAGAATGCGACGGCGCCTTGCGGAGGGTCGTGCTCATCCGAGTCGATCAGCTGCAACGACGGTAGCTTGTCGGGGACATACAGGAAACAGTCGTGCACGGTGGACCCGTGCCCGTCGGACTGCTCGGGACGGCCGAATCTACTTGGTAGCCTGTCTACACAGCGGCAATGGAACAGGCTGTGCAACCTGACGGCCTGTACACCCGGCGTGGACTGCACTTGTAGCGGGACGGGCACGGTCTGCAGCAACGATGACGGATGTTGGGTAAACACGAATTACACGTATGGTACTGAGATTTCGCCTGTTGGGGCCAGGGATCATGTTCTCATGGTCAAGAGCGGTTCCGGGCTGCCCACACCACCCCTCAGATTGTGCGTTGACTACGAGGTGTCTGGCGCGTCGGACTACTCGGCACTGTTCAACATCTTCGAGAACGTGGGTCCGGACTGGCAGAATGCCTGGTCTAGTCTCTGGGTGGTGGCGCCCAGCGGGCGCGCCGAGAAGTGTTTCGAGATCACGGAATGGGACCCGCTCGCATCCCCCTCAACATGGACATCGACGCAGATAAGCGTGATGTCGTTCTGGGATGCAGGCGCAGTCGGCGGATACACGGTTCACGACGTCCAGCTGTGTCAGCCATAGCACGCCAGGCTGCCGGGCGTGGGTCGTACGGCTTCTTGGGGGCGACGGGCTACGCCGTTCTGCCCTGCGGGAGGCGCCAGTGGCATTGTCCAGGGCCTGACTGAAAGTGCGGCGAATCAGAAATCGCCCGGTCAGCGTCCTGCGTAGACTGACGCCTCGCGAGTCGTAGCGATGGTTCGGGGTTTGGACTGGTGTAGGCCCCGTTTCGACCGGACGCCCTTTTTGAAGGGAAGGTCGAAATGACGGAAGATACGATCAGGAGAATGGAGATATGCAATCCTCCTTTTCGACGAGGCTATTCTTCGCTGCTCCGTGGTACATGCTCAGCCCACATGGGGGCTTGCGGAATGGAGACGCTTGTGGCCGGATCGAAGTGCACGGGAATCTAGGGGGAATGAATGCCTGCTGTGAGGTTAACTCTTCGCGGAGCTTCCGGAGGCTTTGCGACCTACGGTTCGCTATGGAGAATGCCACGTACCGCGGGCGACAGACCTGTGAAGCCGCACCTGACGATTCGGCCTGGGGCGGACGGGACATCGCTGAGCCTGCCGAGTGGTTCATACAAATACTACTTCACGTTCACGGGGTACGACGGGGACGGGGAGTTCACGATCAAGATGCAGCACCAGACGAGCCCCGCGCCGCCGCCAGCCACGAAGAAGATCAAAACGAAGCCCAACAGTAACCGCACCAGATCGCAGTCCCGCCAGTGACGCAGCAGCAGTGGATGATCGTATCCTGTGCTCGCCCCCCCACCTTCTTCCGTGGCTCGGGCACCGCGTCTTCGATCCTGCTCGCATCCGCAACGGCCTCAGCGAGCAGGGCTGCGACGGCCTACCGGATCGGTCCGTCACATGGCGGCTCGCCAACAGTCGCCCGCGGCAAGGGCTGATCGCAGTGACGCGTCCGAGCTAACCGGTTCAGGGCAGACTCCTATGCCATACGAAGAGGCACCCAAGGGGGACGTCGAAGTCGTAGATGATCCGGACCAAGAGCGCGGTCCTCCGTTGGGCGCGGGATCGTCCGCATCGCCCTGGGGATACCGGGTGATGATAGCCTTGGTGGTTTGCTTCACGAACGCCTTCGGGGCGTCTTCCCAGGGTGCCACATGGGAGTGAACGGGCGTTGGGTCGAAGCGTCCATCGGCGACCAGCTGAATGACTTCATGAATATGAGGTCGGGCGTTGGCAAGACCCGTTCGTAGGGTGACACCGTCGAGGAACATCTGAAACAGCGGTATCGGCGTTCGGCGCCGTACGAAGAGCCCCACCGTGGTGCAGACGCCCCCGGGCTCGACGCTTCGCAGCGCCTGCCCCAACCCGCGCTCCGAGTTGCTAGCTCGCGAACCACGAACTCAAGGTCGCTAGCGAACCATGAAATGGAAGCCTTCCAGAGAGAACAGGCCGACCAGGCACATTCCAGCAACCCACAGCGGCCATATGAGCAGCGCGACCAGTGCGACCACGATCGCGCCGTATGCGAGGCCCCTGTTCCGACCGAAAGGTCGCGATGACAGGGGCGCATAAAGGGCGCACAGGAAGGTCGGAATCAACACACGCCAGCCTCGGAGCCACTCCCATCCAAAGTAGTGCCAGCTCAACCCTAGCAGCGGCAGCCAAACGCTCACCGCAACCCATGTCAAGATACGGGCACTGATCAGAGCGCGCGAGCCGGTCAGGGGACGGGCTGCCGCCGAGGCGCCCGGCCCGGCCGGCCCCGCCACCTCACCTGGAACAGCGGTCGGGTGACCGGGAGCTGACGCGTGGCGGGTTTCCAAATGTGGCGCTTCGGGAGGCATGGCACTCAGGTGGGGATGCAACCGTCCATTTGCCTCATAGCACGACGCCGCGGCCGTCCCGCGCATTCATCGGCACACTCGCCGAAGCCCCGTGAAGCCGAAGCCCCGCGCGATCCACTCGCGAGTTGGT